>WQYP01000126.1 GCA_009781185.1 Phycisphaerales bacterium | reverse complement strand
GGGGGGGGGGGGGGAGGGGGGGGGGGGGGGGGGGAGGCGGAGAAAGTTTTGACGGAGCTGGAAGGATCACGCAGTGAGCTTCCGGAGAAGTTTTTGTTATTGGCACGGGCGTATGCGCGATATGGGATGCCCAAGCGGGCGTTTGTGTTGTACCAGCGGTTGGTTGAAGGGGCAGTCGCTACGCCGGAGCAGCGTTTTGAATTCTGTGATTTTTGTCTGGGGCATGAAGAGTTTGCTCCTGAAGCGCGAACGCAGGCGGATAAGTTGTGCAGAGAAGGCGTGCTCACGGCAAGCGGGTATGCATGTTTGGCGGAAGTTTTTGCGGCCCGCGGGAACAAGGATGAGGCATTGGGTGTGCTGGCAAAGGGACTGGCCGCGTGCGCGAAACGGCCGGACGGAACGGAAAATAAAGAGGCTGTCTTTACGCTGAATATGGCGATGTCGGACTTGGAACATCGTGCCGGCCAGGGACATCACGCAATCGCGATCAGCAGCACGCTCAAGGCGATGCTTGCAGCGCCGGACCTGCATTTCAAGCAGGTCCTCAACGACCGCCTGATCACGCTGCTGACAAATTACGGACATCGACAAAAGTTGTTATATACAAGCGAAGATGAATCGGGCGATCCGAAAATATTCGGCGGTATGCGCGGGGCGGGCATCGCACCGTGGGTGGATTTTCTCAATACGCAGGCGAATTCGCGGGAGGATACGGACCTGTGGATGCTGCTGGGACAGATTCACGAGACGGTGGAGGTCGATGCGGAATTACATGGAAAGGCTGGGGGGGGGCGGCGGATCAAAACAGATCTGGCGCAAGCCCGATTGTGCTACGAAAAAGTCATCGACATGGAATTTCAGAATCTGGATTCGCATCGTGCGCTGGCGAGGATTCTGGCCGATCCCGCGGTGGATGAATATGAAAAGGCGATCAATGAGCTGGAGGTGATCAGTCTGCTCAATCCCGTGACGAAGTGGGAATCAATGCAGGCGATTGGGGATTTGTATGCATTGGCGGGCGAGATGGAGAAGGCTTTGGAGAAGTGGCAGGCGGTGGCGGATCAGTCCGCCAGCGAGCCGGATTTGCTCGGACAGGTCGCGATGCGTATGTTCCGCGGCGGGAATCTTGAGGCCGCTTTGGACTTTGCACAGCGGACGGCGGCGATGAGCCCGTATGTGTTTCGTAACCGCGCATCCTATGCAAATTTGCTGGGACTGCTGGCGGCGGCTCGGCCGACGCTGGAGAACTTAACGCGGCATGGCGATGAGATCGCGGAGGCGCTGAAGCTGGCGCTGACGTCGCCGGGGATGAGCGGATTTGTTCCCAGATTGGCGCATGAATTGTTCGATTCGCGCGTTGCGCTGGCGAGGCTGCAATTTGTCAGTGGAAATTTCAAGGCGGCGAAGGATCAGTACGACGCAACGGTGGAATTGCTGAAGAAGACGCCGTGGGGAGAGGGTGGGGGTAGTGAATTGGCGGCGGTGGATGTGCAGGTGCAGCTTGCAAGGTGCATAGAAGCGATGGTGGATGCGGAAGAGGCGAAACGACGTTATATGGATATTTTGCGGGATAAGCCCACGGTGGTTTGCTGGTTGTCGCCTGGTGTTACCGCGTCGGGTGAGAGTTTTTTGACGCTCAAGCGGGAGGGAAGATTGGTGGAGGGGAAGGCGGCGGTTGTGCGGCAATCTGTGGGTTCGGTCCGAGCGACGACACTCGCTGCATGCGATGTGCACGAGACGGTTCGTGATGCTGTGATGAACGCTGCGGGCGAACTTTATGTGCGTGGGGGGGCGGGTAATCGTTATCGTGTTGCCGGGGCGGATGGATTGGCTGTGATTGAGGAGAAGGAGTGGCCGGTGGATGGTGCGGGCGGTGGTATGACGGTTTTGCTGACTGAAAATGCTGCGGGGGAGGGAGGTGGAGGAAGAGAGCTTCGAACATATGTTGGTGGAGCTGTGCAATTGCGTAAGAAGCTGAGTGATATTTTTGGTACGACGGCGTCGGTGCTGTGGTATCCGCCGGTATTGGCGGGTGCAATGGGACATGAACGGGTGCTGCTGACGAATTCGTTGGAGGGGCGGATTTATGTGATCGATGCTCGTAGCGGGGCGGTTGAATGTACGATTTCGTTGGATATCGAGGCGATCTCGCCGCCGGTGGTCGTGGGCGATGTGGCGCTCGTCCACGCCTTACGCGGCGGCGCTGTTCATGTCGCGGCGATCGACCTGAAACGATTGACGATTCTCTATCGAACGGCGTTGCGGCTCCCCCCTCCTTCTGATCGGGTGATCGGCGGCCTGGCGGAGAGTCCCATGATCTGGCAGCGACATGCGATTTACGTCGATCCGCAAACACGCCAGGTCGTATCTCTAGCGGTGGATACTGGCGAGGTAAGTCCGGTCGATCTGTCCGGCAATGAGTTGCAGCCGGGCGATTACCGTCTCCGCTTTTTCTGGCGGTTGGGAGGCGACAGGCTTTGCCGGGTGAGCAGCAAGGGACAGATCGCAATGTGGCGACTGAGCGAATGAACACGGGAATTGGCCACAGACAGACCCGGCGCGGCAAAGCCGCAACCAAATCATGAAACGACTTGAGCACGAAGACACGAAGAAACGAAGGAGACGAAGAAAAAATAAATAAAAAACTTCGTGTCCTTCGTTTCTTCGTGTCTTCGTGCTAAATTTTGTCAGGATAGAAAGAAGTTGCGCGATAGTAATACGGACAGACACAGACGGGTGTTGGATGTCGGACGAGAGTGGCGTGGAGTGATGTGATGAGAGGATTGCAGTGGGTTGTGATGTGGGTGGTGGTGCTGGTTTGGGGTAGCGTGTTATTGGGGCAGAGCAATGGCGTTGCTTCGTCGGAAGGAGCGGGTGAGGCGGAGCAGTTTCGGACGAAGTTTGATCGGGAGGTTGTGTCGGAGAGAGGGGGGCAGCCGGTGTTGCGGGCGACGCGGGTGGAGAAAGGGCCGGTGATTGACGGAGAAGTGGACAAGAAGCCCGTGTGGCAGAAGTGTGGCCGCACGAAGGGGGCGTGGGTGCAAATCGCGACAAAAGAAGCATCGGGGCGGCAGACGGTGGTGTATGCATGTTATGACGCGGAGAACTTGTATCTGGCATTCGTCTGCGAAGAGGCGGATCTCAAGAATGTGCGGATGGACGGCGACCTCGGCAGCGGACACCTGCTGGGTTCGGATGATTTCGTCGAGGCGACGCTGGAACTCAACGGCCTGCAGGGAGATGGACAGGTTTACTCATTTCGAGCCAATTCGCGGAGCCGGGTCGCGGGCTGGGGCGGCCAGCCGGTGCCCAAGTCCGAAACGGAAGACGCCGGCCCGTCGGTGGCCAGCGCATGGCATGTGCCGAAGTTCCAAAGTGCGGGGAAATTCGGGGCAAATCGTTGGATGCTGGAGATGGCGATTCCGTTTGCGGAATTGAAAAGACGGCCCGCGGATGCGGGAATGGCGCCGCCGTCGCGAGGCGACCTGGTCGGCTTGAAACTGGCACGCTACGGATCGACGCCGCAGGACCCGAAGGATCGGATGATCAGCACGTGGAACACCAATATCGTGTATCCGTATCTGCATATTTGCGGGTCCAATGGCCTGCTTTATTTTGAAGATTCGAGCGTGCTGGTGGATAGCGATTTTTCGATGGATGCTTCGAAGTCGCCGTGGAAAGTAAGCAATGACGGGCAGCGCCTGACGCAGACGGTGGCGGTGCATCCGCTGAGTTATTACTTGATCAGCGTGAATGGCGGGGCGCCTGTGGAAGTGTTTGTGGATGGCAAGAAGCTGGCGTTGAAGGAGGGCAAAGGTGGGCTTTGGACGGCGGCGGGGCAGGATAAAGTTGTTGTGAGTGTTGGGGGGAGGGGGGCTAACGGGGTCGCGAAGCCTGCGAGCATCCTGATGGAGTACCGTCCTGGCGAAGAGCCGCCCGGCGCGTTGTGCTTGACGAACAATTATCGCAGTGCCGATCGGAACCTGCGTTCGCAGATTCCTGGAGCACCTGAAGGGACGTACCGATACGTGTCGATCGATTATGCGGGTCGCATTTTGCGGGATGACAATCCTTCGCTGCGGAGTTCCTATATTGGCGATGCGCCCGATGCGTGGGCGTTCGATTACAACTTGCGGGTCGAAGATGTCGGCGGCAAGGAGGGCACGATTCCGTTTTCGAAGGGGAGTCTGACCGGGCAGAATAAGCCTGTGTTCTGGCTGCCGGCGAATCCGTCGGATTATCGCGCCTGGGGGCGGCGGAGCCGGGTGATGGATATTGATTTGGGGCAGGAATATTTTGTAAAGGGGGTGGACATCCTGTGGCCTGGGCCGAACATCAGGAACGTGGAACTCTGGGGGAAAGTGAAAGAATCAGATGATTATACGTTAATGTATATGACGGATGGGCAATATGTCAATCCGTCTGATCGCAAGCCTCGGCGAGGTTACGACAGAGTACGCGAACTGGATTCCACGGTTCGCTATCTACGCTGGCGTGTGATGCAGATCGCCGGGGATGGCTCGTATCCGCAAATGGATGGCATCCAGGAATTTCGTGTGTGGGGGGAAGTGGCGGCAGGTAAGCAGGGGATCAAGGCTTTTGTGCCGTGGGTGCAGGAGAAGATTGTTCCGCCGGCGGAGGGGAAGACGGCGGAGATGGATGCGGATGTGCCGTTGATCGTTCCGCGTCCGCAGGAGTTGGCGACGGAGGAGGGATGGTTCAGCGTTGATTCTCGCACCAGGATCGTGGCGCAGGACGAGGTGGAAGCGAAACGCGACGCGCAGCAGATGCACGATGAGATTCTGCGACGATGGCAACTGGATTTGGCGATCGTCGTCGCGGGGAAGGATGTTGCAGGAGGGTCGACGGTTGGAGATAACAGCATTTATCTGGGTCAGCCGCGGCTGGGCGCCGATGCGGTGCGGGCGGCACAGGATAGTGATTTGCATGTGGATGCGAGTAAACCACAGGGATACGGTTTGCGAGTCACGCCGCGGCGGGTGGTCGTCGTCGGAAACGATAGCGATGGCCTGTATTACGGTGTGCAGAGTTTGATGATGGCCATGCGGTGGCGGAACGCGAACGATGCGGCCGGAGGAGGGGGAGGGGCGATTGCGGTGCGAGCGATGAAAGTGCTGGACTGGCCGGGCAGTGCGTTAGAGCGTGGTTTGTACAATCGGCGGAGCTATCCGGTGGTGCTGATTGTGCCGGAGTCGGAGCTGTGGCGTGTCGAGCGGATGTGCCAGTTGCTTTCGCGGTTCAAGTACAACGTGCTTTACATTGGTCCGGAGTGGCGGAACAATCCGTATGGGCCGCAGATTGCGCCGTGGGCGGAGAAGAAGATGCCGTTGCTCTGTCGCACGGTACGGGAGCAGTATCACATCGAGATACGGCCAACAATTCTGGATGAAGAGGGCGAGGGCGGGGGATACTGGCTGGGTTTGTCGGAGGACTTGCCGAGTTTGCGTGAACACGCTCCGGATGAGAATCCCGCGGAACTCAAGGGCAGTGCCAATCTCTGCCCACTGGATGAACAGACCTATGTACGTCATTTTGCCAAAATTGATCAGATACTGGCGGATTTTGATTATCCGAGCAAGGTGTGGATGTTCGGGCAGGTGTACGCGGATCAGAAGGAGGGGGCACGCTGGGCGCAGTGCCGGCGTTGCGTCAGGAGCGGCAAGTCGGCGGAGGAGTTGTACGCCTATTTCATCAATCGGATCGCACGGCACTTGGAGTCGAAACATGTCAAAGGGTTGTTTCGTAGTCCGTGGATTCGATACAGCGAGGAACGCGATCCAGGCGACAAACGGCTCTTTTCCATCGATCCGGACAAGCTGCCCGCTAATTTAGTGTATGACACGTGGAATCGCGATGATCCATACTACAGGATTTTTCTGGATCCGCGGAACAATGCCTATATCAAATCTCATTTTCGGTCTGAGCTGACGGCGAATGGCCCGCAGAACTGGCCGTCGTCGGAGCGGTATCTGCAGGATGCGCCGCAGCCGATATCGGACATGTTGTCGGCGTTATGCGGCACGTCCACGGCGACGTGGGGCCTGGTCGGTACGGATGCGACCCTGGCGGCGACCGTGGATTGGATGTGGCATGCGCCCGGGAAGACGCCCGCGGCGAAGCTGAATCACTCGGCGATCAGCAATTATGTTTACGATTTTTGGTATGGATACGATTTTCCTGGATTCCGCGCAGGGACGAGGCCGAATTTTATGATGCTGGACTTGCGGAAATATGTCAATCATCTGAGCCATCCGACGGGGCGGGAGACGTTGGAATCCGGTCGCCCGCCGGAGATCGATCTGCGTTATCTGCCCACGGGGACTCAGATGCTGGCCGGCGTTCCGTTCGACATCATTGACCCGGCGAAAAATGATGGGAAAGGGGTCTTGATGCTGGGCCGTTCGTCGCCGGGGACGATTCCGCGGGTGTTGCCGACGATCGCGGAGAAGGCCGGGCCGATTCCCATTGAAAAGAAGCTGGCGAGCCTCGTGTTTTTGCGGAAGCGTTGGCATTGCCGGACGGAGGAGATGAGTTTTGAGGAGACTTGGCTGCGTCCGACTTGCCGGGTGGTCTACGAGGATGGCACGTGGCTGCCGGTGGATTCATTTATGTATTATCATTCCGGCTTTTTCTTCGATGAATGGAACAACGCCAACGACGTGACGAGGCCGTATTACCGGCTCGGATGGCAGGGCAATTGCCCCAACGGCCAGCAGGTCACCCTGGACGTCGTGGAATGGGTGAACCCGTATCCCGAGCGGACGATCAGGCAGATAGATTTTTTTACACCTGAATTTGAGGACGTTCGGGGCCTCCGCGTGAGCGACATGATGGAGGCGTTCGTGGCCATCACGGGCGTGGAACCGACGCCACGCGACGTGGCGTTCTGGAAGGATCGTCCGGGGCGGATAGCGGTGTTGCCTCCGCGAAAAGAGTCGGCGGAGAAAGGGAGGGGGATCGTGCTGAAAGCTGTGGATATGGGCAGAGGGCAGGGAAACCTTGTGGGGGGCGCCGGGAGTATCGGTTATGCCGTGAAATTGCTTGGCGGCGGCCAAATAGCACGCGAGTATCAGCAAATTTACGACATATGTTACTGCGATCAGGATTTCCAGGAGTTTGGGATTGAAATGATGTTGAACGAGCCTGCCGCTTTTGATCGCCTGGAGATTCGCGGGCCGGTCTCTTTTGCGGGGCATTGGGCGTCACGCGCACAGCGGAAACGGAAGGTCGATGTGAGCGCGGAAGTTTCGGAGGATGGAAAAACGTTCCGCAAGGCCGGGGAATTGAAGGGTCTGTCGGCGGATGTGGACTTCATTCCGCTGGACCTTCAAGGCAAACCGATCAAGGCGATTCGGATGATGGCGACGGCACTTCCGTATAGCGAGAACTATCTGCCTGTGCAGGTGCAGGGCGATATTTTTGATTCGCATTGTCCGCATGCGAATCCGAGTTTCAGTTGGCGCTTTGTCGCGCCGGATGTCAGCAGGTAGCGACCCCGCTTTGCGGGGCGCGGCGACACATACAAATGAGACGATTATGAAACGATTGAGCACATTTTTGGTTGTGATCCTGACGGCAATCCTTGCGATCCTCTCAAGCGGGCTTGTCTGGGCGGCGGATGCATCCTCGCCCGCCTCAACGACCGCGGGCGAGGGCGGCGCCAATGCAGCGTTCCGCACGCGTTTCGATCGGGAGCCAGCCAAAGGCCGTCCCACGTTGATTTGTACACGCGTTGACAAAGGGCCCGTGATCGACGGCGAAGTGGACAAGAATCCCCTCTGGCAACGCTGCGGCCGCACTCACGGCGCATGGACTCAGTTGGCGACCAAAGAAATCTCCGGTCGGCAAACCGTGGTGTATAGCTGCCACGATAAGGAAAAGCTTTACTTTGCATTTGTCTGCGAGGAGCCCGAACTGCAGAACGTTCGCATGGATGGTTCGCTGACGCAGTCGTTTCAACCTGCCGGTAACGATGATTGCGTCGAGGTAGTCCTTGAAATCGGCGGCGTGCAGGGCGATGGCGAAGTCTATTCGTTCCGTGCCAATTCTCGCGCGAAATACGCGGCCTGGGGCGCGGCGGCAATCAATCCGCTTGGGAACTACAATCACGTGCCGGAATGGGAAGCCGCGGGAAAGTTCGGGCCCAACCGCTGGATGCTGGAAATGGCGATTCCGTTTGCGGAGTTGAAGCGGTATCCGGGGCGGCCGGGGTTGCTGGCGGAGGGCGCGCCTTCTCGCGGTTATGTCATCGGCCTCAAGCTCTTCCGCTGGGGCGCTCAGCAGGAAGATCCCAGGAATCGTATGGTCAGCACCTGGAACACGGACATGGTGGCCGTGACGCCGTACATCGCCGGCAATAATGGACTGTTGTACATCGAAGATGCCAATTCGTTGCGGGACGGCGATTTCAGCATGCCCGCGGATCAATCGCCGTGGCAGCGCCAAGGCAAGATCGACGTCGCTGAGCAGGTGGTGTCTCTGGATGCGGGCGCCAGTTTAACGCAACGAGTGGCGGTGCATCGGAAGAGTTTTTATCTTTTGTCGCTCGCCGGCGAAGGGCCGGTGGAACTGCTCGTCGATGACAAGCCCGTGGCGATACGTGATGGCCAGGGCGGATTCTGGACCGGTGACAAGCAGCAGGAAGCGACCGTTACGCTACGAGCGAAAGAGGGAACGGGGCTCGCCAAAATTTTCGGCAAGAAAGAATTTCTCATGCAGTATCAGCCCGGCGAAAAGCCGCCCGGACCGTATTGCCTCACCAACAACTATCGACAGGACCGCAACATCCGCAGCCTGCTTCCGGACGCACCGGACGGGCGATACCAGTACGTCAAACTCGACTACAAAAATGAAATCGCCGGCGATGATAATCCGTCAAAGGGTGTCACTGGTGAGTGGGGCTGGGCTTATGACTACAACATGCGGGTCGAGGACGTCGGCGGCAAGGAAGGCTGGATTCCTTTTGGCAAGGGGACGCTCACCAGCCAGCCCGGTGCTGTGTACTGGCAGACCGCGAACCCTTCCGATTACGCCGTCTGGGGAAGAAGGCCGCGAACCGTTCAGATCGACCTCGGCCAGGAGTATTTCGTCCGCGACCTCGATGTCCTGCTGCCGAATCCGAACATCACCGACCTGGAAATCTGGGGCAAGCTCAAGGAAGAGGACCCATGGACACTTCTTCACGAAGGAGACGGTCCATTTGTCGAACCTGCGAAACGACGAACCGATCGGCGAGCTTATGAAAGCGTCTCGGGTCTGGACTCGGTGCTGCGTTACGTGATGTGGCGGATCACGCCGCCCACCGGAAAACATGACTTCCCGCAGTTGGACGGCATCCAGGAGTTCCGTGTGTGGGGCGAGCCCAAGGGCAATCGTACGGGCATCAGGCCGTTTCAGCCGTGGATTCCCGTCACGAAGGCTTTGCCGAAAAAATGGATCACCAGTTCGCCCGATCCCGACCCCTGCTTCATTTATCCGCGACCTCGCAAGATGACCAAAGAGGACGGCTGGTTCATCATCAATCCACGCACACGGATCGTGTCGCAAGATGATGGGGAGGCTCGCAACGTCGCCGCACAAATCCGCGATGAAATCAAGCAACGCTGGCAAATCGAAGTCCCCATCCAAATCGAAACGGATGGTGGAAGCGTGACACGAAATGCAGGTAGCGACCCCGCTTTGCGGGGTGGCGGAGGTGACAATCTCGACGACATCATTTACCTCGGCCAATCCTGGCGAAACGGTCTCGCCGAGCAACTACAAAAAAAAGAAAACCTGGAAATCCCCCCGCATCCGCAAGCCTATGCCCTCCGCACCAGCCCACGCCGAGCGGTGATCCTGGGCAAAGATGCCGACGGCCTGTACTGGGGCGCCCAAAGCTTCATGCTCGCCATGCGTTGGCATACGTCCAAAGACCCCGCTCAAAACGGTCTGGGCGTCCACTGTCTCAAGGCCGAGGATTGGCCGACGACGCTGGAACGTTCTATCTTTTACACCGAGAGCACTCCGTTTTCCGCTATCGAGTCCGAGATTCCTCGGATTTTCGACAATGTTCATTTGCAGACCCGCTTCAAATGGAACGCCGCTTACGGCGCCCCGCCCGATCCTGGCCTTCAGCCACATCTTATCTGGTCCCCAGGCCGCCAGGCGGAAGTCTGTCGCCAAACACGTGAACGTTATCACTTTGAGATACGTCCCATGTTCATGACGCCGCCCGCGTATTACCTGGGCGGCTGGGACCGGATCGTCGCCGCCGCCAAGGACTACAGTGTCGTCGAATGCAGTCCCGATGAATCCCCCAAAGACCTCGGCCAGGCGCTCAACCTCTGCCCGCTGAACCCGCGAACTTACCAGCTCGCCAACGCCCGCATCGACGCGTTGCTCGAAACGTATGGCCATCCGAGCAAGATATGGCTCGGCGGCATCGTCAACCACGATCCGTTGACGGGTTCCCGCTGGGGCGCATGCCGCGAGTGCTCCAGGAGCGGCAAGAGCAAAGACGAACTCTTCGCTTTTTTCGCCGATCAAATCGCCCGCTATCTGCGAGAGCGCCATTGCACCGGCGTCGTCGAGCCGCACGACATTGCGTTCGGTAACGCGGACGATCCCCAGTGGCGGCGGGCTCTGGTCGTCGCCGATTTCTCCGCGTTGCCCAAGGATTTCACCTATATTCTGCCGCAAGGCTTCTCGCCCGCCAAAAGCGAAGCACTCCGCGGCAGCATCGGCCCCGCCTTTACTTGCGACGGCGCATGGGACTGGCCTTCCACGGAACGGATGATCCGCTCGCCGATGCCCACTGACATCGGTACCATCAACAAGTTCGGAGCCACGTATCGCCTTGGGGCCGGCGTTGGAATCGTCGAACAAATGTGGTACGGCAAAGATGAACCTCCCCCGGACCCGATCGATTTTCAGGAACTTTTTATTTATGGCAATTGCTGGCATTTCCGCCGTGATTTTCCCAGTTGGCGTGCCGGCGATCGGCCATCTTTCCAGTGTATTGATATTCGTCAATTCGTCAATTGCGACGGCCATGCGACCGGCGCCGAAGCCGCCGAGGCGGGACGCGTCCCGGCCATGGACCTCCGTTACCTGCCCAAGGGCAAGCTGATTCTCTCCGGCGTCGCGTTCGACCTGATCGATCCCGCTCAGAACGACAACAAAAGCGTCCTCATGCTCGGCAGACCTCTGCGTGGCGTGACCCACCCGAAGGATGCCGCCAACGTCGTGGAATCCGCCGGTCCGATTCCCGTCGGGAAAAAACTCGCAAGCCTCGTCTTCCTCACCGGTGGTTGGCAGGCCAGCACGCAGGACATTGCCCGTGCCGAAAAATGGCTTGCGCCCACCTGCCGCATCGTCTACGATGACGGTACCTGGCTCGTCATGGATGCGTTCCGTATTTTCGCCGTGTCGGATTATTGGAACTATATTCAAAATCCTCCCTACGCTGCCGGTTGCCCGCATCTGATCGAGCGCCTTGGATGGCAGGGCAACTCGCCCACAGGCTCACTCGCGCGATTGGTGGTCAATGAATGGGTGAATCCCTACCCGGAAAAAACCATCAAATATCTTCATTACGTTACGCCTGCATTTGAAGAAGGCAACGGTTCGAAGCGTACCAACCCCGAATGCCGGGCCATCGTCGCGATCTCCGGCGTCGAACCGATCGAGCAGGATTTCAATTACTGGTCGAAGCGTTCGGATCGCATTCCGTTGCTGCCGCCGATCCAAAACGCGAAAGTCGCCGCCGTGCCGGTCGAGAGGGTCGGCTATCCTAACTGGCGAGGTGATAACGTCGGCCTCCAATTGAAAGCCGCGAAGATAGGTGGGGGGGAAACGGATATTGCCTGTGCGCTCGCTTTGACGCCGGACGGAGGGGGGACGTTCTACGATATCGATCGCACGTCGCGCTGTGACTGCGGCTCCATCGCCAATAACACCAGATACAAACCCTTCGGCGTCGTTCAATCCTTCGCGACTCCCATCAAACTCTCTCGTGTCGAACTTCGTGGACCCGCCTGCAGTAGCGATGACACACTACACGATTATTCTCTTGGCCGCCCTCATCGCCTCGACGTTACTGTCGACATATCTGAAGACGGAAATACCTGGCAAAAGATCGGCGAGCTCAAAGGCCTCAGCGGCGACGCGGACTTCCTCCCCCTGGAGTTCGCCCCGACGATCGTCAAAAAAATCCGTCTCACCGCCACGGCCGAGCCCTACCACGCCGAATACAACCCTGGCATGGCCCACCCAGCGGCTCGCTGGGATTACCCGTACTTCGTCTGGCGAATCCTCACTCCGAGAGACTGATGAATCCGGGGCCCATAGCCTTGCGAGGAAGGGGAAGGCTTAACGCCAATACGGTTCAGTTAAGCAGTACGATCGCG
>WQYP01000125.1 GCA_009781185.1 Phycisphaerales bacterium | reverse complement strand
CCGTCGATTCTCTTGTTGAAGTTGTTGGGACTCTGTCGCATCCATGCTCGCTGTATCTTGCCATAAAAATTCGCCTGGCGCAAATTTCATGGGCGCGAATATCCGTGGACGCTAAACACGTACAAAGCCGGGGCTATATGGGTGAGTCTCCGCTGATTCGCCCGCCGAATCGTGGCATGATAGAATGTCGACAATTCATTCTTAACCTCGCGAGGCATCATGATGCGAGCATATGTCGTTCCATTGGTGTTGGGCATCATCGTTGTGGGTGGAGCAGTCATGTTTGCCGCCTCCGGCGATAACGAACGTCCCAAGGAAACCAGCAAAGTGGTAACTGATTGTCGTCTATCAGTAACGGCAGAACAGAAATCGTATAGTGCTGGTCAGCCGATTGATTTGACTGCTGTCTTGGAAAATCAGAATAAGGCGATTGTACCTTTCGACAATTCGACAATCATGGAAAATTATCGATTTGTAGTGCGTTTACCCAATGGCGAGTTGGCTCCATTGACACTTGAAGGACAGCGACAGAAAAAAGCTTTGCGGATTGGTTTCGACGCGGCTAGCCGTTTGAGATCAGGGAAGTCTTACACCGCGAAAATATCTAATCTCAATCGACTCTACGATATGACATTATTGACTCCAACATAAGTAATGTTCTTTTTTAAAGTCGCAGTGGTCTCATATCACTGTATCGGCTATACCTTCCGAAGAACATTACTTATGTTGGAGTCAATAGCCGGCAAATATGAAGTAAAGGTCTATAGGCAGATTCTTTCGATAAAAGACGATAAGCTGACCGGAATCATGGTTGAATCAAACAAAGTTGAATTCGTCATTACCGATGAGGAAGTAAAGCCTTCTACCACGGCTCCTCACCCATCGCCCGCATCGCAGTCCGCATCGCATTAGTCGCAAAAAACTATCTCGTTTGCAATTGCGACAACCAGTAGCAAGCCAGCGGTACTGGAACCCGCATGATAACGGGAGCGTTTTTCGCTGACTTGGAGGCAGGAAGCGTCAAGCCCCCGAAGTCCGACATCTCCCGGCTCACCACAAACCCCTGAGTAATACCGCGTTCCTCACAGAAAACGCTCATGCCCTTGAGGTCTTTGACCTTCACCATCCCTTGCGTGTACTTCACCTCAAACGGCAGCACGACGTCCTGGCTTTCCTCCACAAGGTCCACTTCATGGTCGCCCTTCCCTCGCCAATAGGACAACTTGGCATTGCCCGCGGCGGCGTGGGCTGACAGGTGCTTGAAGACCGCCGTTTCCACTGCCGCTCCCAGACGCGTTGTGTCCGCCAAAAGCGAGGTCCCTTTCAGAAGAACACTCCCGGCAATCGCGGGGTCCGCCAGATAAACCTTGTATCGCGCCCGTAGCACTTCTTTGCCATAACCAAAGGGCTCCAGGCGATCAATCAGGTGCGCCGCTTCCAGCAGGTCCAGAAAACTGTTGGCCGTTGGTTTCGTGACCGACAGATTGGAACACAAGGCCATCATGTCGAGAATGCCGCCGTCATGCAGGCACAGGTAGAGGAACGTTTTTTCGAGTTCCAATACCCGGCGGACGCCGTAAAAAACGGTCATGTCCCGCTGGAGAATTTTGTCGATGATGTCTTCTCGCAGCAATTTTTGGGCGAGGGAGATGCTCTCCATCAGAGCGGTTTGTGGGAAACCGCCCCGCAGCAGGTACTCGTGGAAATGGGCCACCAACGGCCTGGCCTGCTCGCCCACCCGAATGAAATCGCATGGTCTCCACGAGAACAGCTCCGTGATCGCCGCCACCGACGGCAACTTGGGCAGCACAATCTTCTTGATATACAAATATTCAGCAAATGAAAGCGTCGCCAGACGAATCGTATGCCAACGCCCCACGCCCGATTCCAGGCTCTCCGTATTCAGCGGCACCACCGACCCGGTGACCGCAATACGACGATTCTTTTCAAAGTCCACCTGATGTTTCAGCCACGTCTGCCAGCCAGGCGCGTATTGAATCTCATCCATGAAAAGATATTCCGTACCCGCCGCTTTCGGTTGCACTTCTCGCCACGTCTTGAGCAGGCCTTCAATACCCACCAGTTTCAGCAGAGGGTGATCGAGAGTGGCGTAGAGAATCTGTTCCGGTTTGGTGCCTTCACTTAACAGCGACGCGATGGTCTGAAGAAACAGCGTCGTCTTGCCGATCTGGCGCGCCCCGCTCAGTAACACCGCCCGCCGAGCCGGCGGCTTGGTCACCCATGTATACAACTCGCTGAAAGCCAACCGTTTCCACGACGGAAGGTCAGGCACTCTTCCCTGTTCCCACCACGGGTTGAGTTGCCGAAGAACCGAGAAAATGTCCTGTTGCGTCACAATCATAAGTCTACTTTACTTAAATATCATATATAAGGCAAGTAGACTTTACTTATATTATGATTTTAAGAAGATTTTATGATTTTTAGGTTATTCGTAGCCTTCGGCCATCACTTCCACAACGTGACGTACTTTTATGTCAATATGTCCTGCATGTTTGAGTTCTTTTTCCAATTGCATGGCGCAGCCGACGTTGGCTGTGATCACTTCGCTGGCGCCGGTTTGGAGGATGTTGGCGATCTTGCGACGGCCGATCCGCTCCGACATCTCCGGTTGATTCATGCTGTAAGTCCCCGCCGCCCCGCAACATACATCCGTTTCTGGCAACGGTACCACCTGAAGCCCCGGTATCAGGCTCAGCAGATGCCGCGGGGCATTGGATAACTTCTGCACGTTGAGCATGTGACACGGATCGTGAAATGTTACTACCCGCTCCACTCGCTGCGTCATTTCACGGACACCCACCTCGACCAGAAGTTCCGTCACGTCCCGCATTTTCGATACAACTTTTTTAGCCTTGGCTTCGTAATACCCCAGCCCCGCCAGAATCGTATCCAGTGATTTTAATTGGGCTCCGCAGCCACCGATGGGAGAGATGAAAAAATCTTCTTTGCGGTCGGAGAGCAGGTCGACCATTCGCATGGCGGATTCTTTGGCTCCTTGCGGGTTGTTGGCGTGGGCGGCCATCGCGCCGCAGCAGCTTTCTTCTTCCAGGATTTCGACGTCGAAGCCATTGGCGGCCAGTACGCGTGCTGCGGCGTTGTTTGTTGTTCCGCTGACGACGCTGCCGACGCAGCCGCGTAGCAGGACCACGCTGCCACGGCGCTCGCCTTGGGCCTTCATTCGGCAATCTATGTTTCGGAGGCTGAAGTCTCCTTCGAGTCCGTCCCGCATGGTTTCCGGGACAAGTTTGCCCAGGCCCATCTTCATCGCCATTCGCCCGGCGAGCATTCCGGCCCTTGCACGATTGGCGTATGGAAATACGTGGTCGACCATTAACTGCAACGAACGGGACCGCATTTTCCGTCCGCGGCCCAGCACTTTTTCCGTCACCACCGGGCGCACCGCTTCCATCAAGACATGATACTCCACCCCGCTTGGACAAGCTACCTCGCAGGCCCGGCATAACAAGCAGCGATCCAGATGATTAAATACATTTTCGCCCGCTTTTTTGCCCACTTCCACCCGGCCATCGACGGCGGCTTTCATCAGCAGAATTCGGCCACGCGGGGAGTCCGATTCGTCGCCTGTTACCAGGTACGTCGGACAGGCTGGGAGGCAGAAACCGCAGTGCACGCAGGCGCTGAACTTTCCGTAAACCTCCTCCGAAACCAGCGGCAGCGATCGCGTTAACACGCTCATTCATCCGTTTTTGTCTGTTTTTGTCTCATTTCGTCTGTTTTTGTCTGATTTTGTCTGTGATTGATCGTGGTCATCCACGTCGGGGGCGAATTAGAAGATGACGATTATTTGTGAATCGGCGCCTGAGACATAATTTCCGTCGCTGAGGGGGCCGGTGTAGGACTTAACCGGGGTGCCCATGGTTGCGAAGCCGAAGTGGCCGATCAGGTCTGCGTCCTTGATCGCGGAGGTGCGATTGGGCATTTTCACTGTTGTGATTGCTCCGGCGGCGATGGAGGAGTTGGTCAGGACAGGGGCGGCGTAGAGACCGGAGATGCCCTTGATGTTCAGTTGAGCGATGGTCGGGCGGTCGCCGGCGACGAAGTCAGTCTCGTCCGTAGGCAGCGAGGTGACTGTGTCATTGACGCCGGCAAAGAGGAGGGTGTGGTCGAGTGCGCCGACGGTGATGGAGTTGATGTTGCCGGTGCTGCGTAGGGAGGAGTTGGTCATGGTTCCGCCGACGGTCAAGGTGTTGAGTGCAGTGAGCTTGGGGTCGACGGCTTGGGAGAGGGTGATGGTGGAGTTGAGGAGGTCGCCGCTGATTTTGAGGGAGTTGAGGGCATTTGCGGCGAATTGCAGGGAGTTGGTGGCGGTAGCGTCGGAGAGTGTCAGGGAGGAGAGGTTGCCAATCGCTGCGCCGTTGGGGGTGAGGGTGACGTTGAGGTTTGTTGCGGCCTTGGCGGTCACGGTGCCTGCATTGCCGGCGATGGTCCAAGTGCCGCCGGTGATTTGTTGAGTGACGGTGATGGAGCCGAGAGTTTGGGCGGCGGCTGAGCCGGTGAGCAGGATATTGGCGTTGAGGGAGCCTTTGTCGGTGAGGCGACCGAGGGTGGTGCCGGTGATGGAGCCGCCGGTCCAATTTTGGACCATGAGGGAGGTGAGAGGAATGGCGGCAGCCAGGACGAGGTTGTTGACTTGGCCGAGGCTCACTGTAGCGGCGAGGGTTACCGCTGCGGCTTGGCCGATTGTCAGGGCGCCGGTCACATTGCCGAGCGTTAATTTGGAGATTGCGCCGTCAATCGTGACTGCATCGCTCATGTCCGTGGTGCTGGCGACGATGGCTTTGATGCCGTTGGCGCCCGAGATCGTCAGGTCAGCCAGCGTGAAGCGGCCACTGCCGCCAGCGCCGTTCTTGGGCTTGGAGGTTGTGATAGTTAAGGTGGAGGCGCTGGTGGTGCCGGTTAAGGTGAGGGAGTATTGCCCATTCAGGAAGCTGAGGGTTCCTGTTCCCTGTCCGCTGAGTTTCATGGTGACCCGCGTGCCATCGGTATCGGTGAAGGTGAGAGGTACGCTTCCCTTGCGTCCAGGGATTTGGCCGAACTGCCAAGTCACCGGCACAGGCGAAGAGCTCGCAGCCGTGTTGTTGGTTGTGTCCAAGGAATCGACCATTGCGATCACGTACCAGTTTCCCGTCGGGACGGAGGTGTCCAATTGGAACTTGACTTGGAGAGTGACGGACTGGCCGGGAGCAAGCGTTTGGGTGAGGGCGAGCTGTTGGACCAGTGGGTCGGAGTTGTCGTAGGTGCCGTTGCCGGACATGCGGAGATTGAGCATGATGGGCGTGTCCCTGGTTCCCACGGCCGGAGCGGTACCGGTGTTGGTGATGGTCACGGGGACGGTGATCCAGTCTCCGGGGACGTAGGAGCCGCCAGCCGAGGAAGGCGTTCCGACGGAGACGCTGAGGTTTGCTCGCCTGTCGACGGTCAGCGTTTGCGTGTCGACCAGTACATAGTTCGAGCCGGGGGCGTCCTGGACGTACAGTTGGATGGTATGGTCGCCGGTGGTGAGGTTTGAGGGGAGTTTGAAGGAGAAGCCGTGATTGGCGGAACCGTAGGCACCTAACATGGATGCGACGTCCTGGCGTGTTTGATTTGCGTTGAAGGGTTTGCTCATGACACCATCGACGGCGATCATGACATTGACCGCGTTTTTGCCGGCGTTTTCATCGAAGCCGTAGCCTGTGACCGTTGTGGCGTTGAGCGTCAGGGTATCCATTGCCCCCTGGGGCGGAACGGGTGTCTTGGGCGGAGGAATCAGGTTGTGATAGTTGGCGACGATGGGCGCCGTCTGGGTGATTACGGCAGCCACGTTTTGTGTTGCGGAACCGATGGGGACGCCCTGATAGGTGATGTTGGGATTGGAATAGTAGGGGATGGTGGTGCCAGGGGAATAGGCCATGATGGTGTGATAGAGGATGCCATCATCGCCGACGAAGCGGTACCCGCGCCCCTGGATGAAGGCGGGTCGGCCAGTGTTGGGGGAGGGATCGTTGATCGGATCGTGGGTGGCGCCCAGGTTGTGTCCCAGTTCGTGCGCCAGGGTGACGGCGAGGTCCTCATAGGTGACGCTTTCATAGCCCGCGGGGAGCTTCGACAAGGCGCTGGGATCGACGACGACGGAGAAGGCCTGGGTTGGATTGCCATCACGTGACGTGAGTTCCCAGGAGAGTCCCATCGTAATGGAGCCGCCGTTGTCCTGGACGTTGTCGGAGATGAACGTCACCAGGTCGGCCTGGTAGTAGCTTCGCAGCTCGGGGACGTTATAGAAGTAGCCATCATTGTTGTATGTCAGGCGATACAGATCGGTTTCGTAATTGTAGGTCGGGTAATAGGGGGAGACGGATCCGTCGGCGTTGAGTTGCATGGCCTCTTCCACGTCGACGAGAACGACCTGAGCCGGGATTTCGCTGTTGAGCAGTGCTTGGTTCATGAGCACGACATCACTGTAAATGTTGGCAGTGGTCGAGAGCGTTGGGGAATAGAGAGCCAGTAATCGGATGGTGGTGATGGCCATGACGTTTTCGTTGACGATGTTGGAGGTGGAGGAGGCGTAATCGGTATCACCGAGGTAAATGGCTTGGAGTGCATGGGTGCCGCCGCCGCTGAGGGTTATCGTCAAGGAAGCCTGTCCCGTCGTCGCATTGATCGCGACGGGCGGTCCCAGCGGAATGTTGCCGTCATAAAACTGAACCGAGCCCGTGGCGTCGAAGCCAATCGAGGAGACCGTTGCGTTCATCGTCACGGTGGTGCCGTCCACGATCGACATCAGGTTCGTGGTCAGCAGGGTGCTCGTGGGACTTTGGGCAATGGTAAAGGTGACCGAGCCGGAGTAGCTTGCCGCGTTATTCGGGTCTCCCTCGTAGAACGCCAGCACGGTGTGCTTGCCGGCGGAAAATGGAGTTCCGGCAGTTATCAAGACGGCTCCGTTAACCAGAGTTCCGGTTCCGACTAGAGTGCCATTCTCATAGAGGTCGACGGTGCCCGTCGGGGTGGAGCCGTTGACGTTGACTTGGAAGACCGGGGACTGGGAGGGCTTGCCGGCCTGAACGATGCCCATCGTCACGGTGGTCGGGGAAGCGCCAACCCCGAGCATCAGGGAAGCCTGCGGTATCGGCGTCGCCAGTGTCGGCGTCAACAGCGATGCGCTGGAGAGCAGTACCCGCTGCTCAAGCGCCTCCATGTACAAAGATTGACCATTCTTCCCACCACGACGTGTGTAGCGTGTACGCATCGGAAGTTCCTGCCTAAGCCACCATGAAATCAGCCACTTGCGAAAAGAAACAAATCAGACAGTCGCCTAATCTAGCCCCAGCCAGTCGGGCAGTCAACGGCTGACGGCGAGCGGAGAGAGGGATTGCGCATTTTTCTGGCGGCGGGGGGAGGGGGGGCAAGGTGACAAGGGGGCAAGAGGAGTGGACGGGGAGAGAGGGACAAGTCTCCCTGTCTCTTCCCATATCGTATCCAAGGCGAACGAGCGTTGATCTTCGATCAACGGCTAAACTTTTGCGCGGGAAGCTCACCAGGCTGACTCCTCATCACTAACTACGGACCACGGACTTCGTTATACTCACCGCGAAGCACTTGAGAGGAGTTCCGTGATGTCTGTTACTCTAGCGATGATCCATGCGGCTCGTCGGCGGATTAGAGATGCGGTCTATCATTCGCCGTGCCCGTATTCGCTGTCGCTTTCGCGGCTGTGTGGGGCACAGATTTACTGCAAGCTCGATCACTTGCAGATGACAGGCAGTTTTAAGGAACGGGGTGCTCGTAACAAACTGGTGCAATTGACGGATGTTCAGAAAGAGACGGGGGTGATTGCGGCCAGTGCCGGGAATCATGCGTTGGGGCTGGCGTATCATGGGCAGCTTTTGAAGATTCCTGTGACGGTGGTGATGCCGCGGTTTGCGCCGATCGTGAAGGTGGCGAATTGCCGGGGATTCGGGGCGAATGTGATTCTGCATGGGGATTCGTTTGATGCGGCGCATCAGAAGGCTGCGGCTTTGTCGGAGGAACGGAAGCTTACGTATGTTCCGGGGTTTGATGATCCGGATATTATCGCGGGGCAGGGGAGTTTGGGGCTGGAGATTTTGGATGATTTGCCGGACGTGGATGCGGTGCTGGTGCCTGTTGGAGGGGGAGGGTTGATAGCGGGGATAGGAGCGGCGATCAAGGCGAATAAGCCGACGGTGAAGATTATTGGCGTGGAGCCAGAGCATGCGCCGTCGCTGCATACTTCGCTTAAGCAGGGCAAATTGACGCGGGTTCATACGCATCCGACGCTCGCTGATGGGCTGGCGGTGGCGGAGATGGGGAAACTTTGTTTTGACATGGCGAAGGAAGTGGTGGACCAGGTGGTGCTGGTGGATGAGATTGCGATTGCCAAGTCCATTTTGCGGCTGTTGGAGCTGGAGAAAATGGTGGTGGAAGGGGCTGGTGCGGTGGGTCTGGCTGCGATGATGCAGCGGAATGCCCTGGGGCTGACGGAGCTGGAAGGCAAGAAAGTGGTGCTGGTGCTCTGCGGTGGAAATATTGATGTTACCATGATTGCACGCGTTATTAATCGCGGTCTGGCGTCTGATGGGCGATTGGCGCGGGTTACCGCGAACGTGCCTGATCGGCCGGGCGGTCTGGTGAAGGTGCTTAACATTGTCGCTGAAGCTGGGGGGAATGTGCAGGAAGTTCGGCACGAGCGACAGTTCGGGCCGTCCGATGTGGCGCTGGTTCGCATCGACCTGGTGATTGAAACCCGCGATCAGGAGCATGTTGAATCGCTGCAAGCGGCGTTTAAGGCGGCTGGCGTGAATGTTGCGTTGAGAAATGGCGAGTAGCGAATGACGAATGAGCGAAAGCACCCCGCAAAGCGGGGTCGCTACGAACGTTTTGAACATTCGTCATTTGAGCATTTGGATTTGATTCGTCATTCGAATTTCGAATTTATCCCGGCTTTTTCAGGAGAATATCGCAGCCGCCTTTGACGTGCGTTCCTATTGTCACGGCGACGTTCCATCTGTCCGATTTGGGGACGTAGAGTTCGGTGCGGCTGCCGAAGGCGATCATGCCGAAGCGTTGGCCGCGTGTGAGCGTTTCGCCGATCGTCACCGGGGCGATGATTCGACGGGCGATGGCGCCGACGATTTGTTTGACCACGGCGATGGGCCTTTTTTGGGGGGCGGCTTCTCCCAGGCAGATCGTATGGCTCTGATTCTTTTCGCTGCAATCGGGATGGCGGGCGTCGAGGAAGAGTCCTTCTTCGTATCGCGTCCAGAGAACTTGCCCATCGCATGGCGAGCGGTTTACATGTACATCTAATATGGATAAAAATATTGATACTTTCAATGCCGGTCCATGGAACGGCTCGTAATGTTCGATCGTGGAAATCTCCGTGACCTTTCCGTCGGCGGGGGCGACCATGACGTTGGGCTCGCTGGGAATCGTTCGATGGAAATCCCGATAGAACGCCAGGCACGCAATGGTGAGGATCGCGAAAATGGCAACCAGCCACCACTGAGCGATGGCGCTTGTCACCACGATCGCTGCGACACCGGCGATCAGGATCGGCGTCCAAAAGGTCCAGCCGTAGAGCGAAATGAAAAATTGCGGCGGATGCTTGTTCATGCTTTAACTATCCACGGCCTTGCATCGAAACGCAAGGTTCGCGATGCGGTAAGTTACTTTCCTGTCGCGTCCAAGGTGGGCGAGCGTTGATCTTCGATCAACGGCTAAACTTTTGCGTGGGTCCCCTCCGGCACCCCGCAGAGCGGGGTCGCTACCTGCCGCCGACGAAGGAGCGGGGTGGTTATACTGGCAAGCAACAGAACGGCTAACGAGCAGGGTTCAGGGACGGATTGGATGCCTTTGTTGAGAGAGAAGAAGTTGCCGGACGAGACGCGACTGTCAGGGAGCGTTTTTACCGCAAATAACGCCAAACGCTCCCTTACGGTCGCGTCTCGGATAGGTTTTTCGAAGGTCTCAATTGGCGGACTCTCCTTTTCCTGCACCGTGCGTTGTATTTGACTGTCGATGCGCACCAGTGTAGTGTTGAGGTTGGTTTATTTGCAACATACAGGAAAAGGAGTAACTTCAATGCGTCAAGTCAACCCCCGTCGAGTCGCCGCATGGTCTCATCTTCGCCTTTTGCCGCTCCTTGAGGGGCTGGAGCAGCGGATGCTGCTGTCGGCACTCAACCCGACGGTGAATGCGATTCCAGCAACCTTTAGCTCCACGCCGGCGATCACCGGCACAGTGGATGACGTTACCGCGGCGGTGTCGATCTCCATCCTCCAGAACGGCAATACGATCGTCGCCACAGTGCCGGCCTCGACCGATGGCGGAGGCAACTGGTCCTTTACGCCGACGGATCCGCTGGCGCCTGGGACTTATGACATCCAAGTCACCGCGTCGAATGATGGCGGCGATACCGGGGATCTGACAGTCAGCGGAGCACTCACCATCAAGAGCATAGTGACGGTCACCTTGAATAGCGCAAATTCGAAGTCCGCGGTGCTGAAAGGTACCGTCAATACCACAGTGGACACGCTAGCGATCACCGTCAATGGCACGACCTATACCCTTGCCAATGGCGACATCACGCTGGTTGGCAGTACATGGAGCCTCCCCGTGACCTTTGCGGCTGACGGCAATTATCCCGTCAGCATCACCGCCACCGATACGGACGGCAACTCGCAAACGACTTCCAACAAGTGGACCATAGACACGACCGCCCCGACCGTGGCCATTGACAACACGAACCCCACTTCCCTCGGTCAGAATGACACGTATGTTGACCCGAATACTCTCCAGACAGTGAATGGTATCATACTGACCGGAACGTATGAAGACCTGAACATCAACGGAGTTTACATCACGCTTGATGACGGGCACGGCGATTCCCAGGACTTCGCTACAGTGCTTTCCGCGACGAGTGACACGGCAGGCACGTGGACCGCCTATGTGGATGCCGCCGATTTGATTGACGGCGCCACCTACACGATAACCCTCACAGCCTCAGACTACGTCAATAACACGACCCAAATCCTTACTGAGAGCACACTGAGCGTGGATCTAACGGCCCCCACGGTGGCCTTTGACAGCGGGCAAACAACCTCATCGACCAAGCAGCCCGGCTTCACCGGCACCGTCGATGATCCGACAGCCACCATCATCGTGACGATCAACGGCGTGGACTACAGCGACGCGGTCAATCACGGCGATGGCACATGGTCACTGGCCGAGGGGATTGTCAGCCCCTTGCCGCTGGGCGTTTATGCGGTGACCGTGACGGCAACCGATTCCGCCGGCAACGTGGGCGCCGCCACGCAAGACGTCGCCATCGGCACATGGCAAACCTTCACTCTGGGCAGCACGATCACCAAGCTGACCTACTTCGACGCCGATGGCACGACGGTCACGATCAAGGCCGGCAAAGGCCAGGTCGACATCAGCTTCCTGAGCGACGAGAGCTTTGCCTCGACCCAAAAAGGCAAGAACGTGACCATCACTGCCGGCGATATTGCCATGGTCGATGTCAACGTTGTCCAAAATACCGCCTCCCTCTCCATCGTACCGAAGGCCACCAAGGGCAATCCCGGCGATAACGGACTGACCTCTATTGGTTCGATTACCGGCGAAGGCAATTTGAAGAGTCTGGCCGCTCCCAAGGTCAGCCTGACGGACGGCATCCAGATGAGCGGCGGCGGCGTCATCCAGACTATTCGTCTGGACCAGATTCAAGGCGACATCACGATGGGCGATTGGGCCAAGGGCGTCGCGATTACCGCCAATGCGATGCAGAACACCACCCTGGCAACCAGCTTCATCAAGACCCTCAAAATTGGCTCCATGACCGACTGCACCATCAACGCGACTTTCCTCAACAGCCTCACCAGCAACGGCATTCTCTCCGGCGTCACCATCAACGTACCCACCATCACGACGCTCAATGTCGGCACCCTGACCGGCTGCGATATCAAGGCGACCACTTCCATTAAAACGCTGACGGTGAAGGCGCTCTATCAGAACACGAACGTTCTGGCCGGGAACTTCCAGAAAGCGACTTTGACGAACGTGATCACCGACAACAACGGCACGCCGTTCGGCTTGACAGCGAATGCCTTCAAGCAGGTCACGGTGACGGTCAATGGCAGCAAGGCCAAGCTGACGTGGGGTAAAAACTTCACCGAGCCCATCAACGACTTCTACGTCACCGTATCCTGAGCAAGCATATGTCGATTTTTGAATTCGTCAACCCCCGGCTCTGCCGGGGGTTTTTCTTTCCGGAAAGCCTTGTAAGGCTCATGATGCCAGAGACCTCCATGGAATGCATACGATAGTACGATGACATGACGTGAAAAACTGTAAGAAAACGATCGCCCATCCCGGCTAGTGCTCCATTCCCCTTAATTTGATGGTCAAACGCAAGTCTCCTTGCCGATGTGATGAGAGGACCAAAGCAAGGAGGCCAGCCCATGAAGAAAAAATATATTGTGACCCTGACGGAAGCGG
>WQYP01000124.1 GCA_009781185.1 Phycisphaerales bacterium | reverse complement strand
GCGTGCGGGAACGCTGCCTTGGAGCACGTCGGGAATGCCGTCGGCGTTCGTGTCCGTGATAAGGTTTAATCCACCATTGGCGTTGGTCGTCACACCGCCGTTGGTGCCGACTTCGACGTTCGCAATCAATCGTCCGCCAACATCGTAATAACTCAGGGAGTAGCTCACCCGCGCCTTGGGCTGTGTTGTGGAAGAGGGATCGCCTAATTCGCCCGTACCGGTCGCGTCGTCGAATCGCTGACGATCGGTCACAAGAATCACGTTGGAATTCGCATCGTACAGATATTCGACCTGTTCGAGCACGATGTCGCCGATGACGTTCTGGGCGTCCGCCCAAGTGTTGGCAGTTCCCGCCGCCGCGTCGCCGCCGCCATCGGTGAGATAACTGGCCACGACTCGGCCGGCGCCGTCGTAGCTTGTCTTGCTGACAGGGCCGCCGGAGGTCTGCGATTTGACGACATTGCCGCAATGATCGTACCACACGTTGCTGACGATCGCGTCGCTGGAGATTGTTCCCGTCGTCGGATCGACGCTGTAAGTCGCGCTTTGGTACGCTCGACCTTGGGCGTCATAAAGCGTTGTCGAATAACTGCGAAGCTGGCTGGCATACGTTACTAATGCACCGCTGTCCGCAAAGTTCGCCAGCGGGATATTGTCGGCGGCGAATGTATAGCTTGCCGTCACCTGGCCGATGTTATTCAAAACGTTGTAATTGATAAAGCTCGTATTGCCGGTCTCATTTGTTTGCACGCCGACCTTGCTGGCGATCATGCGGTCCTGCCAGTCATAGAGGTATTGCGTGATGCGTGGGGCTTCGGAGCCGCCGGGGAATTCGGTGATTTGGGTCAGGTTGGAATCGCCGATGCCGTCGTTGTCGTATTGGTACAGAGTGACGAGCGTCATGTCGGTTCCAGCGGGAATGGCCAGCGGATTAGCGCTGACAGCTCGTAGGAAATCCTCCCAATTGCCGTCATTCGTGCCGACATACGTGGCGAGCTGGCGACCAAGAGCGTCGTAAGTCGTCACCGCAATGGCGCCGTCGGCGTTCACCGTGCGTGCCTGCTGACCACTGACATCGTAGTAATAACTGGTGGCGTAGAAGTTTGCACCAGCCGTGCCGCTGTACGGACTGTTGGCAGCAGTGGATAGATAGGTTGCATTATCGATCGCGGCATAGCTGTCCGATTCAACAAGCTGCAATGCCGTGTTGTAGAGCCAGCGAGAAAGCGTTTGGAGCGTGAAACCGTTGGTGGTCAAATCGAGCAGAGCGTCGTTGCCGCCTCCTCCCTCGCACCACGTCGGCAATTGGATTTCGTTGTTGACGACGCTGAAGTCGCCGCTGAAGGTCAGGTATTCGTCGTACATGGCGAAGTTGCCGTTTGCCATGGTATAGAGCATATTTCCGCGGCTCATCGTCACCGGCCCCAGCGGCGTGATCGTGCCGTCGCCGTTGGCGTCCAGCGATTCGCTCGCCTCGACGAACGAATAAATCGCCTGATGAGCGTCATCATAAACAATTCGCGTGATCGTACCGTCGGGGCTGGTGATCTTCACCGTGCGACCCTGGGAATCCACTTCATAAGTGGTTTCAAGATTCAGCCCGGAACTATGGTAATTCGTCCAGCCCAAACTATTGAACAATGACTGCTCAGCAGGTGAAAGCGTTTTATCCGTAATGCTAAGAGTCACCGCCCCCGTAACCGGATCATACTGAGTGTAGTTAACGTAGCCGTCGGGATCCATCGTCCAGACCAGCCGTCCAAACGAATCGTAGTACGTCCGCCAGACATCCGCCGTTCCCGGACCGTTCTCGACGCTATTTACCGTCGGCAGAGTAACAACTTCCCACTGAACCTGATTCGTGCCGCTGATCCAGCCATAGCTGTAATACGTCGTTTGTGCGCCGGTGCTGTAGATGCTCGGAGAGCTCGCCACATCCTCCGAGAACCACGTTTGAGCCGAGATATAATAGTAGGTTTCGCCATTGGCGTAATTGGAACTATACGTCGTGAGTGTCTGGTAATGCTTTACAGTCCCGCTGGTGCCGCCGTCGCCTTGCATCACCGCTGTGTCCACCTGATAGCCCAAGCTGTTATAGTCCGTCCACTCGATCAACCCGTCATGATCCGCAAGGTATTGATAGTTCGACGCAACGCCGCCATAACCCGCGCCCACCAGGTCCGGCAGTGCTTCATCGTAGCCGAGAACCGCCGAAGGATCCGCATGCATGATCTGCCGGCCACTGGCATCATAACGATAATACTCCATCCACTGCTGACCGCTGGCCAAGTCCTGCGTGATCTGCAACATCACTTGGCCCATAAAGTTCGAGTACGTGATGATTCGGAGGTTTTGCGAATTGTCCGCTTCGGTCTGCCGGTAAGCCCAGGTGTTGTAGGTGGTGGCGTTGTAGACGTTGGTGGAGACGGTTTTGTTGGCGGCATAACTATAAGTAGTGGTGCCAAAACCGCCCTGACAACCCGAGCAGCCGTTGCCTTGAGCGACCAGCTTGGTCACTCGCCCCTGATTGTCGTATTCGTAATAATTGTCCGCATATTGAGCGACCACCGAGTCGGCGAGGAGGTCCACCGAAGTACCGTTAGCGTTGGCATAAGCCAAAAGACGTTCATACGAAGAGCCCGTGACGAGATATTTCAGTTTCCCCTGACTGCCATCACCCTCCGTATAATAACGCATATAGGTGTACTCGATATCCCCGGTATCCGTGGTATCGGCGATGAGTTCGAGGCTGCCTGGCAGGCCGTTGACGCTATTGGCACCATAGTATGTATAGGCCGTGAAAAAGGTGCTCGTGAGATTGCCGTTCTGGGTGACTGACCTCGATACCACATCACCGCTGCTGTTATAGGCGTACGCGATCGTTTGCCAGTTCCCGTCGCCCAAATCCTGCGTCACGGTCAGCGGGTTGCCATTGGCATCAACAGCATCAACAGACGTGATGTGCCCCGCCGCATCAATCATCCCGACAAACTGCCCGCCGTTGCCATTTGAATCGAATGGCGTGAAGAGAAGCTGAATCCCCGTCCCGCCGCCAAGCACCAGCAAATCCTGGTTGCTACCATTGAAAAAAATCGTCTGCCTGCGAAGCGTGTACGGATTGCCTCCTATGCCATAATAAGAACCAGAATAACCGAAATAAATATGGAAGCCGTCTTGCGCGGAAAACACAATGGTTCCGTTGTGCAATTGCTCAGCTTTGAGCCAGTCGTTGCCGGCAGTAGGCGTACTGTTGTTATAGCCAGTAGGAGTCACCCCAGCATTCTGCCATTGCTGACCACCAAGGACCTGGCCGTCCGGAAGACCCAATGGATTGCCCTTGCAGGTGATACAAGACGTCGCCGGCATGGTCACCGAAACTGAGGACGTCCAGCTTGAATCAAGCGAAGTGCCGCTTCCTAACGCTTTGGCACGGTAGTAATATGTTTCGCCGGCCACAAGGCCGCTATCAACATAAGACGTCACATCCTTACCAAGGCTTGCGATCGTTTCCCAGTCCGCATCGTCCGTCGAATTGACGTAAGACCGTTGAATTTCATAACCCGATTCACTGTTGCTGGTGTTATCCCATTCTAAGCCAACAGAGTGATCTGAAATCGCTTTGGCGGTTAGGGGATAGGGAGCTGGAAGCGCCGGGATTACCGGCATGCTGCTGACGATATTGGACATGTCAGAGACTTGACTTTGATCAGGTGTCACAGCCCTAACCATGAGACCGTAAGACGAATAATCGATCTCACTGGGGCTGTATATAATGCAATATGTATCACCACCCTCGAAGGAGGCCAGCCAATGGTTACCTTCTATATTAATTGATGTACTAAAAAGTTGATATGTAACATTGGGAGAAGAAGATGGATCCCATTCAAGAAGGTATTCGTAATCACCCCCTTCATTCTCGCTCAAACAAGTTATGGTAAGATTGGTTGGAGGGTCAAGCATGAAGTTAAGCTGAACAGGTATGATCTCCGAAGGCGTCCCTATCCCCTCTATCCCCTCAGCGTCCATATATATTTGAATTCCGCCTGGCCATGTAAGAAATAAATCATAAACAGTGACGGAGTAGGTGTCGCCGTCAACATTCGCATTATTTATCATATAGCCATAATAGCCCAATTCTTCAAACCATCCGGTATCAGCGGCAGGCGAATTCATGTAAAGGTGAAACGTCGGATGTTCATCGTTCCCGAAGTATTTCCAAGTGAGGGTCACAGACCCTGAGACCACAGCCCCTAGGCTGTTTACTACTGGGTCGTTTACGGTGACTTGCAGGTCATACACTTCACCTTCATCAGAGCTGGGAATTGCGGGGAAAGCATAGGTGTAGGGTGCCGAATAAGCCGATTCGCCGGTAACAACGGCGCGGACGCGGTAAGTTACCTCGACGCCGTTCCAGTCACCGCTGACACTGCAACTCGTTAAGTTTGCCGGAAGTGTATACCAGAGGCTAAAGTTATCTGAACTTGGACACTTGATTTCAACTTGATAACTTGCCTCACCATCCGAGTTGTCCGTCCAAGTCAGAACGAATCCGCCATTGTCATCTTTGACCACTTGCACATCCGTGGGGGCCGCCAGGCCATCATACGTCCAAACCACCGGCGTGCCAGCAGAAGTTATTACTGTCCCGTCCGCATCGACCGCCCGCACCTGGAATTCATACGGCGACACCGGCTGCAGACCTGTTACCTGCAACGAGGTCGCGTCTCCGTTGACCGTCGCGTAACTCGAAAAGGTCTGGCCGTTATCCGAGGAAATCAAAACGACAAAACCCGTATGGCCGTCTTCGGCAGGCAAAGCATTCCACTGAAGAGTGATGACGCTGCTGCTGACGGCGTTCGCCTGCACACTCAAATCAACTGCGGGCGTGGGAGTGCCATTGACGATCGAGCCGTTGTTGGTGATGTTTTCGAGTTGAGACAGATCGCTGCCTGTCCAGTTGAGCGTTCCGTTATTGGTGATATTTCCCTGAATCACACAGCCGGCGGCGACATCGAGCGTTACCGTCTGGCCGGAGGGTATTTCAAACGGGTTTGTCGATGGATTGTCATTGACGATCTGAGCGCTGACGATTTGAGCTCCGTTGCGGAGGAGGATCGAGCCGCTGTCCCACTGCACCAGGCCGGTGTTGTCGAGGGTGCTGTCATCAAGCGTCAGGCTATTGCTCTTGCCGTCCAGGTAGAAGTAATAGCCGGGGCTGGAGTTGATTTGCGAACCATTGGCCAGCACGATGTTGCCGCTGGTCCAGTGCATGCCGTAGCCGTAGTAGTCCACATTGGTGATCGTGGAGTTATTGAGAGAAAGCGTGTTACCGCCGCCGTCGAGCCATAGGCCGCCGGAGACGGTGTTGATCAGTTGGGAATTATTCACGAGCACGATATCGCCGCCGGTCCAGTGGATGCCGTTGCCGCTGGCCTCATTAGCGATCGTGCTGTCGTTGAGAGAAAGTGTATTGCTGCCGCCGTCCAGATATAGATCGCCGTTGCCGGAGTTGATAAGTTGGGAACTATTCATGAGCACGATGTTGCCGCTGATCCAGTGAATTCCGTTACCATAGTAATAGTCATTGGTAATCGTACTGTTGTTGAGAGAGAGGGTATTGCTGCCACCGTCGAGCGAGATGCCGCCGTTGCCGGAGCTGAAGAGCTGGGAACCATTGGTCAGCACGATGTCGCCGCTGGTCCATGAGAGTGGATAGCCGCAGTCGTTATTGGTCAGAGAGCTGTCATCGAGAGTGAGGGGCTTTGTGCCGCCGTCGAGCGAGATGCCGCCGGAGACGGAGTTGAGGAGTTGAGAACCATTGGCCAGCTCGATCGTGCCGCCAATCCAGTGGATTCCGGCACCATAGTAGTCTTCATTGGTGATCGTGCTGTCGTCGAGAGAGAGGGTATTATTGTCGCCGCCGAGCCATAGGCCGCCGTAGCCGGAGTGGATCATTTGGGAACCATCCGTCAGCTCGATATCGCCGCTGGTCCAGTGAATACCGTCGCCGGAATAGCTTTCATTGGCGATCGTGGAGTTGTCGAGAGAGAGGGTATTGCCGCCGCCGTCGAGCCATAGGCCGCTGGAGCCGGAATTGATAAGTTGAGAACTATCGACAAGTACGATGTCGCCGCTGGTCCAGTGAATACCGTTGCCGTAATAGTATGCATTGGTGATCGAACTATCGTCGAGAGAAAGTATATTGCTGCCGCCGTCGAGCCATAAGCCACCGCTGCCGGAATTGATCAGTTGGGAACTATCAACCAACGCGATGTTGCCGCTGGTCCAGTGGAGTCCGCTGCCGGAGTCTTCATTGGTAATCGTGCTGTTATTGAGAGAGAGGGTATTGTTGCCGCCGTCGAGAACGATGTTGCCGGAAAGTTGCGTGTTGGACAGGGTGATCTCGCCGCTATGCCAGGTGAGATCGCCAACAAGGTTCAGGCCGTCGATCGTCGCGGTGCTCGAACCGATATCAAGAATAAGGTTCCCATATAGAGTGGTGATGTCGCTGCTCACAGTGATGGTGAAATCATTGCCGCCGGCGATGACCGCGTCGTCGCCGTTGGCAAAGGCAACGTATGCACCCGAGCCGTCAGCAGCGGTGTTCCAGTGGTCCGTGGAAGTAAGGTCCCAGGTCCCAGAACCGCCCTGCCAATAAAGAGTCTGGCCCGACAAAAGCATTCGCGGCTCCAATGCATCGAAATGCATAGCATCGCAAATGTTCCGCCCTCTCTTACGCCGCGGATTCACTCTCACACTTCCCCCCACGCCATCGCCCTCATATCCCGAGAGCCCATATTCCGAGATCTGGCGAACCGCCGCACGCGTCTGAGCGATAGCTCCCCGCGGAATCCGCCGCAACATCGCCAACATTGGCCCAGCCTGTTCCTGCCACGCGTCCTGACGCATCTGATGAAGAATCACACGATATTGTGCCTGAAGATATGCAACCGCGCGAGACGACAACGACATGAGGACTCCTTCCTAATCTATGTGCGCCCTTTGATTGACAGCGGAGCGAACGCATCCGCCGTCGTTATTTCCTAAAACAGAAAATGTGCATCAATTCGCAAGATCACGCCTTTCTTCTCTGCGTGGTCACGAGTTCCTATCATCGCAAAACGACATGATCATGCGGTGTCTTATAACATCGCAGCGACCTGGCGTCACTCCCGAAAGTGAAAATAGCGGCGTCTACCGCGAAACAGGCCAAAGACAACACTTTGGCTTGTAGTATTTGTTTTGACAAATAGTTACGGAGAGTAGAGGGTGAAATGTCGCTTGAGCTCACCCTAAAAAGGTATCCGATTTGCCTCTGCAAATCAGCGTTCATAACGACAACTTGGGATACCGGGGAGGGGGAGGGGGCGATTTTTAGGAGAGGGGGACCCTGCATACCGTTCTGCTCCTCAGCGTCCCCCCGAGAGAAATAAACACAGGGGGGGTACGGCGGCCGATGCGACGCAACCCTGTGGGTCCTCCTGAAGGATTCAGCTTATGGACTGCCCAATGCGAACAGTCGCATGACACGACCGACTTTGCGCTACGCCCCCGGCGAGGGAGGGGGAGGCGTCACGCTGTGCAGCGCCTGCGACCGTCGATGACCGTGGAGTCGATTTCAGAATTTCAGCCGCTCATAAGGGCGGCGTTTGCGTTTCCGGTTGGTGGGGGTTGGCAAAAACAAAACCGCCCACGGTTGTAGCCGAGGGCGGAATTGATTCAAGTGGATGGTGTGTGTGCCCTTATGCTGCCTGTCGTGCGGCTTCCCATTCGGAATTGAGACCTTGCCAGACGTGTGACGTGGATGCATTGCCCAGAAGCGTCGAGGACGGTGATAAGGGCATTCTGCATCGCCTTGTCGTCATTCCACCCCATTGGATCGCGGAGGACTTTCCCATCGAGCAGGATGTATCCGCCGCCCTTGTCGTCTTCGCCCATCGCCGATTCAAACACCATCGCCTGAAGTTCAACGGCCAGACGATGGAACCTCCGAATGTCAAAGGGGGTTGGTTTGTCGCCTGCATCCTTGGCGACGGACGGCGGAGCAACCGCTACGGCCTTCGGTGCATTCGCCTTCAGTACGTCAAGCAACTGGTCAAAGACATCGCGACCATCGCCCTGGATGGCGGGCACGATCTTCTTTGCCTCGGAGTAGAAGTCAAAGAATTGGTCCACGATCCTCGTCCGCAAGGCATTGGCCGCGTTCTCCACTTCCGGCGGCGTCGCTTTGACTGGGCCTTTCTTGGGCAAACTCGCCGGGGATTTCTTCGGTGTGGCGGTTTTTAGGGTGGTTGGCATGGGAGACTCCTTTTGAAATGCGGCGAGTGCTATAATGCCTTCGTGTATTGGGCGAGCAATCGCCTGGTCCTTGCCCTCGTGGTTGTTAACGCAATCGCGGGGGCTTTTCTTTGAGACGTTTCGACGCCTCAAGTTGGGGCATACTGTACTCCCATAATAGTAAATAGTCAACTGGCAATACAGTAAAGTCCCGCTATACTATTCGGCATGAAGATACACACTGACCATCGGGAAGCGATTGAGGCGAGACTGAGCGAGCTTGAGAAGTCGAAATACTGGCTTGCCCAGCAACTCACCGGGAAAATGTCGGATCAAATGCTCTACGCCTACCTGCGAGGCAGACCGACCACCACGGAGAAGCTGGAGGCGATCTTCAAGGTGCTGGACCTCAAGGTCACATGGGACGATGAGCAGGGCGGGGCAGCGAAGTCACGGAAAACCAAATAGGAGACATCATGGCGAAACCGGTCCCTTATCACTTGGGGCGATTCCCGCCTAAAACACTCGACTTGACGCGTCTGGCTCCCCTGATTGGACCGGCCAACGCCAGCCTGGGACGTTACGATGGACTGCTGAGCGCGATTCCCAACACTCATATCTTGCTCGCCCCGCTGACCACGCAGGAAGCGGTGCTCTCCTCGAAGATCGAGGGGACGCAAGTCACGATGGGGGAGGTACTGGAAATCGAGGCCGGCGCGGATTCCGTGGCGTTCACACAGCCCAAACGCGATGACGCGGAAGAGGTGCTCAACTACCGGAAAGCCATGCAGGCGTGCAGCAAGGAAATGGAACATCGTCCATTTTCCCAACAGATGCTCAGGGCGGCACATGGCCTGCTGATGCAGGGTGTGCGTGGACGCGACGAAACCCCAGGCGCATTTCGCATTGTGCAGAACTGGATTGGTCCCGCGGGGTGTGCGATCGAGGAAGCCAGTTTTGTGCCGGTGGCTCCGGAGCACTTGCAGCATGGAATGGACGAATGGGAACGGTATCTCGGCAGCACCGCCGGACCGGATGTGCTGGTGCAGTTGGCCATCCTGCATGTGGAGTTTGAGGCACTTCACCCGTTCAGGGGCGGGAACGGTCGGCTCGGACGGATGTTGATCCCGTTGTATCTTTTCCAGCGTAAGCTGCTGTCCAGTCCGAATTTCTACATGAGCGGTTATTTGGAAGCCAATCGGGAGGAGTACGTGGAGCGCCTGCTTGCCGTTTCGCGCGATGATGATTGGACTGGGTGGTGCGCCTTTTTCCTGCGAGGAATCCAAAAGCAGGCGGCCGAAAACGAACGCAAGGCGAGAGCTATCCTGGAACTCTACGAGCGAACGAAAGATCGGGTGGTGGACCTGGTTCACTCTGAACACGCGATTCGGGTGATTGATGCGATTTTCAGGATTCCCATTTTTACCACAAATGCGTTTATCAGCCATTCAAAAATACCGCAGCCCACGGTGTACCGAATACTGAAGCTCTTGCGTGGCAATAAGTTATTAACGACCCTTCAAGAAGGAAAGGGGAAGCAAGCTGGCATTTACGTTTTTCGCGAATTGCTGAATTTGGCGGAAGGCAAAGAAGTCTTTTGACTCATGTATGAGGTGTAACGCTTGTTGTTTCTCGTTTTTTTTAAAAAGTGAGAAGCTAAAGTTTTAGAGTTGATTCTGTGAGAAACAACGCCTCAAGGTCATGGGGTGACGGGAAGCAAGGTGGTTCCACGAAGAAAAGACGCGGGACCTCGTAATTGGTTCCTTGGGTCCTTCCAGCGACCTGTTGAAGAAGTGCTGTGAGTACGATCGAACGTTCCGGAGATTTCGGTTATGGCAAAATCGAATATAGCGCTATGTTGGCGAGGTGGTGGGTGTTGAGTTGGCGGCAACTCAGCGCTGAGTCAATGTTGATTGATTTGGCCAAAAAACGCGGTGAAACAACCGCTTTTTGTTGCGAAGTCAGCGTTGACTTAGATTTCTGCACACCTGAAAACTCCTGAGCGTTCGATCATGTTAACCCCGCGCGACCAACGACCTCACGGAAGGACCCAGAGAATTTGAGGTGGCGGTAGAATCCGCCGCCTGCACAACTGACCTTGGCACGGGGATAGGCCGGCCAGCCGACAAAGCGGAAAACCGATCCGCCTTCCCCCAGCCTTTCTTATTCGGTACGACTACGGTGGTTGAATCATGTCTGACAAGTCACAAGCCCACATCGACGACGAAGTTCTTGACGGCGAACGTGTTGATGTTTCCGACTACTATAGAGGCTTTAATCGCTTCGGGGAAGAGTGCAGACGAAGCCCGTGCACGCTTGGAAGCCGAAGTAGCAGAGTACAACCGCGCCGTGGAAGCTGAAGAATTGGAAGCCGAAAAAGCCTCGGTGCGATATTGGGAAGAGTGCTTCGCCGCCGTCGAACGTAAAGCCGCCGAACGTAAGGCCAGGGACGCCGAATTGGAGAAGCGCTTCGGGAAGGTGCCAGAGACACCCGATGAGTTCAAGCAACTGGCACAGATCATAGGGATTCCCAACAATCAAATATGCATGTTTGAGCATGAAGAAATAAAAGATATGGCGATGTCTTGGTTCAATGATCGAGCGAGCAAAGTGAAGCTAAACAGGGCCGTGGAAAGCATTTTCGCCCCCATACGTGAAGCCGATAAAACGATAAAAGACGCCATCGGTGAAATCTGTGAAGAGGCTCAAGACGAGATACGCGAATCTCAAAGTGCCAAGTCGCGGTGCATGGAAGAGATCGCCACCAATGCACGTAGAGGCGTGGCCGCCGCCGTGGATGGCATGAATGCAGGGCGTAGGGCTTCGGAGTTGCCTGCATTGTATTGGCCGACCAAATCCGCCGATCCGTCCCCGCCTGCATCGCCGACAAATGGAAAAGCGAAAAAGACGGTGTTGGTCGTGGTCGAAGAAGTGGAGAAGATCGTCAAGGCGAGGAAGGGGAAGTGGCCGGGGTATGCGGCGTTGGTGGAAAAGGGATACGCGAAGGGGACATTGCAGAACGCCGTGAAGCAAAGCGTCTACTTGAAGGCACGTTTGGCGGAGAGCGAGGCCGCAAGGACGAGTGGGAAGAAACCCAAGGTGGTAAGCCTTACGGAGACCGTGGCGAACATTGAAGCTGGCAAGAGGGAGACGGAGTTGAGGCGGTTGGGGAAAATGCTTGGTGTAACCAGAATTGCCACTAATTCGGGATGCACCCGCAGAACTCAAGGGAGTCATGCAGGCGTATTTCAAGGAGGTGTTACGGCAACCTGACCCAGAACCCACAATCCCCGCCGTCAACGTCAAAGTGTTCACACCGTTCCCGGTGGCGGTGCTGCCGAAGGCGTTGGCTGATCTTGTGACCGAGGGGGCGGAGGCGCAAGGGTGCGACCCGTCACAAATAGCGTTACCGATGCTGGCGGCATGTTCGGCAGCGGTGGGGAACTCGCGACAAATACTCTTGAAAAAAGGATCGTGGAGCGAGCCGGCGGTGCTATGGACGGTCACAGTGTCACCGTCTGGTACGGGGAAATCGCCCGCGATGAAATTGGCTATCGACCCAATCTACGATGCTCAAAAGAAGGCAATCGCCGAATATGAGAAGGAAATGGAGGAGCATCAGGCACGACATGACGCATGGGAAGATCAAAACAAGAGCATGCGTGGGGCCGAACCACAACCGCCAACGTGTGCTCGGATCGTGGTTTCCCAGCCAACCGTGGAAGCACTGGCCCCCGTGTTACAAAAAACTCCGCGAGGCCTGTTGTGCGCACGTGATGAATTAAGCGGCTGGCTCAACGGCTTCAACCAGTACAAGGCCAAAGGTGGCGCGGACGTGGCGTGTTGGCTGGAAATGCACCGCGCCGGCTCGCTACTGATAGACCGGAAAACCGGCGATCAGAAGATTATCCACGCCGCCCGTGCTTTCGTGGCTCTGACCGGCACGATTCAACCCGCAACGTTGCGTAGATCGCTGACGCCAGAGTATCGAGAGGCGGGACTGGCGGCGCGGTTGCTGATGACGATGCCGCCGAAGAAAAAACGCCAGTGGACCGAGGCGGAGATACGGCCTTCGGTGAAGGAACGATATGCGGCGACGCTGACGGCGCTCATGGCGATACCGATGGGCGGCACGGCGGACGAACCCGAACCGATTGATTTACCGATGACGGCGGACGCGAAGAAACTATGGGTCCGTTTCTACAACGAACACAACGCTGCGGAGCAAGCCAGCGAAGGCGGCGACCTTGCGGCGGCGTGGTCGAAACTGGAAGGGTATGCGGCAAGGCTGGCGCTGGTCCTGCATTGCGTGAGATCTGTCAATGGCGAAGTTGATGCGTCGGCAGTGGAAGCGTACGTGTTTAGCGTCCACGGATATTCGCGCCCATGAAATTTGCGCCAGGCGAATTTTTATGGCAAGATACAGCGAGCATGGATGCGACAGAGTCCCAACAACTTCAACAAGAGAATCGACG
>WQYP01000123.1 GCA_009781185.1 Phycisphaerales bacterium | reverse complement strand
TAAGGGTGTAAAAAGCGAGGAAAGCCCACAAAAAGCGGCCCAGGATATTCCCCCCCCCCCACACGTCAAAATCCCCCCCCCCCCCCCCCCCCAGCATAATAATCCCAAGGAGACGCGGGGCGTACATGCTCTCATACCCCTGTGATCTCGTACACGCAAAATCCTTCGAAATATTTGAAGGATTTTGCGAGCCGGATATCCATAGCTCATCACCTCGTCAGAAAAATGTATACCGTTTTCTGACACTCGGTACTCCAAATCCGTTTGCACAAGAGGACAAAATATGTCCTTTTATGCAAACTGATACTTTCCCATTTTTCTCATGTCATCTTTCCCATAGGCAGAAAATCGGCATACCGAGGAAATACGCCAAGACTCTACTGCATTGCCACGAGGATCAGGTCCGTGCTGGTCGTTTCGCAGTACGCCGCCTCTTGGTAGTTCCCGCAAAATCGCACGCTTGTCGCTCCCGCCATCCTCGCCATTTCTTCCAATTCGTGTGCGGATAATCCCAAAAAACGTGCTGTATCAGCTTGCATCTTCCCCGTTGCCGGATCGATCACCAACAATTCAACATACCCATTGTCTCCCACACGATGCACCCCCTTGACCACCACTCGCGGCCCACCCTTCAACGTCACCAACTTCGACTTCTGCCACTGCATCGCCCCCTCCGGCAACGCCCGCACATTCAACACCTGCACCACCGCCACGCCCCCCGACCGCAACGCCGCCAACATATTCTCCATCGCCTTCTGCACCACCGCCCGATCCCCCGCCAACGCCAGCGAATTCCCCACACAAACCACCGCATCGAACCTCCCTCTCTTCTCCCTCGGCCACACCACATCAAACCCCCGCACCATCCACTCCAATCCAACAGGCGAACCAAAACGTTCCCGTGCCTGCCTAATCATCGCCTCCGACACATCCGCCGCCTCGACCACCATGCCCCACCCATGAAACATTGCCGCGTGATGCCCCGTCCCGCAAGCCACATCCAGCATCCGTTTGCTCCCCCCTCCTCCCACCTGAGCAAACAATCGCTGATAAAACGGCGCTTCGTTGGCCAACCGCCTCGGCCAATCGATTATCGCTTCATACGCTTCAGCAAACTGTTCAAACATCGTAGCTATCCTCTCTATGCACAATTTAGGATGTTATATTTGTTCGGACAAGTATCTATTCCACACTATCCTGCTCCATCCTGAAACTGCTCCAGAATTTCTCACCTGCTTCAATTTGTCTCGGATGTATATTTTATGCGACTTTTCGATGATAATGACTCAATCACTTTTGGAGAGAACGATGCGATACGTGGATACGCTCGAGAATTTTTTCGTTCTGGACAAGAATGCCTTGCGTTCGTCAAATGCGACGAAGGCGAAGTCAGTCATTGACAGCGCCAACATGGGGGCGTTGGTCATCGACACAACGTTTATCGAGCAAATTCGCACAGGCAAGTTCGTCGATCAATGCGAAAAGGACTTGCGTGATTGGGATGACAAGCCCGATCGCATGTCGATCTCCCGAGGTGTTGGGGAATTGATGCGAGAGGAACTTTGCAGTGGCAAACGTGCCGTCACTGTCGTGGATAATTTGATGACGCGGGATATTCGTATCCTTTTGAGTGGCTCTGCGCAGAAAAAAATGATACAGTTACAGGCGGTGGAACCAAATGCTATTATAAAAACGGCTCGTCTGCGAAAGCCAGGTGGTCGCCTCGATGCAGCGTTTTACATTGAGTTGTTCAAGAACAGACTTGATTACTGGTATAAATGCTACCTCCCTGCAATCCGAGAAAGCATACGGAGTGAAGTCGAAGACAAAGCCGTGCCGCCCGTACCGCTCGTGAAAATTGGAACTCTTGTCTATAGCGACCGGGTAATTGATTTACTCAAGAATGACTTGGCGGCAACAGGCTTCTCTCGGGAGAACGCTGAGGCTCTGTTGACAACCCCTTCGTTCACCGGAATGCATTACTACACGATGGAAGCATACGCGATCATGCTTTGGGCACAAGGCGTGAGGCTTGATCGAGTCAATTTAGAGGAACGCCTAAACGAGCTTTTCGACTTGGATTATGTCGCCTATGGACTTTGCTGCCGAGGCCTGCAGACTTACGAACCACTGATGGGGCGACTCGAACAGGGCCTTCGGCTCGCTTTCGAGAAACGCTGGCCGTGACCTCAAAGGTCTCGTCGAACATGGAACTTGTAGAAACACACGGGCAACTCCCCTTCGCCAACGCAATCTGCTGCGGATAGAACGACGCCACCCATCACGGCACATAATCTTCTACCGCATCCTGTCCCCCCCCCGCTGCTCAAAAAGATTCAACGAATTTCCATCAGTCACGTTTCCTGCTCCATTCTTATTATCAATTTTCCGCGATCACAAGCATCTCAAAATCTTTTGTGGTCAATTTGTGCTCTCTTGAAAATTCGCCGAGCTTTGCTCCGAAGATATCAATTGTCTTGTAGCCAAGCGATTTCAGCAGCCACGTTATTTCGCAAGGCACGTAATATCTTTCGTTGCATTCGAGAGTTTTTTTGTTGCCGGAGTCATCCTCGAATTCTACGGTGTTATGCCTGATCAAAAATGAGGTCACGCCAAGTCGGATTTGCTCGCAGGATTCGCCTCGGTATGCTTCGAGCAGTTTTTCGGAGATAATGTTTCACTACATCGGTCGTCACTGGTGGCTTCATCGTGAAGCTATCGACGCAGGCGGATCGGACACAGGCCGAGTGCCGTCCGCAAAGGCAGGAAGTCGTGAAGCAATTAATATTCATCAGCAGCACCCAAAAAGAACTGGCCGCAGAACGCCGGGCACTGAAGGACTACATCGAAGGCGATGCCCTTTTGAGCGAGTTCTTCGATGTGTTCCTGTTCGAGGACATGCCCGCCTCGGGTCGTCGTGCTGACAAAGTCTATCTCAAAGAAGTAGGCCGTTGCGATATCTACCTCGGCCTGTTCGGCAACGATTACGGCTACGAGGACGCTGACGGCGTGTCTCCCACAGAACGCGAGTTCGACCGAGCCACCGATGAAGACAAAGAGCGTCTGATTTTCATCAAAGGTAACAAGGATTCCGACCGCCATCCAAAGATGCGTAACCTCGTGCGCAAGGTCGGAAACCAGCTTATTCGCCGCCGTTTCACCGAGACCACCGACCTGATCCACGCCGTCTATGCCAGTTTGGTGGATTATTTACGGCGGACGGGCACAATCCAAGGTGGCCCGTTCGACGAACAGCCTTGCCCAAAAGCAACACTCGACGACATTGACAGTGAAGCTGTGACTACCTTCGTTCGCACAGCTCGCGCGGAGCGGAAGTTTCCTTTGAAAGTGGAAACACCAATGGCCAAGGTGTTAGCGCACCTCGACATGCTCGCCGATGGTCGTCCGACTCGCGCAGCCATCCTACTCTTTGGCCACAAACCGCAACGATTCATGCCCAACGCCGAAATCCGCTGCATGCACTTCCACGGAACAGAAATTCGACGACCCGCCCCTTACTACGATATTTTCAAGGGAACGTTGTTCGAACAGGTGGACCAAGCCACGAACTTTGTGCTCACGATGATCAACCACAGTATCGGCATCCGCGATGAGAGTGCTCAAGCACCGGTTATCTACGAAATTCCGCGAGACGTGATTCGCGAGGCCATCGTGAACGCCATCGCCCACCGTGACTACGCCTCAGCTGCTGCGATACAGGTCTCCGTGTTTTCTGATCGGGTGGAAGTATGGAATCCGGGGATGCTGCCGCCGCCATTGACACTTGAGCAATTGCGTCATCCCCACCGCTCCATCGCCCGCAATACCAAGGTGTGTGAAGGACTATTCCTGGCCCGCTACATCGAGAAATACGGCACCGGCACACTGATGATGATCGAACAGAGCATCGAGCACGCCCTGCCCGAGCCGGACTTCGGACAGCAGGCCGGCGAGTTTTCCGCGACCGTCTGGCGAGATTGGCTGACCACCGACGTGCTGACCAACTTGCGTTTGAACACGCGGCAGCTAACAGCCATTCAAACCCTGAAAACCAGCCGAGTAACCACAGCACAAATCTACCAGCAACTCACAAGATGCGCCCGACGAACAGCCATCCGCGACCTGGAAGAATTGATGACCAAAGGCGTCGTGCGGCGCGATGGAGTCGGGCGAGCGATGCGTTACATACTTGCCAAAAAAGAGGAGGGGGGGGGCATGAAAGAGGCTTTACCGGGGGAAAATACGAATCGTGCCATTATCGTGCCAATCGTGCCATCGCCTGACGCGACGGCCACTCCGAAAACCGCTAAAAAGGCCAGAATTAGCGGGAAAAAGGCCCAAGTTGAGACCAAGTTGGGCCCAAGTCAGCAAACAGTCAACCGACCCAGTCGGGTGACGCCACCGACCCAGTCGAGCGACCCAGTCAGCCAGCTCATACGGGCCTTGGAGTTTGAGGACAAATCAGCAGGAGATCTTCGCAAATTGCTGGGGATCAAGCATCGACCGAATTTCCGCGAGAACTATCTTCACCCAGCCCTCCAGCGAGGTTTCATTAAATTGACACTTCCCGACAAGCCCAACAGTCGCCTCCAGAAATATCGCCTGACCATCAAAGGCCGCGCCCATTTGGCCAAGAGGAAGAGGTAATGCGATGTCGAAGCAAGCCAAATCCGCTGGGCATATTTTGCGACCTTTGGAAACCGAGTACGCGCGGCTCCGCCGGGTGCTGCAGATTATTCAGTTGATTCAGCACCAAGACGGCTGGGACGTCAGAGCGTTGGCTCGTGCGTGTGGGGTTACAGAGCGTACCATCTATCGCGATTTGACGTTGCTGCAGGATGCCAACATTCCGTTTTTCTTCGATGAGGATCGGCGGTGCTATCGCATGCGGCAGGATTTTTTCATGCCGCCGGTGGATCTGGCGTTGGATGAGGCGTTGGCTTTGGTGGCCCTGGGCGAGCAGATCGCTCAGAAAGAGCAGATTCCGTTTACGTTGGCAGCAGCGCGGGCGGTAGCGAAGATTCGCGGTCTGCTGCCGGAGAAGGTTCGCCGCGAACTCAAGGCCATCGACCAAAACATGGCGATCCGTTTGGGCGAGGCGGGCAGTGGTGATGCCGTCGCTGACGTTTTCAGCAAGGTGCAAGCGGCACAGGTCCAGCATCGTTGTTTGCGGTGCTACTATGAGAGTGTCCGCTCCGATGGATTCAAGAAATCCTTCCTTCTCAAGCCCTACAAACTATTCTTCGAACGCCGAGCGTGGTACGTGCTGGGACATCACGGCGGTCTCGACGATGTGCGTTTCTTCAAACTCAGTCGCTTCACCGAACTCCAACTCACCGACGTCTCCTTTACCACGCCTCGTAACTTTTCCATCGACAAGCATCTCGGCAACGCCTGGCGGATGATCCGTGGCGACCGGACCTACAAAGTGGAACTGGTCTTCGACGCCCAGTTCGCCGAGAACATTGCCGACACGCACTGGCACAAGACACAGAAGGTCGAATGGGAACCGGACGGCTCAATCCGATTCCACTGCAAAGTCGACGGCCTCGACGAAATCCAATGGTGGGTTCTCGCCCGTGGCCCATACTGCCGTGTGATCAAACCTCGCCAACTCATCGACCGAGTGCGTAATCTGGCGAAGAAAACGGCGGATCAATACTGCCCCCCCCAAAAAACAACCTGCTGGTAGTACCCATCGTAAACGGAGCAAAGCATTTCCAAGCCGACCCAAAAATAAAAATTAAAAATCTGGCAATTCCGCCAAAATCGCTGACACACTGTTGTCAGTGCCATTTCGTAACATTTCATTATCGTGCAGTTGAGCTTGATCGCCGGGCATGAAGGAGGATGCCTCAATGACCGCAGGGACGGGTGGTCGTTTCGAGGCGATCAACTCAACTGACGAAGAGATGAAAGGTTCTCTCATGACCAGACTCTTGACCCGTCCGACAACTCCAAGTGTAAAACCATCCGTCATCACCGACGTCCCCGTCGTCGCCGGCATGTCCGCTGTTGCCGGCGTCCAGCGTGTGCAGTCAGTCCAAATCACCGGCGGCTTCCTCGATGGCATGAGGCTCGATTTGAGCACGGGCCTCAACTGCCTCATCGGCGCTCGTGGTACCGGCAAAACCACGATGCTCGAATTGATCCGCTACGGCCTCGACGTTCTGCCGCCAATCACCAATGCCGAGCGCCAGCGAATCGAAGCGTTGGTAGAAGCCAACCTCGGCGACGGCACAATTGAACTGACCATCGAAACCCGCGAAGGTCTGATCTACAGAGTGCTCCGCACACGACGTGAAGCCCCGGTGGTGGTGTCCGCCGAAGGAACCGCCACGGAAATCTCCCTCCGCGCTGGGGGGGACGGTGGTGCGTTTCGGGCGGATATCTACAGCCAGAACGAAATCGAGCGTATCGCCGATCAATCCCTCTCGCAGTTGTCCCTGATCGACAACTTCGAACCGGCCCAGATCGGCCAGATCACTTCTGAGTTGCGTACCTTGACCTCGCGTTTGGCAACCAACGCCACCACGCTCCTGCCCTTGCAAGAGCAGATCGACGTGCTCAATGGTGAGATCGCCGGCCTACCGATCATTGTCGACAAACTCCAAGCTCTCGGCCCGATCACTGGGCAAAACGCCGAAGCTGTGACCAAAGCCCAGCAAGCCAAGTCTCTCCGTCAACGAGAAACCCACGCCGTCGAAGGCCTTTGGCAATTCTTATGCGAATACGATCAACAATTGAATGACCTGCAAGGGCAGGTATCCAGCCACGCCACCCAGTGGCTCATCCGCGATCTGCTCGACGGCACCAACGGCCCGGTCATGACCCGTGTGAAACAGCGATTCCTCGACGGCGGCACCGAACTCGACGAACTGCTCCGACAGGCACGTTCAACTTTATCCCACATGCAGACGGAACTCGGCGAAGAAGGCACCGCACTGCAGGCGATCCACGGGGAACAGGAAGCGGCGTATCAGGAACTCATCAAGCACGATTCTGCCCTACGCGGTCAGGCCACCGAACGCGCCAACCTCGAACGAACGAAAAATGATCTGCTCGCCAAGCAGCGACAGCGCGACGCTCTGCAGGAGAAGCAGACAAATCTGCAACGGGAACGGAGTCAGATGCTGCAAAAACTCTCGGAACTTCGGGATCGGCGATGTACTGTGCGGGACGCCATCGTCGAGCGGATCAACCACGCCCTGATGCCCACGATCCGTGTCTCGCTGGTACAGGCCGGGCATATGGGGCTGTACCGTGACCTGCTCGAAAATGCCTTGCGAGGCAGCCGGATCAAACAGGGCGTGGTGGCGCAACGGATTGTCGAGCATACCAATCCGGACGAGCTTGTTCAGTTGGTACGAAATGGTGATGTTGACGCTTTGGCTGAATGTACCGGCATCAACACCGATCAGGCACGGAAGGTCGTCGATGTGCTGCAGCAGGCCGAAATCCTCTACGCACTCGAAACGGTCGAACTCCCCGACCGCCCACGCATCGAACTGCGCGACGGCGAAACTTACAAGGATTCCGCTGTCTTATCGAAGGGCCAGAAATGCACCACGATCCTGCCGATCTTGCTGCTTGAGAGTGATACACCCCTGCTGGTCGATCAGCCTGAGGACAACCTGGACAACCGCTTCGTCTGCGAATCGGTGGTAGAGAGCATCCGCAAAGTCAAAACACGTCGGCAACTGGTCTTCGTTACCCACAATCCCAACATCCCTGTTTTAGCCGACGCTGAGCGAGTTTTTGTTTTGGAATCAGACGGCGCTCATGCCCGTAAGATTGCCGAAGGCGATGTGGATACATGCCGGGACGCCATTGTGAACCTGCTCGAAGGCGGCGAGCAGGCCTTCAAACGCCGCCAGGAAAGGTATGCATACTAATGATATCGTCCACTTCACATGATCCTAAAAATGATCCGCTCGCTATCGACCTCACGGAGGTTCTGGCGAAGTTGCAAATCGATCACGAAGCGATCCCCTGGCATCAACGTCGCCTGATCGTGTCGCAAATCGCTGGTCCGCTGGCCGAAGGATTGGCCGGCGAACCCTTCCGGTCGCTCCTGCTCCTGCTGATCGACGATCCGAAATGGGAGGTCCGTCACGACGTGGCGGCAGCTCTGGGCGCGATCCCCGACCACGATCTGGCGGTCCTCACGGAAAAGTTTCTGACCGATTCCCACGCCTACGTCAGGCGTGCTGCCGAACGAAGCATCGCACGGCGGCGCAAAGCGGCGTTGGAAGCACAGAAACGAAAACGCGGCATCAATCTGGTGCTGGCGCTCTATCAGGAACTGGAAGACCAGCACGGCAAGACGGCAGCGAACAAAGCTCGGCGATTGGCCGAAGTGCTCTACGATACCCTGATCGGCGCGACGGTCCACGAGATGCGTAGCGTCCTGACCGCATTGAAAGAGGACAACGCCCAGATCGTCGCGCGTGACCATTCCGGCCAACTCGAACCCTCGTTCCTCAGGCGGAAATCTCTCAAGATCGCCGACCGCCTCGCGTTCATGGAGCGGCTCCTCCAGGACATGCGAAACTACGCCCAGCCCGTCTCCGACGACCGCGTCGTCGTCACCGTCACCGGCCTATTGCTCGAAGCTCGCAGCATCGTCTCGGAAAATCTCAAAGCCCGAAACATCCACACGCACAAAGTTGTGTTGTCAGTTTCCGTGCCTACCGAATTGAAGGCAAAAGTATCTCGCGTCCACATGGTCACGGCTCTCGTGAATGTGCTGAAAAATGCCTACGACTTTTTGCCAACCGACAACGAAGACCCATCAGGCCAGATTCACATCAACGCCGAACTCAAGGGAAAACACATCCACCTCGTCGTGCAGGATTCAGGTATCGGCATCCCTTCAGCCAATCTCGAAGAAGTCCGGCAATGCCTGCCCGGTCGCACCAGCCGCCGGCACATGGGAACAGGATTCGGACTATGCAACGCCCGCCGCTTCGTCGAAGCCCACGGCGGCAAATTGTTCATCGACAGTCAAGAAAACATCGGCACGACCGTCACTCTGGTCCTGCCGACAACATAAGGAAACGAATATGACATATCGAACTTTAATCGTCGAAGACGACGCCGACATCGTTGAATCGGTGATCGACACGCTCGAATCGCTCGGCCACGAACACGACTGGGCGAAGTCCCAAGAAGAAGCCCGACAAATGATCGCCGCAACACAGAACGAATCAAACAGGTACACCTACGTACTCCTCGACCTGCAAATCCCGGTGAAATTCGGTCGAGGCCTTGCCAGCATCGAGCACGGCGAACATCTCGCCAAAGAGATGCACCAGAACCCCACCATGCACGGCCTCCCCATCATCGTCATGACCGCCTACGGCAAAGAAGGACTGGAAATAGCCACCAACCTCTGCGAGCACGGCGTCGTCGCCTTCATCAACAAACCCTTCCCACACACCGGTCGCACATTGGCATCCGTGATCCAGTCCGTCCTGACCCAAACCTACCGCAAACACAACAGCATCAACAACGAAAAATCCCTCAAGCCCGAAAACCTCTTCCAAGGCGGCGATTTGGTCTTCTATCCCGATCGCGCCGAACTCTGCGGCGTATCAATCCTCACCCCCAGCAAATCCGCCCAGATGTGGACGATCCTGAAAGCGCTCACACAACGCCGCGACAACGACCGTTACAAATCTTTGGCTGGCAATGCCCTCGCCGCATTGGTCACCGGAAACGGCGGACAGGGCAGCATCGCTGGCAGTATACGGGACTTCCGCCGGAACGTGGCCGAGATACTCGCCCAGGAACTGGGCCAAAAAATCGAACCCGACGACGTCATCGAAACGTCCAACGCCGGCTACCGGTTCAACGCGAAGATCACGATCAAAAATCCACCACCACCAACGGAAGCCCGGCAGGGCAACACAAGAAGCATGGAAGAATCCGTATCCGACGATCCAAGCGTCCAACGTCAGTCGCAAATTCTAACATTGCTGGCCACTGGCGAACGATTGCGTGGACCGGGCATCGCCGACAAACTCCGATTCTCACCGACCACCGCAAAGCGCGAAGTCGAATCGCTCAAAGCCCAGGGAAAGATCGAATTCGTCGGAGCAGCCAAAACAGGCTACTACAAAATCGTCCCATCCCCCCAAAACGAAGGAACGAACGACTGACCCTGTAAAATGAAGTCATGACCGTGTAAGTAACCCTGTAAATCGCATTGAAAACGCCATGACCCTGTAAAATGGAGCCTTTGACCCAGTAACCTGACCCAGTAAATTGGCATCGCACGCGCAACGCCATTTGTAGTGGTCCCGCTCATGACCCAGTAAAATTCAGTTCTGACCCTGTAAATGACCGTGTAAACGCACCAGTAAATTTGCATAGCATGAGCCGTGACCCTGTAATGACCGAGTAAAACCAGTAAATACTGGTTCATGACCTTGTATTTTTCACCACACTGGTGATAAACTCATCGCAGGCAGTTTCAATACCGTGAGAGCTGCCTCCGCTTGGGACGGTCGGGGAAATTGCCGGAAAAGTATAAGTGGAGGGTTAGACGGGTGCCACTTCCGGGGTGGCATCGATCACGCGTTTAATGACGCTGTCGGTGGAGAGGCCTTCGGCCTGGCCTTCGAAGTTCAGAATGATACGGTGGCGGAGGCAGGGCATTAAAACGCTACGCACGTCGGCGAACGAGACGTTGTAACGACCGTCGCGGAGGGCGAGAACCTTGGCGGCAAGGATAATTGCCTGGGCACCGCGCGGACTGGCGCCGAAACGAATGAATTTCTTAGTAATCTCGGGAACATTGACGCCGCCCCCTCCTCCCCCCGCATCAGGATGCGTGGCCAGCACGAGACGACAAATATAGTCTTTTACATGACTGGCAACGGGGACGGCGCGGACGAGATGTTTCATGGTGATAATCTGCTCGGCGTTGACGATGGTGGAGGGTTTGGGGGTCTGTACGCCAGTGGTGCGGTCGAGGATTGTGAGGAGGTCTTGCAGAGCGGGGCTTTCGATGCTGATTTTGAAGGCGAAGCGATCGAGCTGGGCTTCGGGTAGAGGGTAGGTGCCTTCCATTTCGAGGGGGTTTTGGGTAGCCAAGACGAAGAACGGATCGGTGAGTTTGTGGGTGGTTTTGGCGACGGAGACGGACTGCTCGGCCATCGCTTCGAGCAGGGCGGACTGGGTTTTGGGCGTAGCACGGTTGATTTCGTCGGCAAGGATCAGATTGCCGAAGATAGGCCCGGGCTGAAACTGCCAGGAGCGATTCCCGCGATCGTCGGTGGAGACGATGGACGTCCCAACGATGTCGGCAGGCATCAGATCCGGCGTGAACTGAATGCGTGAGAAGTGCAAATCCATGACCTGTGCGAGCGTACGAACGAGCATGGTTTTACCCAGCCCCGGAACGCCTTCGAGCAGCGCGTGTCCGCCGATCATGAGGCACAAGACGGTTTGTGCGACGACGTCCTTGTGGCCGACGATGACTTTTCCGATCTCCGCTTCGATGGCCTGATAGCGGTTCTTGAAATCAGCGACCTGGGTTTCAATGTTGGCGGGAGTGGGGGGGGAGCCGGCGGCGTTGGTCATGGTTTCCTCACTGCTGAGAACGTTCCTCTCGATTGAACTTCGCGTGGATGCCGCGGGTTTGCGCAGTTCGCAGACCTGTGCCGTGCGAATATCGGGCACTCGGCATGTCACATGCCTTTTTAAGGAGTAGATAGTTAGGTTATGATACGAGAACTTTCTTGTTTAAGCCACAGACACAGACAACCATAGACAGATTTTGGCTGCCAATTCCTTCGTTTGTCTGTTTCTGTCTATTTTTGTCTGCGTTTGTCTGTGTCTAAGTCCGGGAATTGCAATTCCTGGGCTTGAGACGCTTACGATAAAAATCGTAAAAGGCTTGCGTCTTACGATAGGGAAGGTCAGATGGTCGGCATAAGGGCGCCTTGTGAAGGAGATGTGATGGCACGGCGAAGTTCGGAACATCCTACGGAAGCGGAGCTGGAAATTTTGAATGTGCTCTGGAGCCTAGGGCCAAGCACCGTGCGGGCGGTACATGAGGTGTTACAGCAGGATCGGCAGACGAGTCTGACGACGACGCTGAAACTGCTGCAGATGATGACGGAGAAAGGTCTCACGACGCGGATTGTAATGGAAAAGCATCCACATATTTATGCGGTGGCGTTGCCGCGGGAGAAGACGCAGGCGGGGCTGCTGCTCGACCTGGTGCAAAAGGCGTTTCGCGGGTCGGTGGGGCAGCTGGTGATGCGGGCGGTGGAAGAAGGGGAGATCAGCGAGGAGGAGTTGCGGGAGATTCGCAGGCTGATGGATGGAAGACGCGGGAAGAAGAGTAAAAGTTAAAAGGTAAAAGGGGCTGTGATGGAAATGATTCGAGCGATTCAGGGGTCGGAGGTGACTTGGCGATTGGGATGGATGCTTGTGCATTCGTTGTGGATTGGGGCGGCGGTGGCGGCGGGGTTGGGGGTGGTGCTGGGGATGCTGCGGGGATTGAATGCGCGGGCGAGATATGCGGTGAGCTGCGGGGCGATGCTGGTGCTGGTGGCGGGGATGGCGGGGGCGTACGAAACACGCTAAAGCGTGAACTCCGCGTGTCAACTCAATGCCCGCTTCAAGTGTCATGCACCTGCTCTGTCTCAATCCTCTATCAGAGCCGCGACCGTAAGGGAGCGACCCGTGCGACAATGCGGAGATAAAGCCTGTCGCTCCCTTACGGTCGCGGCTCTGATGGCCAAATGGTGG
>WQYP01000122.1 GCA_009781185.1 Phycisphaerales bacterium | reverse complement strand
ACTCCCCCCCCCCCCCTTCCCGCAGCTTCCTGAGCCGCGTATCGATGTTCCCACGGATCGGCTCAACTTTCACATCCGATCTGATCGCCAACACCTGCGCCTGCCGCCGTAATGACCCCGTTCCGACTTTCGCCCCTGCCTTCAAATCCCCCAACCGCTTCGCCTTCATCGACACAAAACAATCTCGCGGATTCTCTCGCAGAGTCGTCGCCGCGATCACCAACTCGCTCGTCTCCACCAGCGGCATCGTCACCGGCACATCCTTAAAACTATGCACCGCAAAATCGACCGCCACCACTCCGCCACCCCGCAAAGCGGGGTCGCTACCTCCCGCGATCAACGCCAACTCCAATTCCCTGGTAAACAATCCCTTCCCGCCCAGCTCATGCAGTGCCCTATCCTGAATCCGATCCCCCGTCGTTGTCACCACAACCAATTCCACTTTTACCCCCGCCGCCGCCTCTTCCACCCTCCGTGCCACCATCTCGCTCTGCAACCGCGCCAGCAAACTCCCCCGCGTCCCCAGCTTCACCACTTTTCTTCCAACATCACCCATCTCAACACCCAATAAAAACATCAGAGCCGCAATCGTAAGATTGCGGTTACGGCAACGCAATCTTACGATTACAGTTCAGTCGAAATGGGCACGCCCGTCGAAGCATCCAAGGCGATTACATTTTATGCATACAACCCATCGTCATGATCATTCCCTTATCCCTCCAGAACAAAGCCCCGCATTGCCATGCGGGGCTCCACCGCTTCACCTGCTTTTTTGGGAATCGACCGTTGCGTGCAATCTTGAGTGCATTCACTGCCGCCGCCTTGAAGTCGCCTCCGAATTATCCAAGTACGACCTGACCACCGCTCAAGTCAAAAACTTCATCTCCACTTTGCCCGAAGTTGGCAAGCCTATTTTTGTTTTTTCCGGCGGCGAGCCTCTCAAACGCCCCGACCTCTTCGAACTCACCGAGCACACGCGGTCCGTCGGTTTGCCTACCGCTCTGGCTACCAATGGAACGCTCATCACCGAAGCGATCGCCCGACAAATCGTGGAGGTCGGCATCCGCCGCGTCTCCATCAGTTTCGACGGCCCGGACGCCCAGACCCACGACCATTTCCGCGGCAAATGGGGGGGGGGCGCCTTCGACGCCGCCGTCGCTGGTGCCAAACTCCTACGAAAACAAAACATTTCCCTCCAAATCAACGCCACCATCGCCCGTCACAACTACGCCAGTCTTGATCGCATCTACAACCTCGCTCTCTCGCTCAACGCCGACGCACTTCATCTTTTCATGCTCGTCCCCGTAGGCTGCGGCATGGAGTTGCCCGAGTCAATCATGCTGCAAGCCGCGGAATACGAAAAGGCCCTCCATTGGATCCACGATCGCTCCCTCGAAGGCAAGCTCCACATGAAAGCCACCTGCGCCCCGCACTATTTCCGCGTGATGCGTCAGCGTGGAAAGAAGCCAGAAGCCAGAAGCCAGAAGCCAGAAGAATCAGCGCCTGTCCACTCCCCTTCTGGCTCCCGGCTTCTAGCTTCTGGCTTCTCCCCCGCAACCAAAGGCTGCCTCGCCGGACAGGCCATTGCCTTCGTCTCCCACACCGGCGAAGTCTTTCCCTGCGGCTATCTGCCGGTGACCTCCGGCAACGTTACCGCCACCTCCTTCCCGAAAATCTGGCGAGAAAGCAAAGTCTTCGCAGATATGCGTGACGACTCGCGCCTCGAAGGCAAGTGCGGCGTCTGCGAATTCAAGAAAGTCTGCATGGGCTGCCGTGCACGTGCCTACGCCGCCACCGGCAACTACCTCGCCGAAGAACCCAACTGCGACTTCATCCCCACACGCATACGCACGTAACATTTCAATTTCAGCACGAAGACACGAAGATACGAAGGAGACGAAGATTTTTTATTTTTTCTTCGTGATCTTCGTCTCTTCGTGTTTTCGTGCTGAAATCACGGCAGCATAAGCTGTTCGATATACGTGCCTTCGAAGCTTGGATCGAGATTCAGTTCGACGATTTTCATGGCTTCGCCGACATGTCGCATTTCGCTTAGCAGGGAGCGATCCAGCAGTGCGAGGTATGCGCCTGCCAGCGACGTATTGCCGACGGGTTGGATCTGTTCTGGGGCAAAACCTGGCAGAAGTCCGCATGCAATTGCATTGCCGGCGTTCATTTTTGTACCAAAACCGCCAGCTAAATACACTTTTTTGACATCTTTTGGCGTAAGTCCTACTCGCGTCAATAAGGTCAGCACGCCCGCCGCCGTCGCGGCCTTTGCCTGGAGCAGACTGGCGATGTCCCGCTGACTGATGGCGATTGCCTGGCGACCCGGCGCAAAGCCAAGACGGAACGCGCGATCGCGATCAGCATCCCACGGAATGATGTGCCCCCGTGCGTCGAAATCGGCGTCGAAGCGGCCGGTTTCGCCAAGCAGACCCGAGCGGCGTCCTTCCGCCAAAAAATCAATATATGCCGATCCGCACAATCCCACGGCCGTTTTTTTCTTGTGGGGGAGGTGGTTCTCAGAGTCGCCGATGGTTTCGGTATGTACTTTGAACGAGTCACCGCTGCCGGAGATGTGGACATAAGCGATGACGTTATCGCCGGCGCGCATGCCGCAGGAGAGTCCGGCCCCTTCGAAGGCGGGCCCGGCGGCGGTGGCGCAGCCGAGGAACTGGTCTTTGTGCTTGAGGACGATTTCGCCGTTGGTGCCGACGTCGACCAGCAGACTTGTTTCTTGGTCGTAGAGCATGCCAGACGCCACCACGCCCGCGGTCAGATCGGCGCCGACATAGGCGGCCGCCGACGGCAGCAGATGGACGGCAACCTTTTTGGGGAGGGAATCGCCGCCTTGAAACAGCGTGCTTCCATCGATGAGCTTGTGCGCTAAAAACGCCGGCGTGAACGGCGCGGTGCCCAGCGGCGTCGGATCGACCCCGGCAGCCAAATGCAGCATCACGGTGTTGCCGGCAATGGAAAAGCAGAGAATCTGATCGATATTCATTTTGGCATGCTGCAGGGCCGAAGCGATCAGCGGCGAGAGCGTTTCCTGCGCCAGAGCACCCTGCAATCTGCCGATCATCGCCTTGTCACGAGCGCACAGATCGATTCGCGTCACGACATCGTCGCCCAGATTCATCTGCTGATTGAACATGGCGGCCTGAGCGAGGACCTTGCCGTTGTCAAGATTCACCAGCAGCAGAGCCACGGTCGTTGTGCCGATGTCGACGGCAACGCCAAGAGGCGGGCGTCCGTTCAAGATCACCTTGTCTTCCGCGGAGGCCTTGTAGAGCGGATCGTGTCCGCAGGGAATGTTGACGCGATAATCCGTGACGATCTGCGGCGTGTATCGGAGATAGGATCGAGCGGGCACCCGAATGTGCGGCACGGCCTCCGACAACTCCGGGATTTTCATTTCGCAGGCTTTGACTGCCACCACTTTTGGAGAGTGGTTCGCGACGCCGCAAGCGTTTTCGGTGCTCGTCGGCGAGATCGATTCGCCATTATTTCCGGCAGTGATACGTTTGCCGGAAATGTGTGTGAGTGTGCCGGAGAGGAGTTCGACTGTGCAGGATTCGCAGAGTCCACGTCCGCCGCAGCGCGTGTTGAGCGGGATGCCGTGAGCGCGGAGGAAGTCGCTCAGAGACGCCGTGCCTGAGGCGGTCCGACCGATCGCTCCTTTGCAAAGAGTCCGCGGTGGCGACTCGGGCGTCTCCACCGTTATGACTCGCTGTCCTTCATCGGCCCCGCTGATATGTGACTGATCCGAGGCCGTCATACAACCACCTTTTCTCCATTGGGCAAACTGACTGCCGTGACGATACGCTCGTCGGCGGTCATACGTGCCACCTGTCCCGGTTCCAGAACCAGAAAATCCTCCTCGTCCCATCGGCCATCCAGAAGAGCCTCCATCAACGCTGCCGACCCGTGCACGCGATCGAATTGCCATTTCAGCCAATCCGTGCAACGCTTTGTATAAGCAATGTCCTTCTCGACGCTCTCAGGAGACGTCAGCCCTGTGTCAACGTAGGCGCCCCGCGTGTAAGACTGGTACCACGCCTGCTCGCTTTCCATGAGAAAGTCCGCATTCTCCTCGCCATATTTTTCCACGTATTGCCGGCGCATCGTGGCGTATCGTTCCGGTCCGGGCAACACGTGGTCGCTGATCCAGCCGGGCGAGTACCAGTAGCAACCGGGATGCTCCTTCACGTAGTTTGCGTAACGCTCTTTGGACCCCAGCAGCAGCGTGATGCAGTCATGAGCCCGCGGCAAAACAACCTTGTACTTCCGCGAAGTAATCCCTTCCGTCCCGCGGGAACAGAGCCCGTATCCCAGCACAATCGCCTCAATGGGCAGATCTAAAGCTTCGACCTGATTGATCGTCTCTTGCAGCGTTGACTGCAAAAGCGTAGGCGTATCATGCAGCCCCTGTTTGAGCACAGTGGAGTGAAGCACATGCGGGCGACTGGCGGCCAAAGCGGCGAATTCGTCCTTCAAAACCGCGCAGAGAACCACCGCAACCTTAGGTTTGACAGTATTTAGCATCGTTCACGAACTCCCCGAATTAAGGGTGCCAGACCGGAATTTCCGTCTGCTGACGCAAAAAGCGCCTTGCTCTATAACACAACACCGGTAATATTACGGTTTCTCGGGCAGAATTACCAAAACGTTTCTTAAGGAGACTCGGTCCATGAGCAATCTCGCACCCTTGAACGAAGCGATCAAGAAGGGCAATCGTAACGAAGCCAAACGGCTGGTCACGGAGGCTATCGCCGCAAAGCTTCCGCCGCGTGAAATCCTCGACGCCATGGTGGCCGCCATGGACGAGATCGGCGCACGTTTCCAGCGGAACGAAGTGTTTGTGCCGGAGATGCTCATCGCCAGCCGAGCCATGAAGGAGGCTCTTGCGATTCTGGAGCCGACGCTGGTCAAGGCCGGCATCACGCCGGAATTCACCGCCGTGATCGGAACGGTGCAGGGCGATTTGCACGACATCGGCAAGAACCTCGTCGCGATGATGTGGAAAGGCGCTAACTTCGCCGTCGTCGATCTGGGCACCAACGTTTCGCCAGAAGCTTTCGTGAAGGCCGCCCAGGAACACAAGGCGAAGATCGTCGGCCTCTCCGGCCTGCTGACCACGACGATGCCCGCCATGAAACAAGCCGTCGAAGCGCTGCGGAAAGCGGGTCTGCCGGGCCTTAAGGTCATGATCGGCGGCGCGCCGATCACGGCGGAGTTCGCCAAGGAAATCGGAGCCGACGGCTTCTCCCCGGATGCCGCCAGTGCCGTGGACCTCGCCCGCAAACTGGCCGTTGCCTGAATAACGGAGTTCACGCTTTAGCGTGTCACATACGGAGTTCACGCTTTAGCGTGTCATGTGGGTGTTTAGCCTATCATGACATGCTAAAGCGTGAACTCCGGTTTTCCATGAGGACCTCACAATGGCCAAGGCGGAAAAACGCGAAGAAATACGCCGGCTGGCCGTGGCGGCTTCCTCATTGAATGTGCGGGAAAAACTGGACAAAGACCTGGACGCCATACGGGTAAGACTCAAGGAAAGCCTGAACGGCTCGAAAAATCTGCTCGTCTTCGGGGCGGGGAATTGCGGGAAAATGTTCGCGCACTTCGCACAAGCTGAAGGTTATACAATCGAAGGTTTCCTGGACAGAAACGCGGACAATATATCTCAATGCATGGGGTTGCCTGTTTATAAGGAAAATGACGCTCGGCTGAGCGAGGATTTCCGTAAGAACACGTTGGTGGTGCTGACGCCGGTGCTGCCGGACGCGGAAAAATATGACAAAATAGAAATGCATCTGAAATCGCTGGGGTACGCCAGGATTCTGAATATGCGTTATTTCCTCGGGCTGCGATTCATGTACGACAACACGGTTTTTGTCAACAGGGTGGCCGACGACGACAGAGGCGCTTTCGTCAGGGAGCTCGATGTGATTCTGTCAGCTTTCGATTTGATGGCGGACGAACATAGCCGGGATCTGTTTGTCACGATGCTGCGATTAGGTGCGGAACTGGCGTACGACATACCGGCGCAAAGCCCCGGCACCACGCAATATGTCGATGTGAATGTGAACTTCCGTCATCATTACCGTCATTTTGTGGATTGCGGCGCTTTTACCGGGGATACCCTGAGCAGCCTCATTCAGCGGCATACCGTTGAACGGTACTTCGGCTTTGAACCGGGACAAAGCAATTACGCCAAACTTTCGCAAACCGCGGATTCCCTGCGAAAAAAACTGGGCCAGGCCGTCCTATTCCCCATGGGCGTCAGCGATCAAAACGAATTCCTGCGGTTCGCGGAAACCAGCGACTCCATCGGCAGAATCACCGAAACCGGCGAAACGATTGTCCAAACGGTTCGGCTTGACGACGTACTCAAAGGTCACAACGCATTGATGATCAAGATGGACATCGAAGGCATGGAAATCGCCGCCTTGCAGGGCGCCAAAAGAATCATCACCGAAACAAAGCCGGATCTGGCGATTTGCGTGTATCATAAAGCCAGCGACCTGTGGCGAATACCGATGATGCTCAAAACATGGGCGCCGGACTATACGTTTTACTTGAGAAGCCATTTCGCCGGCTGGCTTGAAACCGTGCTTTACGCCACGGTTCCGATGCAGGAGATGCCATGACTAAGTTAACAAGTCAAGAACGGGTGAGTCGGGCTTTTGCGCATAAGCCGCACGATCGGGTGCCGCGGTCGGAGAGCTTCTGGCCGGATACGATCACGCGATGGAAAAAAGAGGGCCTGATGGGCGGGTCGCGTGAAGTGCTGGAACTGCTGGAGACGGATTTTCATAACATCAACTGGCTCTGGCCCAGGCCGTTTCCGGGCGACGAGCAGCTTGTTTCCGAGGATGCTGAAACCCATGTGGTACGGGACGAGTCGGGACGTCTGCTGCGAAGGTGGAAGCACAAAAGCGGTACGCCCGAACACCTCGGCTTCGAATGCGACTCCCGCGAAATCTGGGAAAAGAAATACAAGCCCGCATTCATGGAGACGGGTTTGCAGATCAATCCCGCGGCGACGATGCGGGCCTATCGCGAAGGACGGGGGAAGGGGCGATGGTGCATGCTCAACGCCGTCGAAAGCTTCGAGCAGACCCGGGCGATCATCGGCGACGAGGTCACGATGATCGCCATGGCGGAGGACCCGGACTGGGTCCGCGATATCTCGCAAACGGTCACGGACATCGCTCTGCAAAACCTGGATGCCGCGATGGCCACGGGCATCACGCCCGATGGCCTCTTCGTGTACGGAGACATGGCGTTCAAAACCGCGACCTTCTGCTCGCCACAGATGTACAAGGACCTCATCTGGCCGGACCACAAGCGCTTTGCCGACTGGGCGCACGCCCATCGCATGAAGTTCATCTATCACACCGACGGCAACGTCAACAACGCCATCGACCTCTACCTGGAAGCCGGTTTCGACTGCCTCCAACCGCTGGAATGCAAGGCCGGCATGGACATCCGCAAGCTCTGCCCGAAGTACGGCGACAAAATGGCCTTCTTCGGCAACATCGACGTCATGGCGATGAAGGACAACAACCTGGCCGTGATCGAACATGAAATCGCCAGCAAGTTCGCCGCAGGCATGAAGACGAACGCATATATCTATCACAGCGACCACTCCGTGCCGCCGCAGGTTTCGTGGGAGACATACAAAGCGGTGATCGAATTGGTGAAAAAATACGGGCAGTATTGAAGAAGCCAGAAGCTGGAAGCCAGAAGATTTCAAGCGGCAGCTTATTCAAAACTTCTGGCTTCTAGCTTCTGGCTTCTTCGTCATGCATGTACGGCGATGGCCATGGATTTCATATGTGCAGGCGACGTGCCGCAGCAGCCGCCGATGAGGGAGACGTGGGCGTAGTCGCGGAGTTCACGTGCGAGCCGGGCCATATCGCCGGGAGTGGCGAGGTATGCGACGCCGGCGTCCGTCGGTTGCGGAGCGCCGGCGTTGGGCTGGACAATGACCGGCGTTTTACCGGCGGCTTTCACAAGCTGTCCCGCGAGCTTGACGTAATCTTCCAATGACATGCCGGTGCCGCAGTTGGTGCCCACGACGTTCGCTCCGGCAGCGATGGCCTGCTGGACGGCTTGCTCAACAGTGGTACCCATGATCGTGCGGTACTGCCCGTCCGCCTGCGGCGTGAAAGCGAAGGTCGCGATGACCGGCCAATCGCCCAACGTGCGAGCCGCTTTCACGGCAACAACGACTTCCGCGGGATCGACCATCGTTTCGATAATGATGCCATCGACGCCGCCGTCCTGAAGACCGAGAAGTTGCTCGGTGAAGATGTCGTGGAGTTGTTCGGGCGTATAGTCGCCGGCGGGTTCCAAGAAATCGCCGAAAGGCCCGACATCACCGAGGACCCACGCCTTCTCTCCCGCGGCGGCACGTGCAAGCATCGCACCTGCCCGATTGATTTCCCGTACCTGTTTTTCCAGCGAATGGCGAGCAAGGCCGGTGCGGGTCGCGCCGAACGTATTGGTCATGATCAAATCGCAACCGGCCACGACATAAGCCGCGTGGATCGCCTGCACCTCGGAACTGCGTTTGAGGTTCCAGAGTTCGCCGCATTCCCCCGGCTTGAGCCCGCGAGCCATAAGTTGCGTACCCATCGCCCCATCGCACGCGAGAGGCCGCTTGCCGATCACATCTTGAAGCTTTTCACGCACAATGAACCTCCGGGAATCTGGTGATTTGGTACATCTGGTGATTTTGGATGGGGTGATTTTGACTCTGACAATTGAATGGCTTTCTCGCATACGCGACAGCGCAAATCACCAGATCACTAAATTACCAGATCACCAGATCCAAAATCACCCGCAAGTACAGGTGAGCATCAGATCGACTTTCTTGCGGATAAGGCCGGCGCAGTTCGGTACGCTCAGTACGTCGCATTCGCTACCCAGAATGAAGGGATGACCAGTCGCCCGCATATTCTTGATAAGCTCGCAGGTTGTTTGGACCACTTGCGGCTGCGAGATCGCGTCGTCGGAGTAGAACTTTTTGGTCGGAAGATTGCCGTAGAGGACGGTGGTGTTGGGAACAATCTTAGCATCTTCCCAGAGTTTGCGTGACGCGCCGAGGCTGAGGATCGCAGGATCAAGCTCCGCAAATTTCTTGACCATGGTATCGATCAACTCGCCGCAGCAATGGAAGATCAGCTCGACGCCGTGCTGGTTGAGCAGAGCTTTCACGCGGCGATTGGTCGCCATCACGTAGCGGTCCCAAATCTCCGTGCTCTTGGCCATCTGCATCGGCGAGAAGTAAGCGACGTTGGCTGCGGGCTCCGCGATGAAAATCGCCTTGGCGCCCGCGTCAATCTGAGCCCGAACGCTGCGAAGCACCATCTGCGTGGAGAATTCGAGAACCCGTTCAAGCGTGCGAATTTCCTCATCTTCTTTTGCCGTGACGCCCGAGGCGGCCGCGTAGATCGGCGTGATCGGATCGCTCAGAAGCTTGGTCATCAGGCTGACCGGTCCGATGCTCATGCCGATAGGTAGATACTTCCTGGCCTTGACGATTTCTGCGACGGCCTGAACGTTGGCCTGCATACGCGGCGGGAGCGAGCCGCGAAGGTTCGTTTCGAATTTTGCCGCGGCGGCATCATCGGGACAGGCGTCGAAATGGTAACTATCCACATTCCCGCCGATGCCCATCATGCCCAGCATGGCAACTTTCTCGAGCATCAGGTCCATGATAGGGAAAGCCAGCGGGCTCTTGTACGCCGCCGCCGCTTCCATCATGATGCCGGCGAGACGCTTCCCATCCAGTAGAATCGCGGCGTGATCCGGCTTCTCGTGCAAAATCAGATCCGTACCAACAGGCGTACGAAGACCGGTCGCGGCGAGATCGAGATAATATTGACGTTTCATACGATTGTCACTGCCGATTTTTCAGGCAGGCCTCCATAGGTTTGAGGTTCACATTTTTGCCCCAGACTTCACGGACTTTTTGACAATAGAACACATAATTGTCAAGGGGCACATCGGGCGGGACGCGATGATCGGGCATGGGAATAAATCCGCCGGACTCAACCAGCGGCGCAAGCCGGCGAATCTCCGCCTCGATACGCCGCGGAGAGTCCTGCAAAACGTGCTTATCAAATCCGCCCATCATCAGCAGACTTTTACCGTACTGCTGGCGGAGCTTGATCGGATCGGCACCCCATGTACCAATCTCGATAGGAAACATACAATTAACGCCGGCGTCCAGCCAGAGCGGGATGAGCACGTCGATTTTGCCGTCGCAATCGACCCAGATGACGTTGACATGGTATGTGCGAAGGAGTTCGGTAATGCGTTTGTACTGCGGGACGAGGAAGCGTTTGAAGTGTTCCGGGCTCAGCAGCGGCCCGGCGTTGTAGGCCATATCTTCCCACATGCCCGCCGCATGAAACTGCACCCCGGTCGCCAGAACGCGTTTGAGCACGCCGAGGATGCACTCGGTACGGGTAACCACCATTTCCTCAAAGAGGACCGGGTCGTCGTACACGCACAGCGAAACACCTTCCATGCCCATGAGATCCCGTATCCGCCCGAAGAGCGACCCCGCATTCACAAAAAGCGGGTCATCCACAATCGCCTGCCACTTGGCGACCTTCGCCTCAAAATTCTGCCAGCGAAGCGGATGATTCGGATCGAACCGCCACTTGTAATGTTTCTCCCAGCCCGCCCGGTCCTCGAGCAGGTGCGCTTCATGCTGGGGAATGGAACTCATAAATTTTCTCCGCAGGACGCGGACGCCGTCCCATTGCTGAACGACTTCATGATCGCCACGGTCTTCGATGACGCGGTATTCGAAGCCCGGCGAGAGTTCAACATTCGCACGGCACTCCCATCCCTGATCGCCCCCGGCAAGCGATGCATCCAGCCCAAAATACCGATGCGCATTTTCCCGAGTAACCTCCGGCGGCATCCCCTGCTTATGCCATTCCGGGACCGTTTCGTCCCAGAAATTAAAATCGTAAAGCGGAGCGCGATCGACAGGCTGAAAGCTCATCGTTGCGAGAAAGCGTTGACGGTCGTTCATAGGAAGAAGTTCCTTATAAGCACAGCCATAAATGATAACGGACAAACCGCTCGAATAACAAATAGCCTTGCGAGGAATCGCAAGGCTTAACGTCTCCTGCGCGTCTCACACATACGATTTAGGGAGGAGAAGGCAGGACAAACACATTTGGAGTTAACCCCCGGCAGAGCCGGGGGCTAACGGGGTTTGGCATCACTTCAATTTTTCCGCCAGCAACGCATAAAGTGCCGCACATGCTTTAATCCCTGCATAATACTGGCAGAGTTCGAATTTCTCATTGGGCGCATGGATGCGATCGTCCGGCAATCCGAATCCGATGAGAACAGAATCGATATTGAGCGATTCCTTAAACCACGCGGGGACCGGAATCGAGCCGCCTTCGCGTTTGAAGACCGGCATCTTGCCAAAAGCGAGTTTCATCGCTTCGCCAGCCGCTTCCATCGCCGGCGATTCCAGCGGCGTCAGGCAGGACGGCGATCCCTTCGTGCGATAGGTAAACTCCATCGTCACCCCCGCCGGCTTAATCCTGCGAAGATACTCCTGCAGCCGATCCATAATCTTCTCCGCATCCTGTCCCGGCACAAGCCGACACGTAATCTTGCAACTCGCCCGATTCGGCAGCACCGTCTTATTCCCCGGCCCCTGATAGCCGCAGGTGATGCCATTAATCTCAAGCGTCGGACGCCCGTACTTACGCTCAAGCGTCGTATACCCCACCTCGCCGAAAAGCTCCGTCACGCCCAGATCCTTGGCAAACTGTTCATCGGAGTAAGGCAATTGCTTCCACATTTGCCGTTCTTTTTCCGTCAGCGGAATGACATCATCATAGAACCCCGGCACCGTCACCCGCCCCTGCGGATCATGAAGCCGAGCGACCATTTCGCACAGAGCATGGCCCGAATTGGCGACCGTACCGCCGTAAGCGCCCGAATGGAGATCGGTATTCGCTCCATGCAGCACCATTTCCGTCCCGACCAACCCGCGAAGCCCGTAAGTCAGCGTCGGCACATCCCGCGAATAAATCGACGTATCCGAAATAATCAAGGTCTTTGCCGTTTTGAAAAAATCCTTGCGAGCATTAACGACACTCATGAAGTTCGGCGAACCGACTTCCTCTTCGCCCTCGATAATCATGCTGATGCGACAGGGGAATCCGCCGTTGATTTGTTTCCACGCAGTCAATGCCGAAAGGTGACAGTGAACCTGCCCCTTATCATCCACAGCCCCGCGAGCATAAAGAATCCCATCCCGAACCGTCGGCACAAACGGCGGACTTTCCCAAAGCTCCAACGGCTCCGGCGGCTGAACGTCATAATGCCCATAAATCAAAATATGAGGAGCCCCCTTCGGCGCAAGCCCCTCCGGCGTCGTGATCAGAACCACCGGATGCCCCGCCGTCGGCACAACTTCCGCATTCATCCCAATAGAGCGTGCCTCATCGCGGAGCCATTCCGCAGCGGCAGCTACATCCCCTCGATGATCCGGTTGCGCGGAAATACTGGGAATACTCAACCATTTTTTGAGCCCCGCAAGAAACTGATCGCGGTTTTTATCAGCCCAGCACAGAACGGAATCCATCATCAGAAACTCCTTACGAAAGGATCAAACGGTACCCGCAAACCATCCGAGCCGCAATCTGACATCAACTCGTAAAATTCGTTCAATTCGTAAAATTCGTGGAACGAGGCGCTCGGTTCTCGTTATCGCATGGAAAGGCCCCTCCACGTGCTCTGTCTCAATCCTCTATCAGAGCCGCGACCGTAAGGGAGCGACCCGTGCGACAATGCGGAGATAAAGCCTGTCGCTCCCTTACGGTCGCGGCTCTGATGGCCAAATGGTGGAGGGTT
>WQYP01000121.1 GCA_009781185.1 Phycisphaerales bacterium | reverse complement strand
GCCGCGACCGTCAGGGAGCGATCCGTGCGACAATGCGGAAATAACGCCTGTCGCTCCCTGACGGTCGCGGCTCTGATTTTCCGGGGCAATCGTCTGATTGGCCATAAAAAATGGCCACACCCCTGATTTCTGTGGCGCCCTGTTTTCATTGATTCCCAATCTCCACGCAGCTAACATATCCAATATGATGCGTAGCATTTCCATTCAGGATCTCCCGCCATCCACCCGCGAACTTCTCGCCTCGCTGGGAGACACGGATGAAATCATCGTCTCCGACGGCGACAAACCCGTCGCCAAAATCATCGCCCCCCCATCCCCAGCCGCCTTGCTTTCTTTCTCCTTTGACCCCTCAAAACCAAGAGAGTCCGACTTCTTTGCCGGTCAAGTCTGGGTTGCTCCCGACTTTGACGAACCTCTTCCTGACTCCTTCTGGCTTGGGGAAGATCAGTGAAACTCCTCCTCGATACCCATACCTTCCTCTGGTTTATCTTTCAATCTTCGTTACTCTCATCCGCTGCTCGCGCCGCTTTGTACGACAAAACCAATCAGCTCTTTCTCAGCGATGCGAGTATCTGGGAGATGGCTATCAAAGTGCAACTGAATAAACTGACTTTCCCGAAACCTTTCGATCAGAAAATAGTCGAAGCTATGTGTCGCATGCAATGCTCCGTGCTCCCCATTGCCACGCGTCATGTGATCGCGATGGCAACGCTTCCCTTGCATCACCGAGCCCCGTTTGATCGTATGCTCATCGTCCAGTCCCAATTCGAAAACTGCATCCTCGTCACCCACGATTCGCAGATCGCTCCTTACAATATCAAAATGTGTTGGTAAAGTGATAGGATCACACGTGAACACTCGCCTCCTCATCCTCACCGCCCTTATCCTCGCCACCGCCCTCTCCTCCGCCCTCGCCCAAACCAAACCCTCCACTCTTCCCGCCCCAACCACCGCTCCCGCCGAGCGTGACAAAGTCACCGTCGATCCCAACACCGAAAAGATTCTCCAAGGCGCCCTCAAGTACCTCGCCGGCCAGCAATCCCCGTCCGGCTCCTGGTCCACCCGCGGCGAACATCCCGTCGCCATGACAGGTTACACCCTCATGGCCTTCCTCGCCTGCGGCCAACTCCCCGGCGAAGGCGAATACGGCAAAAACGTCACCAACGGCGTCAACTACCTCCTGGGCGCCGTCCGCGAAGATGGCTACATCACCAGCGAATCCGTCCGCGGCGGACGAAAACCCTCCAATATGTACGACCACGGCGTCGCCACCATCGCACTCGCCGAAGCCTACGGCCAGACCCACGACCCCAACATCAAGGCCAAGCTCGAACTTGCCGTCAAACTCATCATCAACGCCCAGTCCAAATCCGGCGGCTGGCGTTACCAGCCTCGCCCCACCGACGCCGACATTTCCGTCACCGTTTTACAGGTCGTTGCCCTGCGCGCTTCGAAAAACGCCGGCATTCTCGTTCCGGACGATACCATCAAGCAAGCCATCAAGTTCATCAAGGACTGCTACGACGAGCGTTCCGGCGGCTTTGGCTACCAGCCCCGCGGCGGCCCCGGGTTCGCCCGCACCGCCGCCGCCATTTACTCCCTCCAGGTCTGCGGGCTCTACGACGACAACATGGTCAAAACAGGCTCCAAGTACCTCATCGACGCCGTCGCCAAACGCAATCATCGAGAATACTACACCTATGGCGCCTTCTACGCCGCCCCCGCCCAATACATGATCGGCGGCGACACATGGTCCAAATGGTACGCCAACATGCGTGACACGCTCGTTCCCCTTGCCGTCTCCCAGGGCGACATCGCCTACTGGCCCAAATCCGCCGAAAACGACCAGCAAGCCGCTGGTCTCACCCCCATCTATACCACCGCCGTTTACGTCTGCATCCTCGCCATGCCCTACCACTACGTCCCGCTCTATCAGCGATAAGCCCACCCCTTTCACGGGGTGGGTACATGGTGCGTGCCGCATAACCCCGCCATTAGACCAGTGACTATCAGAGCCGCGACCGTAAGGGAGCGACCGTGCGACAATGCGAAAACAGTCCCTGTTGCTCCCTAACGGTCGCGGCTCTGATAGTCCAATGCGTTCGCCCGGTCCCTCCTCTCGATTGCGTCATCCGATTCTCATCTATTTCCCGATAATCTCCGATATCTCTCTCATGTCTCGTTCCTTCCTTTTGCGTTTCCTCGCCGCTGTTCCCGTTTTCGTCTGCATTTGTCTCTGGATCTTCAGCGACTTCCGCGGGGCCTATGTGCGTCGCTTCTCGCCCCGAGGCGAGGACTCTCTCGTAATCTGCTCCGGCGGCATCTACTTCGTGTCCCTGCCCATTACCATGACGGGCCCCGTCATCTGGGTCTCCAGAATCTTCCCTCTCGAACCTCGCCCGGATTCCGCCCCCTTCTACTACCTGGGATTCAACGCCGGCACCATACGTTCCGCTCCTCATCTCATCTACTACTTTCTTCGCATCCCCTTTTGGTTCCCCACCGCCCTGTGGCTCCTCGTGCTTTGGCTCATCTGGCAACAAACTCGCCCCAACCCCAAACTTTCCGCGTTTCCCGTCCAACCCCTTGTCCACGTTCGTTAATTCGGCAACTCGTTCATTCGTCAATTTCATCCATTCCATTACAATCCATCGGATGCCAATCTTCTCTCCCTTCGACATCCACTGCATGCACCGCGCACTCACGCTCGCCAAGCACGGTCAGGGCAACGTCGAACCTAATCCCATGGTCGGCGCCGTCATCGCGCAGGGCAACAGGATCATTGCCGAAGGCTATCACAAAAACTTCGGCGGCCCTCACGCGGAAATCCACGCCCTTCGCGCGGCCGCCAAAAACGCCAAAAACGTGAGGGGGACAACCCTCTATGTCACGCTCGAACCCTGCTGCCATGTCGGCAAAACCCCGCCCTGCACCGACGCCATCCTCGCCACCGGTATCACGCGAGTCGTCATCGCCATGACTGACCCCTTCTTCAAAATTAATCCGAGCCGCGACCGTAAGGGAGCGACAGGCGCCGCGATCCTCCGCAACCACGGCCTCACCGTCGACATCGGCCTACTCGACCCCGAAGCCCGCGATCTCAACGCCCCGTTCATCACCCGCCTCACCAGGCACCGCCCCTTCATCATCGCCAAGTGGGCCCAATCTCTCGACGGCCGCGTCGCCCTGCCTCCACTTCCTGGCTCCTCCACGCCTCGCCCCGTCTGGATTTCTTCCGAAATCTCCCGTGCCACCGTCCACAAGCTCCGCGCCCGCATGGATGCGATCCTTGTTGGCATTAACACGGCTCTTATCGACAATCCTTTACTCACCGTCCGTCTCGCCGACCCGCGAAGCCGCCGCCGTACTCCCACACGCATCATTCTCGACTCCCACTGCCGCCTCCCTCTCACCAGCAATCTCATACAAACCATTTCCGAAGCCCCCGTCCTGATCGCTCATGCCCGGACCCTTACCTTCGCCGCCAAACGTCGTCTTGAGAAGCTCACCGCCAAAGGCGCCATGTCTCTTCCGCTCCCCACCGATAAGCAGAACCGTCCGCAGCTTAAACCGCTCCTCGCGCACCTCGCCGCAAACGATTACACCAACCTCCTCCTCGAAGGCGGTCCCTCCCTTCTGGCCTCCTTCCTCCATCAGAACCTCATCGACGAAGCTCACATTTTCCTCGCTCCCCTGCTCATCGGCGACCCCGCCCCAACCGCCCTCGCCACTCCCACCATCCTCCCCAGCGGCAATCGAAAAACGAAAAAACTTCGCCTCATCTCCTCCACCCACAGCGGCCCCGACCTCCACCTCATCCTTCGCCCTGAACGGTAGCAACGATCGATGTTCAAAAAACGGGGTCTCACAGAGAGCGCAGAGGTATTAAATTGGGTGATCTGGTGATTTGGCGATCTGGTGATTGGCTGCTGTCGCGTATACGGAAGTACCCTTCGATTGCCAAAGTTAAAATCACCAAATCGCCAAATCACCCAATTCAAAATTTCTCTGTGTCCTCTGTGAGAACCCGTTCCTCACCGCATCATCCGCCGCGCCGTTCGCACACCGGACTCCAACGCCCCTTCCATCGTTCCCGCAAATGCAAAGCTTGCATATTCCCCTGCAAAATGCAGACAATCGATTCCACTTTCAAGCGTCTGTCCAACCGTTTTCATTCGCCCCGGCGCACCGATCGAATACGCTCCCATCGCCCACGGATCGCCCGCCCAATCGATAAACCTTCCCCCCCCATCTCCCTCGCTCGCATTTTCCGCGTATCCCGTGAAAATCTTTTCCATTTCCGACTTATAAAATGCCGCTCGTGTGATCGGTTCTCGTTCGCGTATCCGCTCTGCCGCCGGACCGCCTGAAAGGCACGCCAGCACCGCTCCCCCTCCACCTTCTCCCACCGTCGCCTCCCACGTCATTGAAATGTCTCCATCTGTCATGCCTCTCGCCGACAGCCCTGCCTCCTTCCAGAACCGCTTCTTCACTTCCGCGAGGTATTTCACCGCCACTCCCATCTGCGGCTTCAACCCCACTGGCAGCGTCGGCGCAAAGTGAATCTTGCTCCACGTCGACGGCGGCGCCGTGAGCACCACCGCATCCGCCCGCATTCGCTGCCATTCCGTCGTCACCATCGCCCCCTGATTCCCCACCACAACCGATATGACCGGCGACCCCAACAGAATCTCCGCCCCACTCCCCTTCACCAACTCTTTCGCCAATCTCTCCGCAAGCGCCCCTGCGCCCTGCTCGCACCGCATCGCTTCGTGATCCGTCCAAAATGTCTCCGCGCCGCCGCCCTTGACCAGCGCCAGAAACGCCAGGTAACTCATCCGTTCCAGCGCCACGCCGAAGCGCCCTTCAAATGCCGCCCGGATCACGCGTTTGGTCAAATCCGAAACCGCCAGCGACCTGAGCCAATCGCCCATCGAGCGCCCATCGATTTGTTCCGCCCCCACCTCCCTCACCTGTGTCATCCACGGCCGCACCGCGTCCACACCGCTCGCCGCCTCGCTCAACGCCCTCTGCGCCCCCGTCATCTCCTCGATAACTCGCCTGGCCTCATCCGAGCTCAACTTGTTTCGTCCGATCACGATCGGCCGTTCGCCGGCGTCCGGCTCCACCTGACGCTGTGCCAGTCCGAACTTCGCCGCATAACTCGCCCAAATCGTGTGCTTCGCCCCGATAAACTCTCCGCCGCCCTCCACCACTCTCCCTCCTGCCATATCCTTGAACGTCAGCACGCGTCCCCCGATCCGATTCCTCGCCTCGAGCACTTTCACTTCACATCCCGCGTTTGCCAGCTCATACGCACAGGCCAGCCCCGCCAACCCCGCTCCAATCACCACCACCGCCGGCTTACCCGTGCCCGATCTCATAAACGGATCCGCCGTCCCGCACTTGCCCAGCAACATTCCCGCCCCAGCCGCCGCTGCCGCCTTCATCATCGTCCGCCGTGTTATCCCACCGATCACTCGCGCCATGCACGCCTCCTTTTCTGGTGCATGCGAAGTATAAGCCCTCCTCATGAAATGACGAAATTCGAATGACGAATGACGAATCAAATCCGAATGCTCAAATGTTCAAATGACCGAAACACCAGACGCTGAGTTCGTTTCGGTCATTCGTCATTTCATCATTCGGATTTGATTCGTCATTCGTCATTCGAATTTCGAATTTTAAAACCAGTCTGCGCCTGTCTGTGTCTGTCCGTGGCTAATTCCCGTGCGCGCTCCGGCAGCCAGCGTCCGTCATCCGCCGCGCGCATCCGCTCCGCCGCCTTTCGCAGCTTCCTCACCTCTTCCGCGCCGCGTTTCCCCGCCAAAAATGCATGATCGGAATTGTAATATTCCCACTCGCTGTAACGGCCCGCCAGCACGATATCATGCCGCGCCAGCCACGCACGGATCACCGCGATATGCTTCGGACGTTCATGGTCGTACACCACGTACGCATACGGCATATCTACCGCGTTCGAGCAGATCACCTCGTCATCTTCCCGGATGAACCCTACCCGCCGGGCATCGCGAATGCACAGCTCAATGAGCGCTTCCCCCTCGCACGGCAGCGGCTTCCCCGGCCCATACGTGATCTCACAAGTAAACCCAAATCCCCCCGCTCCTCCCCGCGGATTGCAGTACGGACTTGCATTCCCCTGCACGAATATCCGATGAAACACCGTCTCTTCCGGATAATAAATCCAGTGTTTTTCCGTGATTTTCGCTCGTGTCACGCCGAGGTTTACGCATCTGACCGACGTATGCCGCAGTTTCGCCGCCGCCTCGCGCACCGCTTCCGGAGCCTCTGCACCGGCCATCCGCACCAGCACCGGCAGCGGCATCGTCGAGATCAATTGCTCATATCTCACCGTCTGCCCCGTACTCAACTTCAACCTCTTGCTCTTCGGCGAAATTGCCACTACCCGCGTCTCAAGCATCAACCGATCCTTCACATACGGCAGAAACCCATTCATCAATGCCTGAAACCCTCCCCGCAACGGATATCCAAACCGCGCATTAGGCCCCATCGGCGCCGGCGCCGGTTCCAGCGCTCCTCGAATCATCTCCTCCAAATTCGGCAACGGCACCCGCCCGCCCAGCCAACTCGTCTCCATCTCTTTCAAATCCACCGCCCAGATTTTCCGGTTGTACGGAATCGCAAAATGTTTCGCCACGCCCGCTCCCCACACCTGATAAATAAACTCCTCAAAATTCTGAGGCTCACCTCCCTCTTGGGGGGGGCACGCTGAAGCGTGAACTCCGAGCTCCGTTTCCGCAACGCCATCCCCGCAGCAATCCTCCAGTTTCCCATTGTTCTTCGAGCACGCCGCCGTTGCGCGGAGTTCACGCTTTAGCGTGTCATTACGGGGGGGGGCCACTTTCGCATTCAAGCTTCCGAACCGCGCCTCGATCGCTCCCACAAGACATTCCTGAATAACCGCCGGCGGCAGCCCATACAGCGACCCCTGAAACGGATAACGTGTATACACATGCTTGCTGTATATCCATGCCTCCCGGTTCTGCCAGTGCACATTGTCACCCAGCAGCTTTTTATACAACGCATGCACATACGGATCGTTCGAAAACATGATGTGCCCCGCATGATCGAACGTGAAGCCCCGATCCTCAATCGACCGGCACCATCCCCCGACCCGATCATTCTGTTCAATCAACAGCGCCCCTTTCCCCAGATGATACGTCGCGCTCAACCCCGTCGGCCCCGCCCCAATCACCACCACCGCCGCATCAATCACCGACTCATTCTCGTCGTCTGTCTGTGTCTGTCTGTGTCTGTCTGTGGTTAATTCAATCTCCGCGTTCTCCTGATTCCTCCGCACCGCCGCATCCATCAGTTCGCTCATCGACTCCGCCGTCGCATCCCAACTGGTCTGCGCCAGCACTTTCCGCATCGCGCCAATTCGCCGCTGAGCCTCCACCTTCGTCATCGCAATCGCCTTCTCGCACGCCGCGATAAATTCTCCCGGACCTCGCCCGATCAGCACGATGCCTTCGTAAGGTTCCGCCACATCCGTGATCGGCGTGCTCACAATCTGCCGCTCCGCCGCCATGTACTCCAGCGTCTTCGTTGGACTGATGAACTTCGTGCTCTCATTGATCGCAAAGGGCAGCAGACAGACATCCCACCCCTTCAAAAACCGCGGCAGCTCCGCGTACCCCCGCTGCCCCATGTAATGAATATTCCCCGCCCGCGGCAAATCCGCCTCCCCAATCTTCACCACCGGCCCCACCATCACAATCTGCCACTCCGGATGCGCCTTCGCCATCTCCGCCACCAACCCCAAATCCATCCGCTCATCAATCACCCCATAAAACCCCAGCCGCGGCCGCCCCAGCTTCTTCTGATCCTCCGCCTCCACCAGTTCCGTCCCCGCCCGCGCCGCCCCGAAGTGCTTCGTATCCACCGAACTCGCAAAACAATGCACATTGGGATGCCGTCCCTTCTTCGCCTTAAACAGACTTGGCCCACCCGTAAACACCACATCCGCCAACTTCATCAACCGCCGTTCATTCTCCAGCATCTCCGCCGGCGCTCCCTTAAACGCCGACAACTCATCCATCACATCAAACACCACCGCCTCCGCCCCTTCCATCGCCGCCGCCAGCGGATACGCCATCGCCGTGTAACACCACACCACATACTTCTCCACGCCCTCCTCCGTCAGCAGCCGCCTCACCATCGGCCTCATCACTTCCACCTGTTCCGCCGTAAATCCCTCACTCCGCTTCGACGTCCGCAGCCGGCACACCATCACATTCTCCACCGGCGAACTCCTTTCCCACCTCGCTTCACCCTCCGCATAAAGCGGTTCTTCGATCACAATCACTCGTCGACTCTTCGCCAGTCGCGACAGCAAATGCTGCGGCCGTTGATACACAAAATCCCACCGCAGATGAGAAAACACAACGAGCGGAAGTTGTATCTGAGTTTTGGTCATGAATTCCTCACTTAGTTACCTCTTGTGAGCATCATGAAATACCTTGCAATCACCATGCCAGCCCCCCGGAGTTCACGCTTTAGCGTGCTCCCAATACCTGCATTGAGCCATGACACGCTAAAGCGTGAACTCCGAGACTCAACTGCATCCAATTGCCGCAAGCTCACGCTGCGATTCTCTGAGCGCCTCGGCATATTCCCCGCACAACACCCGCTCCCACCTCCCACCCACCCATTTCAAATCCCACAATCCACTGTTGTGCCACTGCTCCATGTCTTCCCAATCCGGCCGATCAATGATCGGATACAAACACACGCCCTCCAACGGCACCCCTCGCCGCCTCGCTTCAATCACCTGCTGACCGATCTCCCGAATCCATTTCCCGCGTCCCACGCCGAAATGACTCGTCTCCGCTATCACCAGCGACCGCCCGTACCGCCCATACACCTCCTCCAACAACACCCACAACGGCACAAACCGCTCATCCCGCGGCTCATCCTCCCACCGCAACCTCACATCCGGCGCCTCAAACTGATTCGAATGATAATAATTCACTCCCACCATATCTAAATATTTCATCGCCCCACCCAGTTCCGGACACATCCGTCCGCAGAGCATATCCCACCCATCAAACTGTGCCCGCCGCTGCCCCGCCGCCTGTTCCGCCATGTCCAGCCGCCCCTGCGGCGGCATCACATGAATAATTGGATCCACATGCATAAACCTCGCCCGCCCATCCACCTCCCAGATCGCTTCCATCGCCCCGATCGACGCCCGCACCAACTGCTTTTTAATCTCCATCGCACGCCCCAGCATCACCGGCTGAATAATCCCTTTCGTCCCCATCGCCCACGCCAAAAAACTAATCTCATTCACCGGCACATACACCGACGCCCGCGAACTCTCCTCCTTCACAATCCTCGCCGCCGCCCCGCAAAATTTCACAAACCGCTCCACAAATTCCCCAGACAAAATGTCAATATCCTCCGGCCACCCATAATGCAAAAGATTCCATATCACCTGCACCCCCGCCGCCTCCGCCGCTCGCACCATCCCCACAAATCGCGACCAATCATAAACTCCACGCGCCCTTTCCACGCTCGGCCAAACCGCCCCATCCCGCACCACCCGAATCCCCTGCCCCTTCATCATCTCATAATCCTCCCGCGCCATCACATCATGCTGCGTCGCCGCCTGCATATCAATCCGCACCCCCTTCGTATTCACCTGACACGCCGATTCAAATCCCCCCATCCAGAACGACGCAAACGTGCCAGCCTTTCCCTTGCCGCTTTTTTTTCTGCAAATCGGCATCTTCGTTTTCATCTTCTCCTCTCCGAACGGCATGCAAGCATGCCGGCTAAATATTCCACTTTTACCCTCTACTTTTTAACTTTTAACTTTGTAACTTTTACTCTTCATTCAAGCTGTCCCATGACTCTCTCACGCCACTCCGCAATCATGTGTTGCTCGAGCCTCGTCCTTGGCCCACGCGTCGCCAACGCCATCTGCTTGAGCGGAAACTTCGGCGTACGATCCGCATACAAAAGCCCGTTCGCCTCCTGATACGTATCCGCAAACTGCGTGTAGCAGAACCCCGCCAGCATCGACAGCGACCGCACCGCCGCGAGCAACTCGCAATACTGATTCGCAAACTCCTCCGCCGTCTCGCAACGCGTATACCCCCACGTTTTCTCCATATCCTCCGAATACGCCATCCCCCCAAACTCCGTCAGCATCACCGGCAACCCCGCATGCGCCGTCTCACTCAAACTCAATAACCGCCCCCCCGGCCGCTCCCGCTTCAACAACGACGCCGCCACATCCTCCCTCCCATACCGCCGCCGCACACGCTTCGGATTGTCATCATAGTCATGGATCCCGATGATATCCGTCGCCACACTTTCCCACCCATCATTTCCAACCACCGGTCGCGAAGGATCCAGCGTCTTGGTCAAATGATACAACGCCTGCACATAATGCCGCTGCGCCGGCATCTCCGGCAAATCCGGCACACCCCAACTCTCATTAAACGGCACCCACGCCACAATGCACGGATGACTCATATCCCGCCGTATCACGTCCTTCCATTCCTCCGTCAGCCGCTCAATGCTCGTCCGCGTAAACCGATACGCACTGGGCATCTCCTCCCACACCATCAACCCCAACACATCCGCCCAATACAAATATCTCGGATCCTCAATCTTCTGATGTTTTCGCACCCCGTTAAACCCCATCGCCTTCACCAACTCCACATCCCGCCGCAACGCATTGTCATCCGGCGCCGTGATCCCCGCATCCGGATAATACCCCTGATCCAGCACCATCTGCAGCGGATACGGCCGCCCGTTCAGCACAAACCGATCTCCCTGAATTGAAATCGACCGCAACGCCGTATAACTCCGCACATCATCCAAAACATTCCCACATGTATCCACCAATTGAATATGTGCCCGAATCAAATTCGGCGACCCCGGGCTCCACAGCAATTCATTCCGCGAATCATCAATTCCCGGATCTGACAGCGCAATTCGCCGATGTATCTCATTCCCCACGACGCTGTAAATATCATCAGACAGCACCGTACCATTCGCATCCAACTTCACATGCAACCGTAGATCCGCCCGCCGCTTCCCCTCCAGCCGCGTCTCAAACCCAATCTCCCACCGCTCCACCACCGGCGTCCACCGCACATACCGCAGATGCGTCTCGCTGACCACCTCCATCCACACCGTCTGCCAGATCCCCGTCGTCCGCGGATACCAAATTGAGTGCGGCGCCAACTGCCAGTCCTGCTTCCCCCGCGGCTTGGTCAAATCCAGCGGATCATCCTCCGCCCGCACCACCAACACATCCTTCCCCCCTCCACTGAGCAACTCCGTCACATCCACCCGAAATGGCGTGTACCCACCCTCATGTTTCCCCGCCAGCCGCCCATTCACCCACACCGTCGCCGCATAATCCACCCCCTCAAACCGAACAATCAATCGCCTCCCCACCAACTCCGGCACTTCAATCTCCCGCCGATACCACACCGCACGGTAAAAACTCGTCTCCTTCACACCGCTGAGTTTCGTCTCCGGCGCAAAAGGCACCACGATCTTCCGATCCCACTGTACCTGCTCAGGCGCCGTCCACACCGCCTCGCGATCAATCGCAAAATCCCACACCCCATTAAGGTTCACCCACGCCGCCCGCGCCATCCCCGGCCGCGGATACCCATGCTTATCTTTCACACCGCCACCCATGCGATCCTCCGCCCCTCTCTTTCGCAAATCCCATACCTCCACCGCTCCTCAACCCAACCGCAAGACACACCAAAAAAGTTAAAAGTTAAAAGGTAAAATCGCTCACTTTTGCCGCGAAAGCGAAGGTCGGGAGCTGTTCACTGGGCTTCTCCCCCTCTCCCTGTCTCCCTCTCACCCCGGCGACAGAAAACTGGCAGCACCTGCTCTGTCTCCAAATGTGGCCGGTTGGGTTAGAATGGTGGGATGTCGAATCTGCCGCCACAGAGAAATCGTTGGATGACGTGGATCTTTTTGGGTCTGCTGGTGCCGCTTGCGGTGGGGCTGGTGGTAATGCTCGACGGGGAGAAGGAAGAGATGTCGCAGAAGCGGGGGGTGACGACAACGCAGGCGGCGACGCAAGCGACAACACGGGCGGTGACACAGGAACGAGGGCATGTAGCGGAAGTGCTGGCGGTGGGGGATGGGCGGACGATGTGGGTGGTGCATCCAACGGTCATGAAGACAATAGGGGGCGGGAAGATACTGCCGGGGTACGAGTTGTTTGCGACGACCAACGGCGGAGCGACGTGGGGAGCGATTCGAAACAAGGATGGATTGGGGTTTTTCAGCGATTATGCGACGGCATTAGCGCTGGTGGGACGGCCTAAAGGGGGGGGATCGAAGGGATCGACAAGTGCGTGCGTGTTCAGCGGACACAATGGAACGGTCAGAGCGGTGAATTTGTCGGGGGAGGTACAGTTGATGCGGCCGTTGCCGCGGGGAGAGGTGTTGTTGGCGGCGATGGGGTCGCAGGATGGGGTTTTTGCGCTGACTTTGGGGGAGTGGGGGAGTGGGAGAGAGGGAGAAGGGGAGAGGAGAAGAGAGGTACGGTTGTATGGGTTGCAGGGCGAATGGAAGATGTTGGCGGAAATGCAGGGAGAGAAGGGGGAGATGCCTGGTCCGGGGGCGAAGGTGGGAATGGCGCCGTGCGGACGGCGAGTGATAGCGATGTGGGTGGAGGCGGATCGGCTGCGGAGGGGGGAGGAATTGGTGACGCGAGGACTGGATTATCACGTGAAGGGGGCGGCGTGGTCGAAGGCGGTGAGAACGGAATTGGCGGAGGTTGGGGGGGGGGGGGGGTCGGGGTGGTGGCCGGGGTGGTGGGGGGGGAGGTGGATTTTTTTTGGGGGGGGGAGGGGGGAATTTGGGAAATGGCAGGGGGGTGGGTGGGGGACCACCGGGGGC
>WQYP01000120.1 GCA_009781185.1 Phycisphaerales bacterium | reverse complement strand
TTTTTTGGTCATGCGTCCCGAGCCGATTTGTTTGGCGAGCCGTTGGAGTCCGCGTTGGCGGTTGTGGGCGTCCTTCTTCGCTCGTTTGTCAGAGTAGGAGACGATGAGGCGACGTCCATTGCCTCGATCTATCTCCACGGATTGCTTTGATAAAGCGATTCCAAGGCCAGCATCACTTCAGCGTTTTTGGATGGCGCCAACGCTCCCGCTTAAAGTGTCATACCCCCTTGGTGGTTGTCTGTGACTACTTCATCGCTGCGGAAACACCCATCCGTTTTCCTCACTGCCTAATGCTCGCTCCACCTCTTCGATATTCGGGATTTTCCGATATGCCGCCGCGTTGTTGAATCCGGTGATTGTTGGGTCGAGCATTTCCCGCATTGCCGCTATCCGTGCCCGGTCCGTCACACGTCCCGCTCCCAGCCACTTGAATATTCCCTGTACCACCTCTACCGCATCATCAAATGCCACTGTCGGCGAAAAGATTTCCTCGTAACTGACCTCTCGCCATGTCTTCCCTGAGCCGGCAAGCAACCCGATCAACCGCCGTTCCTCAGCCTGCACCACCGCCATGTCCATTCGCAACTGCTCCACATTCAGCGGCCGAAACGTGTGCCCCCGAATCCGCTGCCGATCACCTTCATTAAAAATCTGCCAAATCCCCATCTGCTGACTGATCCGCTCCGATATTGCCCGCTGCAACGCGTTCCTCCGCCGCAACATGATGACCTTTGAGCCTCCCCCCTCATCCTCCATCAGCAACATCCGATCGTTCAGTCCTCCGCCCTCATTTTTTCCCTCCTCGAACGGCCATCCGCCCGGATGCCACACATGCTTGAATCCAGTTCCTTCCGTTGCCAGATACTCCAGCGCCGCTTCCAATCCCCGTTCTTTGAGAATCTCTCGGCTCCTCACCGCGAATCCCGCCGGATGCGTCGGATTAAACGGCTCCCACAAACACCGCAATCCCCCCCCATTTCCTCCTCCCGGATGCAAACACAACATCCGCTGCAACGTCGTACTCCCCGTCCGCGACGGCGAGTAAATCATGAACGGCAACTTCCCCAATCGCAGCATCACCACTCCCATTCCGCCTGGTTTTGGAGGCGAGAAAACATCAATGCCGCAATCGTAAGAGTGCACTTATGGTAACGCAATCTTAAAATAATGAAAATCTTCATTGACTTAATGAAAGCTTTCATTATACTGCCGAGGTGTGTCGATAATCGGAGGCGTTCCTGTGAAAAAGAAGCAGTCTTACGTGCGACCGACCGATGGGGAACTCGAAATCCTTCGCATCTTATGGCAGTTCGGGCCCAGCGGCGTCGGACAGGTTCACAAAGTTCATCGGGTTGTGAAGCCTATTACGTACAACACGACGCTCAAGCTGATGTTGATTATGCATGGGAAGGGGCTGCTTACGCGGGACGAGTCGGTTCGGCCACAGATTTACGAGGCGAGTGTGCCGGAGAATGAGTTGCAGCAGCGGCTTGTGTGGGATTTGCTCCAGCGTGCCTTCGGCGGGTCCGCCCGCAAACTGGTGGCGGCACTGACGGCGACGAATTTAAGCGTGGCGGAACGACAGGATATTCGCCAGTTGCTCAAGGAGATGGAGGACGAACAATGAACGAGCAGATCATGTCCTTGTTGACCGGTCCTTGGGGACAGCGTATTGGATGGACATTGGTACATTTTCTCTGGCAGGGAGCGCTGGTCGTTGCGCTGCTGGCGATGGTGCTTCAGTTCCAGCGGCGGTGGCAGCCGCAGGTGCGGTACGTCGCGGCCTGTTGCGCGATGGGGTTGCTCGTCGTGATGCCGGTTATTACGTTCTTTGTCATTGCACCGCCTCTCACGAGTGTTGAGGAAGTGGGTGCCACGGGTCTGCGCAGTTCGCATACCCGTGCCGCAAGCGAACACGGGTATGGGACCGAGGTTGTCCCATACCCGTGGCCCCCGGAATTGGTCGCCGCTCCTACCGCCGTTCAACCAGCCGCCAACAGTTCGTCTGTTTGGGCTTTGCGTTTCGAGTCGTTCATTGAGTGCTGCCTTCCCTGGTATGTGCTGTTCTGGCTAGCGGGTTTGTTGTCGCTTTCGCTTTGGCATGTGAGCGGTTGGCTGCTCTTGCGGCGGATTCGCCGGCACGCCAAATCGCCGCTGGACCCACGCATCGTGGAAGTTTTTCGTAACTTGGGCGAGCGCCTGCGGATGAAGCAGGCTGCGGTGATTTTGGAATCGGCGTTAGTACAGGCGCCGGCCGTCATCGGCTGGCTTCGACCCGCGATCGTCATCCCCGCCAGCATCGTGACTGGCCTGAGCTCCGATCAGCTTCAAGCGATTCTGGCACACGAACTGGCCCACATTCGGCGCTGGGACACTTTGGTTCGCATGGTTCAGGCCGCCGTTGAAACCGTCCTGTTTTTCCATCCGGCAGTGTGGTGGGTCTCCGCCACGCTTACGCAGGAAAGCGAGTATTGCTGCGACGAAATCGCCCTGGAAATTTGCGGCGATCGCAAAACATATGTACGAGCGTTGGCTTTTGTAGCGGGCATCACCGGAGGCGGCCCCCCCCCCGCCCCCCTCCCTGGTTCCCCCCTGGCTTCGGCGGCGACTGGCGGCAAATTACTGCCTCGACTTCGGCGAATTCTGGGCAAAGCGGGAGAGCGTTCAACGAGCCGGGCATTTGTTGCCGCGGGAATTGCGTTGGTTCTCATCGCCGCATTCATACCGCTGGCGTACTCGATTCAGTCGAATAACAAAGGCGATGCGGCGACACAGCCGACGACGACGCAGACCAGGGGATTGCATGCGGATTCGAATGCCAATGCCGCCACCACGCGCCCGGTGCTCTTCGAGGAGTTCACCATCGACATCGGCCCGACCATCTGGGCCGGCAGGGCGTCACTGTGCATCAAGCCCGATGGCAGCGGTACCTTCGGCACCGATGCATGGGAATGGCCCCCCGTCCGGCCTGGCAAGTGGAAGGAAGTCCATTTCACCCTCGGCGCTAGCCAAATGCAGACCCTACAGCACGCCTTGGAGCAGTCCGATTGGCTGCAAGCCAAAACGTCCATCATGCCTCCGCCACCGGATACCCGGGATTATGATTTCAAGCTGGATCGCGGCGGCGTGAGTCGGAAGGTGAGAGCCAACGATTGGGGGCAAGGGCAATATGCGGAACTGGTCAAGTTCACCGAAGATTTGGTTCGCCCATTGCTGCGCCAAGGCCCTGGTCCCGACGCGGCGCAAAAGGCGGCGGTGGAGGCCATTGAGGGGAAGGGGGGAAAGGTGAAGTGGGAAGGGAATGTGGTGGTGGCGGTGGAATGGCATAATGGCAAGACGACGGATGAGGATTTTGAATTGTTCGAGCGGTTTGGGGAGTTGCGGGAGTTGGACGTGAATGGGAACAGGCAAGGGGGGGAGAGGAGCAAGATTACGGATGCGGGGCTTGCGCATTTGAAGGGATTGGGCCATCTCGAAAGGCTGGTGCTGAGTCACACGGAAATCACGGATGAAGGATTGGCTCAGGCGGCGGAATGGAAGAAGCTGCGTGACCTCATTCTTGATGATGCCCCGATTACCGATGCGGGGCTGGTGCATCTGGAGAGGTTGACGGAGCTTAGGAAGTTGAACTTGCGGCAAACGAAGATCAGCGATGCGGGGCTGTCGCATTTGAAAAGGCTGCTCAAGCTGGACCTTGTGGATGTGAGCGATACGGGGGTGACGGCGGCCGGGGTGAAGGAGTTGCTGGCGGCGTTCCCGTGGGCGGTGATCACGTTTGGGACACGATCTCTCGTCGCAGGGAAGCCGGAGTACAGTTATGAGGTTGTCGATGACAAACTCATGGAGTATCACGATGGGTTAACCACGGTACAGCCGGGGCAGGGGGCCACAAACTACTTTAGGATGGGGACGAACGTCCAGGCTAAGCGTAAGCAGTTTTCGGTGAAGATTGCGGCGAGCAACGCGGACAAGTCAGTGGACAAGGCGTGGGAGGCGTGGAAAACGGGGGAGGTCACCGGGCCGACGATGAAGGTAGAGAGGGCGAGGAGCAAGGTTCGGGTGACGGTGGGGGAGCATGTGATGGAGGCGGATAAGGTGGAGGTGCTGCAAATGTGTGCTCCCCATGCTCCAACAACGCAGAACCAAACGTCAGCGGACGAAATGAAAGGAAAGTCTCTTATGTCTCAATCTCTCAACGTGCAACGCGAAGGGGGTCATGTCCGGATAAGTAACGTTCCGATGGCCACCGGCGATGGCAACAGGTACGTGCGCGGACTCGAGACGCTGCTCGTTTGTGCGGGCGCCCCTCCCGCGTCGGTCAGTTATGAACGGCTGATGGGGCTCTCGGGCATGGCATTTGTTCTCCAGGCGGATAGTGAACACCGATGGGAGGGCAAGGTCGATGTCGGATGGTGGCCTTTGGATCCGTGGGGGCTCAAGCTGAGCTGCGATTTCCTTTCCCGCGCGGTTGGTTACGAATTGAAAGAGGTCGGGCCGTTCTATGATTCGGAGAAGTGGCCGGAGTCGAGAGAGGCCAGTCGCGATTTCTATCTCAAGCAGATTCATTCCGAGGTTGTCAGGCAGATCGATGCCGGTCGCCCCGTGCTGACGACATTCTGCCCGGCGAATGCGACCAATTATGTCATCACCGGTTACGATAGTGTCCCGGATGCGAATCGGGGCCCAGTCTGGGGACGATGCGCCGCGGAGACCGAGGTGAAGAATTGTGATTACACCGGAGATTGGCCGTGGGGTGTGCTCATGGTCGGCAAGCGGTTGGAAGGGAAGACGATGGACCCCAACGAAGCGGACCTGGCGGCGCTGCGTCAAGCGGTGGCGTTGGCCCACGATCAGGCCGGTCCGACCGAAGCGCCTTGGCGCGGCCGGCGCTTCACCGGCCAGAAAGCATGGGCGGCATGGGCGACGGTTCTGCGCCATGTGGAAGAACCGACGGAAGATCGCTACCACCGGAACACGCGGGGCCATCTCGTCGCGAACCGCACGGCCGCCGCTATATACCTGCGAAGTGTGGCCGAACATCGCAATGGCCAGGCCAAAGAAGAACTGCTCGCCGCCGCCGCCGCTTACGAGAAGGTGCTCGAAGCGATCAAGCTTCCGCGAATCGACTTTACGGGCGTTGAAAAAGATGCGGCGAAACGTCGTGAAATTGCGGACAAAATCGATCAGATCGCCACGCTGGACCAGGAGGCGGTCGTGCACATCGAGCGGGCGATTAACGCGATGAAGTGAGCAAGAGGTGAGCAATGGGACTATTACCTTACATGACTGTCATGACTTTATTATTGGTTACGGGTTTGGCCTTTGCGCAGGGCGGGAGCAAGCTGCCGTCGCCGATGCCGGAACATCCGCGGATTTTTCTGACGCCCAAACGCATGGCGGAGATCAAAACGCTAGCGAAAACCGACGCGTTTTTGGCCAAGCAAATCGACGCTCTGATCGAAAAGGCGGACAAGGCGAAAACGAGCGGGGTGTCACAATACTTGATTCCTGATGGCAAACGTTTGCTTGCGCAAAGTCGCCGCAGTCTTGATCGGACGACGATCCTGGCTTTTGCCTATCGCATAACGGGCAGGAAAGAATATGCCGACGCGGCCATTGAAGAGATGCTGACCGTTTGCCGGTTCAAAGATTGGAACCCCTCGCACTACCTCGACACGGCGGAAATGGCAACCGCGGTCGGATTGGGTTACGACTGGCTATACGATGTGATTTCAGACAAGGATAAAATTGAAATTCGCGAGGCGATCAAAAAACATGCGTTTAAGACCAGCCTTGAAGTCAATACGCCAAACAACTGGTGGGTCGCGTCGCACAACAACTGGAACCAGGTTTGCAATTGCGGTTTGACGATCGCGGCCCTGGCTGTTGCTGAAGATGAACCGGAACTCGCCAGGCAGATCGTTGATCGCGCACTTGCCAGTGCTCCGAACGGTTTGAGCGTTTACAAGCCGGACGGTGCGTACCCGGAAGGGCCGCAGTACTGGGCTTATGGTTCGACCTTTTCCGGCATGATGATCATGGCCTTGCGCGACGTGTGCGGCAGCGATTTTGGGCTGTTGAAAACGCCCGGACTCGACGTGACGGGCGACTATTACATGGGCATGATCAGCCCGACGTTTACCTATTTTAATTACGCCGATTGCGGCGAAGGGGCCGAGGCAACGCCGATGATGTACGCCCTCTCGCTTCTCTATCATCGCCCGGACTACGCACTGTGGCTGCGGAAGTTTTACGAACGCCAGCCGCTCGGCGGTGGGCGACTGGCGACGTTGCAGGTCCTCTGGTACAACCCCGCCGGAACACAAACCGATTTTCAACATACGCCCAAAGCGAAACTATATCGTGGTATTCAGGACATCGTGACCATGCGGACCGATTGGAACGATCCGAATGCATGGTTCGTCGGCTTCAAAGGCGGCGACAACAGGGCCAATCACGGCCAACTCGACATTGGCTCGTTCGTGTTTGACTGTGCCGGCGTACGCTGGGCAACTGACCTCGGTAGAGACGATTACAACATGCCCGGCTATTTCGGAGCACAGCGCTTCACTTACTACCGCAACAACAACCGCAGCCACAACACGCTCGTCATCGGCGATCAAATTCAGAACACCAATGCCGTGTGTAAAATCGTCGCATTTAAAAGTGAGCATGGCGTGACGACTGCCGTTTGCGACATGACGGAGGCCTATGCCGGACAAGCGGAATCGGTCAAACGAACTGTCTCACTCGGCGACAAGGGTACATTAACGATCACCGATCAACTTGAAGGCGTTACAAAGCCTGTGCGTTGGGGAATGGTGACACAGGCTGACGTGACCCTTTCGCCCGACGGTAAAACCGCGACGCTCAGCCGTTCCGGCAAAACGCTCGGTGTATTACTTGAGTCGGAAAACGCAAAGAAGTTTGAAATCATTTCAACCACTCCGCCGACTGCAAAGGAAGCCCAAAATCAAGGTTTCAGCATGCTTGCCGCATTTGCCGAACCGAATGGCGGCCGGGTGGCGATACAGGTAACGTTTAGTCAACCGCGTTAAAAGCACAATCCGACGCACCGCAATCTTACGATTGCGGTTCTGATGATTTGCGGGTTCAGCATTTGTCCTGCTCCCGCTATAATCTTCTCCACCATGCTCCCCGATCTCGCATCCTCTCTTCTCGCTGCCGCGCGCGATGTGCTTCGTTCTGAATCCGCCTCCATCGCCGCCGTTGCTGACAAGCTCGATACCGCCGTTGCCGCCGCCATCACGCTCATTCACCAACGTACCAACGAGCCGTCCCCCAATCACCTCATCACCGTGCCCCCCCCCCTCCCCGGTCACCTTGTCACGTCAGGCGTCGGCAAATCCGGTCTCGTCGCACAACGACTCTCCGCCTCCTTCGCCTCCACCGGCACCCCTTCCCACTTCCTCCATCCCGTCGAAGCCCTCCACGGCGATCTCGGTCGCGTCAGGCGCAACGACACCGCCCTGCTCCTCTCCTACTCCGGCGAATCCGCCGAACTCATTCAGCTCCTCGACTCGCTCAAACGTCGGCAGATCCCCCTGATCGCCATCACCGCGACGAGAAAATCCACCCTCGGCCAACTCGCGGACATCACCATCGAACTCGGCCCCATCGAAGAAGTCTGCCCTCACGGCCTGGCCCCCACCACCACCGTCAATTGCATCTCCGCCGTCGGCGACGCACTGGTCTTAGGCGTGATGTCACTTCGACATTTCTCCAAGGAAGACTTCGCCGCCTTTCATCCTGCCGGATCGTTGGGCCGCAAGTTGCTCAAGGTCGGCCAGGTGATGGAATTCAAGATCGGCGACAATTTCACGCCGCTGCCAGAGACGCTCACGCTGCAGGAAATTTTGAATCGCGACCCCGTCAAGGGCCGCCGCGCCGGGGCCGTCGTCCTGATCAACGCCAAGGACGAACTCTCCGGAGTTTTCACCGACGGCGACCTCCGACGCCACCTCAAAAACATCCCCTCCCCCGACCTGCTCGCCGCTCCCATCAGCAACCTGATGACCAAGAACCCCAAGCACATCCACCACGAAGCCCTCGCTTCCGAGGCACTCGCTCTCCTGAACCAATACCGTATCGATGAACTCCCCGTGATCGACGACGCCCACCGTCCCATCGGCCTGATCGACGTCCAGGACCTCGTCCGCCTACGCATCGTTGATTAGTAACTTTTCTTCATAGCGATCTCAGCCCGGCAGAATCGCCTTGCCAATGAATCTCGCCCGTTGCCCCAGTATCCGCCCGATGCGGATCACTTCGTTCCATTTGCACATGCGTTCGCTACGGGCCCATGAACCGACTTTCAACTGTCCTGCATTCGTCGCCACCGCCAGATGCGAAATGAAAGCGTCCTCCGTTTCACCGGAGCGAGCGGAGATCACCGGTCGCCATCCCGCCTGCTGCGTCATGCGGATCGCTTCGAGCGTCTCGGTCACGGTGCCGATCTGATTGAGCTTGATCAGCACGGCGTTTGCCAGATTCTGCTCAATACCGGTCCGAATCCGCGCCACGTTTGTTGTGAACAGGTCGTCGCCGATCAACTGCACGCGGTCACCGACGGCTGCGCGAATCTTCTTCCACGACTCCACATCTACATCCGCCGCCGGGTCCTCAATCGACACGATCGGATACTTCCGGCACCACGCAATCATCATCTCCGCAAACTCATCCCGCGAAAACTCCCGCTTCTCCATGCGAAACGCGTACTTCCCCGTTGCTTCGTCGTACAGATCGCTTGCCGCGATATCCAGCGAAATCGCCGCCTCCTTCCCCGGCGTGTACCCCGCCTGGCGGATCGCTCCCAGCATCCACTCAAACACCTCCTCATTGCTCCCCACCTCCGGCCAATACCCGCCCTCATCCGCAATCCCAAAATACTTCCCCTTCTCCCGCAGAATATCCCCCGCTGCGTGATACACGTTATGCGTGATCTCCATCACATCGTCGTACGTCTTCGCCCCAGTCGCGATCAACAGAAAATCCTGCACATCCGTCCGCCAATTCGCATGCGCCCCGCCACCGATGATCTGAATCTCCGGCAACGGCAACAGCGTTCCTTCGCCCTTTCCGAGATATTCGAAGAGCGCTATGCCGCGAGCTTTTGCTGCCGCGTTAGCTACTGCCATCGACACCGACAGAATCGCGTTTGCTCCGAGTCGACTTTTGCTCGGGGTGCCGTCCAGTTCCACCATCTGCCGATCGATTCCTTCCTGGTCGAATGCGTCTCTGCCGACGATCACTGGGGCAATCTCCCGTTCCACATTCCCAATCGCCTTGAACACCGACTTCCCGCGAAACTTCGTCCTATCCTTATCTCGCAGTTCCAGCGTCTCAAACTGTCCCGTCGATGCTCCCGACGGCACCGTCCCATACCCTCGCATCCCATTTTCTAGCGTCACTTCCGCCTCAATCGTCGGCACTCCCCGCGAATCATAAATCTGATAGGCCGCAATTGATTGAATTTTCATCCTGCATCCTTTTCGGTTAGTTAGCCGGCGGGCTTGCCTGCCGTTCGTTGTGGTACAACGCATCCTTTTAGGATAAATTATAATGGATTTATCGCAGTTTCGCCTTCCCGCGCGAACCGTCGGAAAACGATGAACCGCACGAACCCATGAAATTCAGGCGAAAAGAGGTTTCAATGCCCCCCGATCCTCCCGATCCATCCAGCGGCGTGCAAGTCCTCACCACCACCTCAACCCCTCCCACACCTGAGTCGCCGCCACCCAAGCAAAAAACACCCAAAATGCCCGGCTGGCTTGCCCCGATGTTCCTGGCGATCCAAAAAGTCCGCGATTTGACCGTTCTTGGAATCGTCCTGGCCGTTCTGGGAATCGTCGTGTCGATTGTGGTATGGATTGTGCCCAACTCGCACACACTCCAGCAGGAAGCGAATGCCGCGACACAATCCGCCCAACAACACGAAGAAGACAAGCAATGGCAAAAGGAAGTTCTCGACAGGCTGGCAAAGGTTGAGGCTAGCAAAGAGCAAAGCTTGGCAGGAGGAGGAGGGGGAGGGGGAAAGCAAAATCGAGAGGAAATCCGGGCAGAAGTTTATGCGGAGTTGGAGAAGCAATACGGCTTACCCGCGGGCACGATTGCCCACAAGCTGCCCGAATTTGCCAAAAAAATAAAAGACGATCCCGCCTCCTCTCTGTTAGAGCAGGCCAATGCCGCCTATGCCTTGGAACATTTTGACGAGGCAGAAACGTTTTTTTTGGAAAGCGCGGAACAGGAAAACAAGCAACGAACGGCGCAGATGATCGCGAGCTATGAAAAGGCCGGATGGGCGGCGGAGAAGACGTTTCGTTATGAGGCGGCGATTGAACATTTTCGAAAGGCGGCGCAATACACTGATCAGAAGCAAAGGCCGGTTCGGTGGGCGGAAATCGAGTATGCGCTGGCCTATGCATTGAGTGATGCGAGGCGTTACGGTGAAGCGGAAGAGATTTTGCGAAGGGTAGTGCGACAGCAGGAAGAAAGTCTGGGGGCGAAGAATATCGAAACGCTTGTCAGTCGGAGTAAATTGGGCAACGTGCTGAAATCCCAGGGCAAGTATGACGAGGCGGAAGCGGAGCATCGCGTGGTGCTGCAACTGCGGGAAGAAGTGTTGGGGACCATTCATCCCGCGACGCTTGACAGCTACAACAGTTTGTGCGGCGTGCTCTATGCGCGGGGGAAATATGCCGAGGCGGAGGCGGCGTATCAAGTGCTGCTGAAGCTGAAAGAAAAGGTGCTGGGGGCGAAAAATCCGTCGACGCTGGCCGGTCGCTACAATTTGGCCAGAGCGATTCAGGAGCAAGGGCATTACGCGCAGGCGGAAGCGGAATATCGAGCCGTGCTGAAACTGCAGGAAGAGGTTCTGGGGGCCAAACATCCCGACACGCTTGCCACCCGCAACAATCTGGCGGTCACGCTCTATTGTCAAAATAAACACGCCGAAGCAGAAGCGGAATGCCAGGCCGTGCTGAAATTCAAAGAAGAAGTGCTGGGCAAAGATCATCCCAGCACCCTTAAAACCCGCGAACTTCTAAAAGCCATCGAAGAGAAATAGAATTAAGGAGTCTCATGGAAACTACCTCTTTTCCCGCCGGCACCGGCATCGACGCTTACTTCCACGCCATCGCCGAAACCCAGCAACGCGTCTATCAATCCCAACGGCCCACCCTCCTCAAGCTCGCCGAAAAAATGGCGGAGGTTATTCTCAATCATGGGCGCATCTACGTCTTCGGCACCGGCCACTCCCACATGCTCGCCGAGGAAGGCTACGCCCGCGCCGGCGGACTCCAATCCGTCGTCCCCATCTTCTACACCGCCCTCATGCTCCACGAATCCATCCCCATGGAAGCCAAGGTCGAGCGTACTCCCGGCCTCGCCGCCGACCTCCTCGACCGCGCCGGCATCCGCCCCGGCGAACTCCTCTTCATCTACTCCAATTCCGGTGTCAACCACCTCCCCGTCGAAATGGCTCTTGAGGCCAAGAATCGCGGCATCGTCACCGCCACCATCGGCTCGCAAATTTTCGCCAAGGTTGCTCCTCTTTCCAATCTCGGCCGCCGCCTTGCTGAAATCTGCGACTATGCCCTCGACAACGGCGGCGTCGCCGGCGACGGCCTCATCGCCATCCCCGGCCAGGAATGGAAAGCAGGCCCCAGTTCCACCGTCATTGGCGCCCTGCTCTGGAACTCGCTGGTCGTCGAGACCTGTATGCGTTTGCAAGCCGCCGTCGGCGACGCCCCTATCGGTGTAAGCCTCAACATGCCCGGCCGCGAACGCGCCAAAAACCGTGACAACGACAAAACCTTCAATCTCGCCCCAAAACACTTGTAACGAAACGGGTTCTCACAGAGGACACAGAGACTTAAATTCGAAGTTCGAAACTCGAAATTCGAATCAAATTTAAAATTCGAATGTTCCAAATTCAAAACATGTCTGTGTCTGTCTGTGTCTAATTCCCATCGTCTCCGTGTCCTCGGTGTCCTCTGTGAGAACCTTTTTCGTTTGGAGCTGATTTATGTCGTCTTCTCTCGCCATCGGCGTCGACCTGGGCGCCACCAAGATCGCCTCCGCTCTCGTTACCCGTGACGGCAAGGTGCTCACATCTCGCCAGTGTGAAACTCGCGTGGACCAAGGCCCTGCTGCCGTTTTCGATCGCATCGCCGCCGAAGCAAATGCGCTGCGTGCCACGACGCCCCCCCCCCATGAAAAAATCCTCGGTGTGGGCATCGGCTCGCCGGGCATCATCGATTCTGCTCGCGGTATCGTTCAGGGGGCCGTCAATTTGCAATGGAAAAATGTCCCGCTCGCCGATGAAGTCGCCTCTCGCCTGCACGATCTGCCCGTTGTCGTCGAAAACGACGCCAACGTCAACGCCGTCGGCGAAGGGTACTTCGGCAGCGCCGTCGGTAGCCGCGACTACATCCTCCTGACCGTCGGCTCGGGCCTGGGTTCCGGCATCGTCGCTGGCGGAAAACTCATCACCGGCGCCCACTCCTTCACCGACCTCGGCCACTATTCGCTCGACCCCGACCACGGCCTCATGTGCCGCTGCGGACACCGCGGCTGCGCCGAAACCGTCTGCTCCGGCCCCGGCTTGGTCAACGCCGCCCGCGACATTCTCGCCCAAAAATCGCTACGCTCCGTTCTCTCCGACACCCCCGATCTGGCCTCCGCCCAGATTCTCCAAGCCGCCCGCGCCCAAGACTCCGTCGCCTGTGCCGCTATCTCACGCCTCGCCAAATGGCTGGGCCACATCGCCGCCGCCGCCGCCGCGGTCATCGATCCCGACGTGATCGTCATCGGCGGCGGCCTGGGCGTCGCCATCGTCGACCTCATCCAAGACGACATGTCTCGCGAATTCCTACGCCGCGTTCCCCGATGCTTCGTCCCTCCCACCATTCGCCCCGCCACCCTTCCCAGCCCCGCGATGGGCGCCGCCACCATCGTCTGGTCACGCGGGGTGCATACCCACGCCCTTCAAACGACGTGACTCAGACTTGCAGCCGGACTCCGTCGGGCCAGAGCCGATCTTCAAACCCATCGCACGGAACCTCGCATAATCCAACTTCTCACGGCGACTCAGCA
>WQYP01000119.1 GCA_009781185.1 Phycisphaerales bacterium | reverse complement strand
TGTGCATGGGAAACGACTCGCAACGCAATCGCCACCAAGGTCGATTGGCAATTCACCACCGCTGACGCGCGGATCAAACTGCAAAAATTATATCCATCAATCCAGGAGGAATAGAGCACTAGCCTACGGCAGGCGGTGTCAGCCGCGCCGCCGTGTGTAACGAGCCATCCCAAAACGTCGTCGCCCCGGCAGGGGCGAAAGCCGCTTTCGCCCCTGCCAAGGCGACGGCAAGTTTAGAGCCTGTTGACAAATAATGCTTCGATCTCGCGACAGGCCACCGAAAACGCTTGCGGCGTCGCGAACCTTGCCTACCAAAGTGCTTTGAAACATCTTTTCAACACACCGCATGACCATGCAACGCCCCCCTTCTTTTTGATCGCTCCCAATAACACCATATCCATTTTTAATGGATGTATGTAGATAAAAATACTTTTCATTAAACACCGCCCTCGCCCCTGCCGGTGCAACGGCCTTGCGATTCCTCGCAAGGCTATTACTCCGCCGCTTCGCCCGCCGCAGCCTCCACCCCACGACCGAACGACTGCAACGCCAAATAGCTCGGCCCGAACCGCTTGATATTATCCAACTGCTTATCGAACGCGTCGAAGTGACCTTCCTCATCTGTGACCAACGCCTCGAACAACTGTTTGGAGACCGCATCCGCGTTCTTGCTGCAAACAATGGCCGCCTGGTTGTAATCCCGCGCCGCATCGCTTTCCATCTTCGCCGCCGCGGCGAGAATCTTCTCCGGCTCGGTAATCGCCGCCACAGGACCGGCAACCACCATCTTCACATCGCCTTTGAGGAACAGAATCCGTTCCGCCAGTTTCTCCACGTGCCCCATCTCCATGATTGCCGTTCGTTTCAGCAGCGTCGCCAGCGGAGCAAATCCCTGATCGTCCAGGTGAAAATGCCAGTACATGTACTGATGCACCGCCTGCAATTCATCTGCCACCGCCTTGTTCAACAACTCGATACTTCGCTTGGCGTCCATGAAAACCTTCCTTTCAGTTATGTAAGTGAATGACATATGACCATCAGAGACGCGACCGTAAGGGAGCGACCGGCTCCGCAGGACCGTACGGTCGCTTCCTTACGGTCGCGGCTCCGATGGCCATATGCGCTCGCCCTGGCATCAGTGGGCGAATCGCAACCAACATAGTATAATTCCCTTTCCATGAATTCGCACGCTTTTCAGGAACGAAACGTGTCCGCTTCCGGCCTGCTCATTTTCATATCCGGCCCCTCCGGCGTCGGCAAATCCACCCTCTGCCGCCGACTGGCCGCCGATTTGCCCGCGGAGTTCGCCGTCTCCGCCACCACACGCCCCGGCAAGCCCCAGGACGCCCTTGGCAAAAAATACCTCTTTGTGACAGAAAACATCTTTCGTCAGATGCTTGAGGCCGGAGAGTTTCTTGAGTATGCTTATAAATTCGACAATTGGTACGGCACCCTTCGCAAACCCGTCGAAGACGGTCTCGAAGCAGGCCACACCATCCTGTTCGAAGTCGAAGTCCAGGGTGCGATCCAGATTCGCAAAATGTTCCCGGTCTCCCTGGGCATCTTCGTCCTGCCCCCGAGCATGGACGATCTCAAGCACCGCCTCGAAGTCCGCAAACGCGACGACGAGGCCACCATCCTGCGGCGGCTCACAGAAGCCCAACAGGAAATCCGCTCCGCACAAGCCTGCGGTATTTACAACCTGATGGTCGTCAACGAAGACAACGGCATCGACAAGACCATCAAAACCATTAAACGGACGATCAAAACCTTCCGCCGCGACGAACAGAACAGACTATTTTAGACAAATTGAGACAAAAACAGACGATTTTAGACAAAAAAGTATCAAACGGAGCCAAATCGAATGATCGAAGCACTCAAAAGCGACGAAATCGTGCACAAACTCGGCGGCAAATTCAAACTGTGCGCCCTGGTCCAACATCGCTGGAGCGAACTCATCAACGGCGCCCGCCCTCTGGTCGAACGCGCTGGCCGTAGCGACCTCGAAGTCATCATCGATGAAATCCTTCAAGGCAAAATCGGCATCGACCGCGATAAATCCCAAGGCATCACCGACCCCGCCAAAGCCCTCGGCCAGGAAGACTAACCCCTGAAAACCCCTGAAAAACCAGCAAAAATCGAATTCCGACTCATCGCGTGCCAGTAAACCGGAACTCCATCGCGTCGGTTCCGGTGCCTTCGAATTGCCGGGGATTGAGATTGACTTCGACCTTTCCGCCGCCCAGTGCGTTGTTCGCCGACAGGGCTTCCAGCAGGCCGACACGGTTCTTCAAACGGATGATTGTTGGATTGAAGATGCCTGCATCTCTTGCAGTATTGGCGCAGATCTGGTCGAGGTAAGCGATGTCGTCGATGAGTCCCAGGGACTTGGCGTCGTCGGCGGTCCAGACCTTGCCGACGGCGATTTCCTTGATGGGCTTCGTGAGTTTGCCCTTTCGGCTGGCCGCGACGATCCCGGCGAACTTATCGTGCATGTTGTTGAGCAGTCCGCGGATGTAATCGCGATCCTCTTCGGTCCATTCCTTGAACGGCGAACCGGCGTCTTTGAATTCGCTGGCATTGGAGCTTTTGATGACTTCGGGCTTGACGCCAATTTTCTTCATCAGGTCGGTGACCTGGAAGGCTTCGCTGATCACGCCGATGGAACCGGTGATGGTTGTTGGTTCGGCGTAGAGCTTGTCGGCGGCCATGGAGACGTAATAGCCGCCGCTGGCGGCAAGGGACCGCATCGAGACGACGAGTTTGCGTGAGTTTTTGAGCTCTCGGAGTTCGTGGTAGATTTCGTCGGAGGCGGTGACGCCGCCGCCGGGCGAATTGACTTCGACGATGACGGCCTTGATGCTGTTGTCGCTTTGGATGTAATCGCAATAGTTGCGGACGTATTCATACGTGGTTTCGTTGATGATGCCGGAGATGGGCAGGATGGCGATTTTGTCGCTTCCGCCTGCGACGAGGGTTTCGGTACCAACGCGTGAGGCGGGTGTATCACGATTGCTGCCGCTCATGACGCTGCCCAAAAATCCTATCCCCACGAGTACCAGCAGCGAGAGAATGACAAGCAGCGAGCCGGCGAAAAGAAGAGTGACCAGGATCGCGTAGATCTTGAGTCCGCGGCGTCGCGGAGGAGTAGGGGGGGGGGGTGGTGCTCCCGAAGGAGGAAGGGGGAAAGACGGTGGGGGGGTGACGGTCATGAGGGGCTCCTCGTGTGCTAAGTGTCATACGCAATATAACCGGAACAGGTTCTGTGGTATAATGTTGTTCTTTGATTATGTCGGGAACCACGCCTGCGAATTTCTGGAGTTGCGTTGATGCGTCATACTCCGTCGGCCGTTTTGGCTGCGATGTTGATACTTCTGGCCACCGCCGTTCTTTGTGCGGATTCCTCGCTTCCTCCTCCGACCGACGAGCCTCTCCCTCCACGAAAGCCCCCGGCCACCCAACCGGCCAAGTCTGAAGATGGCGAACTTTTCCCTGATGTTCCCGCGACCAATCCGAAATCCAAATCGGGATCCAAATCGGCTCCCACTCCGCCAGCGACCGCCAAACCTGCCCCCAAACGTCTCCCGCCCAAGCCCGTTCCGCCACGCCCCATCCCCCCATCGCCGTCTTCGCAGCCTGCCAAGTCAACGTTCACTCCTACTCATCGCATTACGCTTACTTCCGGCCGCGTGATCGAAGGCATCCCCTCCAATGAGGGCGACAAACTCGTGGTGAAAGTGGAACTCGGCACGATCTCGATCGACCCTGCGCAAGTCGAAAAGATGGAACGCATTTCAAACTAGCCCCCGATACAACCCCCGGCAGAGCCGGGGGCTAACGGTCAAGTGCATTGCAAGGCTATGCTAATTCGTTGCGACGTTCCAGGCTTTCGCGTAATTCGTGGCCGTCGAGCGCGACGTGGCCAAGTTGCCGGCCTTCCAGAATCGTCGCGGCCAGCGCCACATAAGCGGCCTGCTGTAGATTCGCTCCACCGGCGAGCATGCCGGAGGCGATCGCAAGCAGTGCTTCTTCGGCGCCCAGGCGGTCCATGATGCCGTTGACGGAAGGGGGAGGACTTGAGAGATATTCGCTTCGCAGCTTGCCCTCCCATGCCGCTCCGGGTTCCACGGCTTCTCGCCCGTCGAAAGCCAAGAGCCCTTTTTTCCCGAGCGGCGTGAGCAGCGACTTTCCGCGGAAATCGGCCAGCACACGGTAAGCCAGAGCGGAGACGCCCTGTTCGTGATCGTTGACGGCTACCCGCACGGCACGTTCCGTGGCGACCAGCAGGTCCGTGTCGTGGAGACGGGCCAGTCTTCCCCTCGCACCGGCTGTTCCGGCGCAAATCCTTGCATAACCTACCCGTTCCACCTGTGCTTTTTTCACCTCGCCGATCACATGATGAGCCAAGGAATCGGTGATCATCCCCAGCCCCGCATCGTACAACACCAGCGTCGGCTTTCGCCCCACTCCCGCTATCGCCCCACCGTCACCGCCAGTCACACTCTCAGCGGCATCATCGGCAGCTCCGAGTTTCATGACCTGATCGACGGTATAGCGTTCGTTGGTCGAGTCCGTCGGGGTTGCCGGGCATTCATCGAGCGAGAAGAGTTTTTGCGTGTCGACCACGAAGCGAGTTTTGGTGGCGATTTTTTTGCGATTTCGAATAGCCAGCACGTGCACGCCCGCGGATTCGAGGTCGTCAATGGCCGCGTCCGAGGCGTCGTCGGTACCCAGCGAAGTTATCAGCGTGACATCCGCACCGAGACCGGCGAGGTGTCGGGCAACCATGCCAGCACCGCCGAGAAAAGCGCGTCTGTCCAGCGGCACCAGCGACATCATTGGCCCGTCGCCGGCGATGTCCACTGCATCGCAATATTGATATCTATCCAATACCAAATCGCCCACCACCACGAACGGCATGTCCACAATGTTGTCCATGATGTCCAACAACAAATGCTTCTGCACGTCGTATCGCTTGCAGAATAACGCCAGCTTTTCCTGCTCCAGGTCCACACGCTGCGCGTAGTTTTCGATGATGTGCGACGACGAGTAGATCACGTCGCCGGAGGAGAAGATGACGCGGCCGCCGTAGCCTTCGACTGTCGCTTTTTCTTTGAGGAAGCCGGGATGGCTGTTGTGTTCGTATTCGCGGCCTTTGATGTAGATGTCGGGTTTGAACGCCGCGAGGAGTTCCACGGCGGTTACGGTTGGATTGATGTAGACGTGGTCGACAAACTCCAGAGCGGCGAGGTTCTCGGCACGGAGTTCCTGCGGGATGTAGGGGCGACCTTCGCCCTTGCCAACGTGCGGGTCGCCTGTGAGCGAGACGACGAGAATGTCGCCCTGCTGCTTGGCGAATTGGAAGTAGCGAATGTGGCCGGGATGTACGATGTCGAAGCAGCCGTGGCAGTGCACGACAGTTTTGCCCGAGGCGCGGGCCGAGGCGCGTAGCGCGATGAGGGCGGCAAGATCAACGACTTTCCGCGGCGTTAAGTGACGGTAGCGAGCGATAGTCATTCAGGTGTTATCGGTTCGCTTTGGCTAATTTCATGACAAGCACTCGGGGGCCGCCACCCCGCGAAGCGGGGTCGCTACCACGCACATGTTACTCTCCTCGCACCAAATCTTCGTACGTTTCACGACGGCGGATCACCTGATAGCGATCGCCGTCGACCAAGACTTCCGCGGCGCGCGGCCTGGCGTTGTAGTTTGAGGCCATCGACATGCCGTACGCGCCGGCGGAATAGACCGCTATCAGGTCGCCTCGCTTGAGCGGCGGCAGATAGCGATCCTTCGCCAGGTAATCGCCTGATTCGCAGATTGGGCCGACTACGTCGACTTTTTCATCACCTGCGATACGCAACGAGCTCTGTCGACTCGGCGGGACGATTCCTTTCGTCGGCCAGATGAAATGGTACGACTCGTAAAGCGTCGGACGGATCAAATCGTTCATCGCCGCATCGACGATGATAAATTTCTTTGTTCCTCCGATCTTCGTGTACTGTACCTGTGCGAGGAGGATTCCGGCGTTGCAGGAGATGCTGCGTCCCGGCTCCAGGACGATTTTTAAGCCTTTGGCGACGCGGTCCTTCAGCAGCGGCACGATGGCCTGGGCATAAGCGGATGCCGGCGGCGCTTCGTTGCCTTCGTAGAAGGCCGCGTATCCGCCGCCGATGTCGAGGGTTTCGATGGCGATGCCGTCGTTTGCCAGTTCGTCAGTCAGCGCCAGGGCTTTGGTGATTGCGTCGATATAGGGCGCGGTTATTTTGATTGGGCTGCCGATGTGCAGGTCGACGGCGGTGAGTCGGGCGTGTTTGGCTTTTTGGGCTTCGCGGTAGAACGCTGCCGCCCGGTCGATGTCGACGCCGAACTTGGTTTCTTTTTTTCCGGTGAATGTTTTCTGGTGCGTTCCGCCTTTGTTTTGGACGTCGGGATTTACTCGCAAGGCGGCCTGCGGGCGAAGGCCCTTGATGCCTGCGAGGCGATCGAGATTCCAGAATTCTTCTTCGGATTCGCAGTTGAAGCAGCGGATGCCGGTCGATTGGGCGACCAGAGCGTCGTTGATTTCATGGTCTGTTTTGCCGACGCCGGCGAAGACGATTTTGTTGGCGTTGCACCCGGCCTTGAGGGCGCGGTAGAGTTCGCCGCCAGAGGTGATGTCCATGCCGCAGCCTTGATCGACGAGTGTGCGGACGATGTTGATGTTGCTGCAGGATTTGATGGAGTAGGCGATCAGCGGGTGGAGGGGAGCGAAGGCTTCGGCGATTCGCTGATAGTGCGTGATCAGGGTGTTTTTGGAATAGATGTAGGTCGGCGTGCCGAGTTCGGCGGCGATTTTGGAGACGGGAACGTTTTCCGCGAAGAGTTCGCCGTTGTTGTAGGTGAAATGGTCCATGAGAGCCTCCTGAAAGAAATTATACTCCAAGCTGCGTTTTCATGTCGAAGGAGTTACAATCCACGCAACCACGTCAGCTTTGGAGGAGATGACTGTGAAGCCCGCCCCCTCTCACGTTTTCTCACGATGTATTTATTCCGGTTTGTTGGCCTTTGCGGTTGCATTGATGTCGCTCGCTCTGCCGGTGCGTGCGGATGTCACCGACGAACAGGTCGTCGACGCGATGAAGAAGGGGATCGATTTTCTGCTCAAGTCGAAGAAAGGCGATAACTGGGAGACGGGGCCACTGTCGGAGCAGCATCCGCATATCGGCGGCCATACGGCGATTGCCGTCTATGCGCTGTTGCACGCCGGCGACAGTCTGCAGGATGTTCCGGAGTATCGTGCGAAGTTGAACTGGCGTGGCGGGGAGGTGGGTCCGGCGGTGAAATGGCTCAGCAAATTCGAGTCGGACTCCACTTACGTCGCGGGTCTGCAGGCGAGTGCTTTGGCGCTCTGCCCGAAACTTCCGGATGAGAAGCTCAGCGAAGGTGTGCATTTCGGTATGGAGGCGTGTCGGATGTACCTGCTGGGATCTGCCGGTCCTCAGGGCGGCTATACGTATGAAGGGCGAGTGCCCGGGAAGTTTGCGGAGACATGGAAAGCGTATTTCGAGGCGGCGGTCAGAGGGAATCGTAAAGGATCGGAACGATCGGCCCTGGATAAGATGGTCAGCGATCTTTACAACACGTTTGGCGGGCCGGAATTGGAATTGCAGAAGTTGATGGTGGATCTGCGAGAGAGGTCCAAATCCTCCAAAGATTCCAAGGAAATCGCGCGGCTGGATGTGGAGATAAAGGAACTGGTGAGATACTCCCAGGAGATGCCCAAGAGCGAAGTGCCGGGGAAGATCGCCATGTGGAAAGCGAGAATCGCGTCAAACGAAGCGCAGATCAAACAGACCGGGAAGACCGCGGCGCTGGAGGGGGCAATCGCGGAGGACAAGGGCTATATCGCAGACGCGCAGATGCACATCTTCGGCGACAATTCGAACGGACAATACGGAATACTCGGGGTCTGGGCACTTTCCGACTGGGGCATGGAAATTCCCAACAAGTACTGGGAGAACCTGGACGCTTTCTGGCGGCGGATGCAGAAGGCGGACGGATCGTTCGTGTACTGGAGTGCTGGCGCGCCCGACGGCGATGGGTCGCCTGCGATGGGCGTGGCGGGGATTGCGAGTCTGTTTATCTGCCAAGAATTCGTCGACACCGAACTGCGGCTAACACCCAAGCCGGACAAACCCATCGACGCGGGCCTGGCGTGGCTTAACAAGCAGTTCACCGGCGACGGCGATTCTTACTACCTCTATGGCGTCGAACGCGTCGGACTCGCCAGCGGCCTGAAATTCTTCGGAACCAAAAACTGGTACAAAGAAGGAGCCGAACGCATCATCAAAGGGCAGGGACAGGATGGATCGTTTGGCGGCGGCAGTTATGGACCGACGGTCAATACCAGTTATGCGCTCTTGTTCCTGGCTCGCGGACGTAACCCGGTGGTCTTCAACAAATTGGAGTACAAAGGGCCGTGGAATGCGCGGGCTCGGGATGACGCCTACGTGACTCGCTGGATCAGCAAGCGTTATGAAAAGCCCGTGAACTGGCAGAGCGTGAATCTGCAGGTGAGCACGGACGAATGGCTGGACGCTCCGATCCTGCTGATCACAGGGTCTGTGGATCCGAAGTTCACCAAGGAGGACGTCGCGAAGCTCCGCCAGTTCGTCAATGCCGGCGGCATGATCTTTTCAACCGCGGACGGCAATTCGCAGGCGTTTACCACGGCGATGCGGAAATATGCCGGCGAAGTGGTCAACAAGAAATACGAAATGCGTCAACTGACGCGTGGGCACGATCTGTTCAGCAGGGAACTGGGCGTGGACCTGCCCAATCCGCCGGCGCTGATAGGCCTGAGCAACGGCGTTCGAGAACTGTGGATTCACTCGACGCAAGATGTCGGAGCGGATTGGCAAATGCGCAAATTTTCGACGAAAAGCTTCGAGCTCGGAGCGGCGCTTTATTTCTATGCAAGCGGCAACGGTAGCCTGCGGAGTAAACTCCAGCCTCTGGCAGTGGCCCCCGGCACCGATGCAACTACGCAAAATATCACGGTGGCACGCATCGATTACGCGGGGAACGCTGATCCGGAACCGGAGGCGTGGGCGCGTCTGGCGAAGCTCGCCAAAGCGCAATATAAGACCGACGTGAAAGTAGAAACGGTTAAGTTCGCCGACCTGGACGCGAAGAAATATCCGCTGGCGACTTTGACGGGAACGACGAAGGTGACATTTACGGACGAAGACGCCGGGCGGCTACGAACTTATCTGGATAATGGCGGATTGCTGTTTGCTGACGCGGCGGCTGGCAATGCGGAATTCGCGGAGTCGTGTCGGGATTTGTTCAATCGCGTTTATCCGGATTCTCACCTTGAGCCGCTGCCGCCAGACAGTCCGATTTACACGGGGTCGATGCCAGAGGGCGTGAAGATCGACAGCGTGGAGTTCCGGAGATTCGGCGAATTGAAGTTGCAGCGGAAGGTGCGTTCGCCGTCGCTGCAGGCGATTAATGTTCAGGACAAGCTCAAGGTGCTCTTCTCCGCATGGGATATTTCCAGCGGATTCCTGGGCACGAATACCTGGGGCGTGATCGGTTACGCGGCGTCGACTTCGGAGAAATTAGGGAGAAATATCGTGCTGTACGCGATCAATCCGGCGGCGGCGACGATGCCGGCGACGGCACCGGCGGAGCCGAAGTAGCCACGGATAATAGTGAATAGTGAATAGTGAAAGGACGGCTCGACCGCCTGATTCCTTTCACTATTCACCCGCGCCAGTTGGAGGCAAGGGTTTCAGTACGGGAACTTTTCGTCCATGGGTGCTTTGGCGAGTTCGTAGAGGAAATCGCCGAGGCGTTCTTCGAGGAGTTTCATGAGTTGTCGTCCTTTTTCGGCGGTCGCGGGCCGCGGGTCGCCCATGCCGGTGTCGGTGGTGGCGAATTGCCAGGGACGGGTGATGCTGACCCAGCCTTTGGAGATGGCGGCAAAGCGTGTCGGTTTGGTGGCGCCGTCGCCGGCCTGGTGCATTTTCATGAGCTCGGGGAAGTAGGCCAGGCCCATGCTGGCTTCGACTTCGTCGGCATGTTCGCCGGCGTTTTTGAAGAGCTGCGGGTACTGATCGGCGCCGACGTTGAACCAATTGTTGACGACGGCGATGAAGACAGAGGTTTTGTGGAAAAGTTCGCGGGCAAACGGTTTGAGTTCGTTGCCGCCGTGGCCGTTGAGGAGGACGAGCTTGCGGATGCCCTGGCGTTCGAGAGAATCGACGAGGTCGGTAATCAATTTGAGCAGGGTGGTCGGCGTTACGCTCAGGGCGATGCCGCCGGGGATTTTGAGGTGGTTGGTGTTCACGCCGAAGGGCATGGTCGGCAGCAGGAGGACTTTAGCGCCGCGTTTGTAAGCGTGCTCGCAGACATGGCGGCCGATAACGTCGCACTGGAAGTTGTCGGTGCCGTAGGGCATGTGGTAGCCGTGCGGCTCGGTGGCGCCGAAGGGGAGAACGGCGACTTCCCACTTCTGGCTGCTGATAAACTTGTGGTCCTGCTCGGCAAGAACGAAGTCATTCACGATAAGGCTCCCAAAAAAGGAAAACCGAAAAAACATCAGAACCGCAATCGTAAGATTGCTATTACGATAATGCAATCTTACGATTGTGGCTCTGATGGTCAGCCAACTCCCTGCGAGCGGCAGGCAAGCCTGCCGGCTAAATAATGGCTTGTCACCCCGGTGACGAAAACGGAGATACATTTGGAAATGGAAAAGATACATGGCGGATGGTGGATGATGCTGCTCGGCGGCGTGATGGTGGTGATGGCGAGCTGTCACGGCACGGCGCCAAAGACGGCGGTCGATGAGGGAAAGGAGGGTAGGGGGGTGGTGTCTGGTTGGCGAGGGGATGGGACGGGTGTTTTTGCGGGGGCGACGCCGCCGATGAAGTGGAGTGGGGATAAGAAGGAAGGGGTGGGGGGGATTTTGTGGAAGGTGAAGGTGGGCAAGACGCTTTTTAATTCGCCGGTGGTGGTCGGGGAGAAGGTCTTTGTGCTGGCGGACCCGGATAAGCTGGTCTGCCTTGACACCAACAGCGGGAAGGAGCTTTGGTCGAAAACGACTACGATGAGCGATTATCCGGGCAAGGTGGAGGAGGAGATTCCGTCGCATGATGAGGTGGCGAACACCACGCCGACGCCGGTGACGGATGGGCGGAATATTTATGTGTTTTTTGCGAATGGATTGGTGAGCTGTTTTGATCTGGGCGGGACTCGCAAGTGGATAGTGTTTTTGAACGAGCCATCTGCGACGGCGTACGGCCGAAGCGCTTCGCCGTGCCTGGTGGATGGGAAACTGGTGGTCAGTGCGGGTCGATTGACAGCGTTGGATGCGCAGACGGGTAAAGTGGTCTGGACGGCAGCGAAGGTAGTCGAGCAATTCGGCTCGCCTGTGGCAGCGAAAGTTGGCGATGGAGGGGGAGAGGCATTGGTGGTGTCGCCGTCGGGGCATGTTGTGAAAGCGGCCGACGGGACGGTGCTGACGATCGCCGCGGCCAACGGGAAGGTGCTGGATAAAAAAGGGTTTGGCGATTTGATGTACGCCAGTCCGCTGGTGATCGGAGACAAGGCGTATTTTATGGATGCCGATGCGTATGCGATGCAGTTGAGCGTCCATGAGGCGGAGATCAAGCGACTCTGGCGAAGCGATATGGAAGGGGAATTCTTCGCGTCGCCTGTGTGTTACGAAGGACTGATCTATGCGGTGAGCAACCAGGGGCAGTTGTACGTGAGCGATGCGGCCACCGGCAAGGCGATTTACGATAAGAAGCTTGAGATCGCCAACATGAGCGGCGATCCGAGTGCGCCGGCTGGGAATATTTATCAGAGTATATGCGTTGCGGGTGGACGCATCTATTTGAGTAATGAGCAGGGGGAGACGCTGGTGCTCGAGCCGGGCCGGGAGTACAAGGAGTTGGCGCATAACTATCTTGGGCAGCAGGTTGCCGGATCGCTGACATTCGCGGGGAAGCGGATTTATGTGCGAACGAAGGATGGGGTCTGTTGCATTGAATAGCCTTGCGTGGAAACGCAAGGCTTCATGCATCCTGCGCGGCTCATACTTGCATTCCTCCCTTTCACTTATACCACGGCCTCACATCAATCACCCGCATCCCCGCCGCCCGTGCCGCCTGAAATCCCATCTCCCCATCCTCATACACCACGCACGCCGCCGGCATCACACCGATCCACTTCGCCGCCGTCAAAAACACCTCCGGCGACGGCTTCCCCCGCTGGCAATCATCCGCCCCCACAATCGCATCAAATAACCCCATCGCCCCAATCACCGCCAAACTCCGCTCCACCACCCACCGTTCCCCACCGCTAGCCACCGCCAACTTCCGCCGCCCCTTCTCACGCCTCGCAATCTCCACCACCCGTCGCACCGGCTCACACCCCCCCAACCGCGACACATACACCTCCTCCTTCTCCCTCGCCGCCGTCTCCGGCTCCATCACAATCCCCAACTTTTTCCCGAACTCCCTGGCAATCTCCACCGTCGGCATCCCCGCCAGCCCGTAATAAAACTCCTTCGGCACCCTCGCCCCATACCGCTGCAACACCGTATCCCAAGCCCCCAAATGAATCGGCATCGTATCCACCAGCGTCCCATCACAATCAAAAATCAACCCCTTCACATCCTCCGGAATCTCCGCCTCCCAATCCCGCGGCCACTGCAACTTTGCCTGCATCATGCATCCTCAAAAACATCAGAGCCGCAATCGTAAGATTGCGCCGTCCCAACTGCAATCTGACGATTAACCCGGATATTTCATAACTGTTGCGGGAAGGTAAACTATGCAAGTTTGTTGTAGCACGCCGTACAAACAATGTGATCTTTCCACACTCTCGACATTTCGAGCTTGCCGATTTTTTCCCCGCAATTCGCGCACACGTCCAGCACATCCGTCGCAACCGGCTCAGTCACCGATAGGGTCGCCTTCTTCGACGCTGGCGGAGACACACAAGCGAGGATCAACGCGGCAATCCACGCAATCCCCGTGAAAAGTCCAAAGATGGAGAGACTATAGCATCATTACAGGTCATTTAGCTGCTCTTTCTGTGTGCAGGGCAGTCGTGGTCAGGATACGACCGGGCATTTGAGCGTCACGCAGCATGTCCAAGGCAATGCGGTTGTTGATGT
>WQYP01000118.1 GCA_009781185.1 Phycisphaerales bacterium | reverse complement strand
TGCGCCTTTTTAACCACAACGCTCAGCCTTGCACCCCTGTCACCCTACCTATCCAATCTCCGACCACGATCAAATAAAAAATACCGGACAGTATTGGTCGCTCCCTGACGGTCGCGGCTCGGAACTCCAAATGCGTTTGCCCTGGGCAGGGTCACGACTTGATGGGTGGTGCGTAGATTTTTTTTGCCATGAATCCTGTCCAGACGGCCAGCGCCGCGGTGGTGAAGAACCAGAAGAGCAGCGCCGGATCGAGACCACCAAGTGTGGAGAGGATGGAATAGCCAGCCGCGTGCATGATGCCGCTGAAGAGCACCAGCGGCACCATCAGGGCGGCGATCATGCGATAAGCGACGCGTCGGGGCATCAGCAGGCCACGATCACCGGCGCTAGCGACCACGATCAGCAGTGGGCAGAGCAGGAACATGGTCACCGCCGCCCAGATCACGTTTCCGATGGCCAGGGTCAAGCCGATCATCAGACCCGTGAGCGTACCCATGCCTGTGGAGAGGGTGCGAATGCTCTGGCCGGTGATGGGGAGGTCCTGCTTGTCTTCCGGCGACGGCGGCAACTTCAGCCACTGCGGCAGACGCATCTCCTCACCATTGCCACGGCAGATGATCGCTTCTTTGTTGGTGAGCAGGATCGTCGGGGTTTTGATCGATTCGGGGTGCGTTTTGCCGGTGGGATCGATCACGATTCGGCTGTTCGGGAAAGAGAACTGGATGGGCTCTTTGAACGCCGGCGTGGCTTTCAGTTCCCCCTCCGGCGTGATGACCAGGGGAACTTCCGGATAGGCGGCCTGGTAACGTGCGGCGATTGCGAGGATTTCGTTGGCGAACCGCAGGCCGTCACCGAGACCGGCAACTGCACCGGCAATCAAAATGGCCACGAGAAGAGCGATGAAGGTATATCGTGTGGGGTAGCGAGCGGCGAGCGGCCACGATTCGGGAATGACACTATGGGCAAGTATCCGTCGCCAGAGGGTGGGCGGCTTGGGATATTTCCGCACGTCGCCCCCTCCACCCGCTGCACCCACGACCTCTCCCACCCTTGTCGGGGCCTTGGCGCCATCTGGTTGACGGGGCGATTCCATCCAACACCGTTTTACTTGAAGGAGCCAAAAGCTAGAAGCCAGAAGCCAGAAAATTTGGAGTAAGCCGTCAACTTGAAACCTTCTGGCTACTGGCTTCTGATTTCTGGCTTCTCCCTCAGTCATTAACCCGGCCGAGATATTCGCCGGTCCGCGTGTCCACCTTGATCACCGTGCCCTGCTCGATGAAGTCGGGGACGTTGACGATGAGGCCGGTCTCCATCGTCGCGTCTTTGCCAACGTTGCTGATCGTGGCGCCTTTGATGCTCGGCGGACAATCGACAATCGTCAGCTCAACGGTGTTCGGCAGTTCGACCGAGAAAGGCTTGCCCTGATACATGGTGATCTGGACCTGTGTGTTGGGTTTGAGGTACTGGACGGCTTCGCCGACGACGTCGCCGCTGAGCTCGATCTGGTCGAAGTCCTGAAGGTTCATAAAGTGGTGCTTGCCCTGCTCGGAATAGAGATATTCCATCGGCTTCTGGTCGAGGAACGCCTGTTGGAGTTCGTCGTCGACACGGAAGCGTTGTTCGATGATGCTGCCGGTGGCCGTGTCGCGGAGCTTGACCTGCATGAAGGACCGCCAATTGCCTTTCGACACCTTGGCAAAATCGTGCACCGTGTAGAGTTTGTTGTTCCATTCCACCGCCACGCCACGCCGCAAATCGATCGCTTTGATACCCATGAATCACCTTTGAAGAAGCCAGAAGCTAGAAGCCAGAAGAGTGATCCCAGTAACCCTTCTGGCTACTGGCTACTGGCTTCTTCCAAATTGCCCCCATGGGGATTCGAACCCCAGTTACAGGCGTGAAAAGCCCGTGTCCTAGGCCTCTAGACGATGGGGGCGTCCAAACCTGGGAATAAAGAGTCCAGTAGTATACCAACCGGAGCTACGCACGACAAATGATGAGGGAAAGTATCCGATCTCACGCGTAAAATTCGTACCATTCGTGAAAGTCGTAAAATGCGTGGTGGAGTTCATGGCGTCAGAAACGTTTAATCGCGAGCCGACAGACGATCCCTTTTCCACGAATTTTACGAACTTTACGAATGGTACGAATTTTACGCGCGAGATCGTCGCCGCATCAGCAATCCGACCACGCCGATCGTCAGCAGACCCAGACTCCCCGGCTCCGGTGTGTCCACCGCCCAGTTTTTGATCGCTAACGCATGAGTACCATTCGCAACAATCTTCGCAAAAACATCCCCCGGATCCCCCTGCAATGTCGGCACGGAACCAACGTCAGAGGTCCATTCATACAAATCCCCCGTCCCTGTCAACGCGTAGAAGGTATAACGAGAGCCGCCGTAAGAGTTGTCCCAACCTATTGCCACGTCCACGACATTCGTCAAGTCATGATACACGTTCAGGGTCAGATCGATCGGGCTCGTGCCAAAGTTTTCGCCCCACCCCCACACGTCGCCATTGGTCGTCACCGCGAGAGTCGCATCACCGCCCGCCGCAATGGCGATGACCGTTCCCAGTCCCGTGACCAGTTCCGGCGTGTTGATGGCCCCCGATCCATCGGCATTACTTCCCCATATCCATACTTCGCCCGCGTTATCGAGTGCCACGCCGTGAGAGGCTCCTGCCGCGATAGCCGTAATGCCGCTGGAGAGCGTACTCATCGGCGTCGGCGTGTATCGGTCGCCATTGGCGTTGGTTCCCCATGACCATACTCCGCCGTCCTTAATCGCCATGCAATAAGTCCATCCTACCGCCACAGCGGTCACGCCGCTGGAAAGGTCCTGCACCGGCGTCGGCGTATCATGAGGATTGTAATCCGAGAAGCCAGTTCCTAACTGGCCATAACCATTACTCCCCCACGCATATAAGCTGCCGCCATTCATGATTGCAAAGGAGGTCGTCCCTCCCGCGGCAATGGCCGTCACGGTGCCACTGGGCGGGTTATCGAGCGGCCTAGCAGCGGTCCCATCATAGGGGACGAGTCCAGTTCCGCGCCCCAACTGGCCAACCATATTATCCCCCCACGTATATATTACTCCGTTCTGGAGGACCATCGTAAAGTTAGACCCTGCCGCAATGGCCGTCACGCCGCTCAGATTGAAAGTGTTCAACAGGCCGTCATAAGTGGGGCCACCTGCCCCTCCTACCCACAACTCCCCGCCGTCCGCTTTCGCCGCGGAGGTTCCCATCGCACAAGCCATCGCCACTGCCGCTACGATTCCACACCGCGCCCACGAGCTCATGAAAGACCCCTTCCTATGCTTTCAGAATGCACAATAAAATGATTCAAGCGACTTCCTTCTTCCACCGCCGCCGTGCGCATGTTCGTCGTGAACACCGTCGCGTTTGCGATGGAGTCCTCTCCCGCCATTGGTAATGTACCCTCAGCTCAGCAAAAGTCAAAAAAGTCCATATGAGAATTTCACGGACGAATGGCCCCGTTTTTCTGAGCAATGCCTTTCCACGCGTAAAATTCGTAAAATTCGTGAAAGTCGTAAAATTCGTGGAGGGAGGGGGGACAAGGCTTGCGAGCCCCGTTATCGCATGAAAAGGCTCTCTCCACAAATTGTACGAACATTACGAATTGGAGCATTTTTCACTCGCCCGTAGCGTTTTGGAGCCCCGCATGGCAATGCGGGGCTTTTGGCTCTCGCTTCCTGCGCATGTCATCACGCCACGACCACATGAAAAATGCTCTGAACGAATTTTACGAGTCCGGAAGGTTTGTCTAGAAAAACGGGCTCACTCTCACGGACCGGAACTGCCGCTGCTTACCAGCGAGCCAGGCGAGTTCTCCGCTTTGGGGGTGTTGAGGGAGGGATTAGGTTCTTCGCCTTCGCTTGCTGGTGCGTCCGATTCGGGGGCGTTCTTGGTGCCTAATTTCCGCTGCAGTGTTCGCACGCTGATCCCCAGAGCCCTTGCCGCACGGGTTCGGTTATTGTTGAAACGGACCAGTGCCGCGGCGATGGCTTTTTCCTCCAGACTCGCCAGCGTCATCGTGGCGAGCGCTTGCTCCAGTGGAACCGGAACGGCGGTTGCCGCTTTGAGGGAGTCGCCAGGACGTGGAGATTCTGTGACGCCAGTTGTCGGCCGGGCTGACGGATTCTTCACGTAGGACGGGAGATCGTCAGGCTCCAGCGTCGGCTTGTCCGCCAAGACCATCATCCGCTCAATAACGTTGAGCAACTCCCGCACATTGCCCGGCCAACTGTACTGCTGCATCGCGTCGATCACGGCGGGGGCAATCGAGGTGATCTTCGTGCCGTTCTGTTCGTTGACGCGATCCATGAAACGTTTGGCCAGGAGGGGGATGTCGTCGAGTCGCTGCCGTAGCGGGGGAAGTTCGATCGTGACGACGTTCAGGCGGTAGTACAGGTCTTCGCGGAAGAGGCCTTTGGCCATCATGTCCCGGATGTCCCGGCTGGTGGCGGCAAGGACCCGTGTGTCGACTTTGATTTCCTTGTTGCCGCCGACGGGCGTGACTGTTCGGGCTTCCATCACACGCAACAGTTTCACCTGCAGCGATACGTCGAAGTCTCCGATTTCGTCGATGAAGAGTGTGCCGCCGCTGGCTTGTTCGAAGCGGCCCAGGCGGCGGTCGATGGCGCCGGTGAAAGCGCCCTTTTCGTGGCCGAAGAGTTCGGATTCGACCAATGTCGCCGGCATTGCGGCGCAGTTCACCGCCACGAACGGGCCGTCACGACGCGGGGAATTCTGGTGGATCGCCTGTGCGACGAGTTCCTTGCCGGTGCCGGATTCGCCAAGGATCAGCACCGTGGAAAACGCCTGAGCGGACCGGCGGATCAGTTCGAAGACCCGCTGCATCTGCGGACTACGGCCGATGATGTTCGAGAGGCTGAACTTCTCGTCGAGCCGATGCTGCAGCGCCTGGACCTTCGCTGTCTCCTCGTACTGACGGACCATGTTTTGCAACATGATCAACAGCGCCTGCGGATCGACCGGCTTGGTCATGTAGTGATAGGCGCCGGCCCGAATCGCCTCGATGGCGGTGGTGACGGAGCCGTAGCCGGTGATCATGAGGAAGAGCGTGTTGGGTTGTTTGAGTTTCCAGTGCTTGAGGAGGTCCATGCCGGAGACGTCGCCGAGTTGCAGGTCGGTCACGACAAAGTCGATCGACTCGTCCATGTAGCCCATGGCTTTGTCGGCGGAATCGGCGGTTGAAATTTGATAACCAGCTTCCGACAACAACCGCTGCAGACCCGCCCGTTCGTTGGGATCGTCCTCAACGATCAGAATTTTGTGGTCGCTCGCCTGTGACATAGGTCCTGCCTTCCTTCATGCCCCCCTACCTGCCTTCTCCACTTCAGTGACCTCGCCGCCTTCTCACTGACCGGGCAATCTTATTTTCCCCACCCACCCACTATCTGCCGATCCTTACGGCAAGCCGCGTACCAGACATGTCTTTTTGTCCGAATGCATGACACGTCTGCGTCGCAATCATAACCGTCAACTTGGATCACGTGCGACATCATGTCACGAATACGTCAAAACGACACGGCATTACGTCGTGGATGACGCGGCTGCCGACTGTTTGGCCATCTCCGCATAAACGGCACGGTGGAACTTTTCGACGATCTTTTCCCCTTCCAAAAGCGAAGAGTCCAGCCCGTCAATGGCCTCCTTGTCCAGATTACCGTGTATCCTCCGTAAAAGATACGCGTTGATTTTCGCGGCATTTAAGGCATTGCTCAAATCGTGCAGATGCTTGCGAATATCCTTGTTGTCCATGTTTATACCAATCACGTTCGAAAGTTGATGGTGGTGATGACGGTTGACTCCGCGCGGAGCGGCATGCAAGCATGCCGGCTAAATAGAAGAAGTGCCATTTTGGGCACGGTTGGTGTATCTCGAAATTCCTTCTCCCGATATCTTTTGACACGCTGCAAAGAACAGGCCATGAACCCCCAGCAAAGCCGGGGGCTAACGACACAGATTAGGCTACATTGTCCTGGATCAGACCGAGATTGAACAGCGCGGCGTGGATCGTACTCCTCGTGGCGGCGCTGACTTCGCAGCAGGGCAGGCGCATCTCGCCGCTGTCTCTGCCCAAGATCTGCATCGCGGTCTTGACGCCCATGGGGTTGCCTTCGATGAAGAGAGCTTTGAAGAGTTCCAAGTGGCGGAGGTGGATTTCGCGGGCCTCGGCGAAATCGTTCGCCAAGGCTGCGTCGACCATTTGGCGGACTTGCCTGGGAACGACGTTCGTCGCTACGGAAATCACGCCGACGGCGCCGACGCTCATCATCGGCAACGTCAGCGAATCGTCGCCGGAGACGACCGTGAACCCACCCCCCCCCCTTATCCCCTGCGTCAATCGGCAAAGTTCGCTGCAGGAATCGACGCTGCCGGTGGCTTCCTTCATGCCGACGATGTTTTTGCAGTCCTTCGCCAGTCGCGCCACCGTGGCGTTGGACATGGTCACGCCCGTGCGGCCTGGAATGTTGTACAGCACGATGGGCAGATCGACTTCGGTCGCCAGTTTCTTGAAGTGGCGGTACATCCCCTCCTGCGTCGGCTTGTTGTAGTACGGAATCACCGATAAGGCGCCGTCTGCGCCAATTTTCTTGGCAAAAGCGTGCAGGTCGAGCGCTTCATCTGTGGCGTTCGATCCTGTGCCGGCGATGACCTTCATACCGGTACCTTTCGCGGCTTTGACAGCAATCTCTATGACCAAGTGGTGCTCTTCGTGGCTGAGCGTTGGGGATTCGCCGGTGGTTCCTACGGGAACGATGCCCTGGGTGCCGTGTTTCGCTTGGTACTCGATCTGTTTTTCGAAAGCCGCGCGATCGAGTTGGCCGTTCTTGAAAGGCGTGACAAGCGCTGTGATCGACCCGCGGAACATGAGCGTCTCCTGAAAATCGGACAGAACATTATTATTACATGAGATTGTCTCCGCCGCCACTGCTTACTTTTTACCCGGTCAATCTTGGGTGCATCCGCCAATAGTGGCAATTCCGAAAAATGTCCGTAGCGACCCCGCTTTGCGGGGTGGCGGTGGGGGAAAATATTGGATACGCCCGGAATTGCCACTCATTCAGGATGCACCCGTCAATCTTTCGAGTTTCGAGCACTTGCAACTTGAAACTCGAAACTCGAAACTCATGCGATGCCACTGACTGTCAACCAAGCTCTCCAACAAGCCATCGAGCACCAGAACCACGGCCGCCTCGCCCAGGCCGAATCTCTCTACCGCCAAATCCTCGCCCGCATCCCCAACCAACCCGAAGTCCTTCACTTACTCGGCCTGCTCCGCCACCAGGCCAATGACAACACCGCAGCCGAGCAGTTCATTCGCGAAGCCCTCACCCTCTCTCCAAACGACCCCCGCTTCCAACTAACCCTCGGCACAATCCTGCAAGCTCGTAACCAATTCGACGAAGCCATCACTCACTACCGCCGCTGTCTCACCAGCAATCCCAGCTCGCCGGAGTTCCATCATCACCTCGGCATCGCCCTGACCGCCACCGGCCACTTCACCGACGCCGCCTCCACCCTCCAAACCGCCCTACGCCTCTCCAACAACAACCCCATCATCGCCGGCGACCTGGGAATCACCCTCTGCCACCTCGACCAATTCGACCAGGCCGTCGCTCTCCTGATCACCGCAATTGCCCAATCCCCGACCGCCGATTTCCACGCCGCCCTCGCCCTCGCCCTCCTCCGCCGCAACCAACTCGACCCCGCCACCACCGCCGCTCATCAAGCCCTCTCCCTCAATCCCAACCATCCGCACGCTCACCACGCCCTAAGCCAAATCTACACCGCCCAGGACCGCCACATCGAAGCCGACGCCGAAGCCAAGCTCGCTGCCGAAGCCCTCCCAACCGTCCCCGAGATCCAGCTCACCTACGGCAAATGCCTCGAAAAACTCAACCGCCTCGACGACGCCATCACCATTTACACCAACGCCCTCAACTACTCCCCCAATTCCGCACCGCTTCACAACAACCTCGCCAATCTCCTGAAGAACCAGTCCCTTCTTGACGACGCCATCGCCCATTACCGCCAAGCCATCGCCGCCGCCCCCACCGACTACCACTACCACAGCAATCTCCTCTTCGCCCTCCATTTCCACCCACACCTCACGCAGGAAGCCATCGCCCGCGAACATCACCTGTTCAACGAACGACACGCTATGAATGACGAAATTCGAATGACGAATGACGAATCAAATTCGAATGTTCGAAATTCGAAATCCCCCCACGATAATAATGACCAAAATGGTGATGGCACAGGTGGTTTCGAACATTCGAACATGTGTCATTCAGATTTGATTCGTCATTCGTCATTCGAATTTCGTCATTCCCCAAACCGCCGTCTCCGCATCGGCTACATCGGCATGCAATTCCTCACCGGCTATCACCTTTTCTCCCTCATCGCCCACCACGATAAATCACAATTCGAGACATTTATTTATTCCAACACGCCCAAGCCCGACGCTCAGACCGAGCAATTCCGCCAACACGCCGACCACTTCCTCGACGTCCGCCACCTGACCGACGACCAGCTCGCTTCGCAAATCCGCGACGACAAAATCGATATTCTCATCGACACCTCCCTGCACATGGGCAACAATCGCATCCTCGTTTTCGCCCGCAAGCCCGCCCCGATCCAAATCTCCTTCTTCGGCTACCCCGCCCCCACCGGTTTGTCCGCCATCGACTACCGCATCACCGACCGACACCTCGAACCAGCGCAGGAAAATTCGAAATTCAAAATTCGAAATTCGAAAGAAGCTCAAAACTCAAATGTTCAAATGACGACGGGAATTAGCCGCAGACAAACACAGACAGACACAGACCGCTTGGAACTTGGAACTTCGAGTTTGGAATTTGATTCGAATTTCGAATTTCGAACTTCGAATTTTGAACGCCCTCTCTGCCTGCCCGACACCTACTGGTGCTACCACCCCCATGTCGATCTTCCCGTCAACCCGCTCCCCGCCGCATCGATCGGCCACATCACCTTCGGCAATCTCAACAACTTCTGCAAAATCAACAAACCAACGCTCGAGCTCTGGTCAAAAATCCTCTTGCAAGTCCCGCGCTCACGTCTCATCATGATGGCTCATGAAGGCTCCCACCGCGACCGCACCCGCCACTTTTTCCAACAGCGAAACATCACTCCCGACCGCATCGACTTCGTCCCATTCCTCCCATCCGAGCAATACTTCGCCACCTACCATCGCATCGACATCTGCCTGGACTCTTTCCCCTACAACGGCCACACCACCAGCCTCGACGCGTTCTTCATGGGCGTCCCCGTCACCACCATCATCGGCAACACCCCCGTCTCCCGCGCTACCTACTCCCAACTCCTCAACCTCACCCCCCCTCCTGACCTCCTCGAGCTCGCCGCCGCAACTCCCGACGATTTCATCACCATCACCACCACCCTCGCCACCGATCTCCCTCGCCTCGCCGCCCTCCGCGCCACCCTCCGCCAACGCATGGCCAACTCTCCACTCATGGACGCCCCTCGCTACGCCCGCAACATCGAAGCGATTTACCACCAAGCGGCATGCAAGCATGCCGGCTATTGACTCCAACATAAGTAATGTTCCGCGCGTGGTATTCCAGCAGATATGAACTTCGGACTTCCTCTTCTATGCTGACGGCATCCTCCGGTCGAGCCTGCCTATCGCGAGTTAGAGCATTTTTCACTCGCCCGTAGCGTTTTGGAGCCCCGCATGGCAATGCGGGGCTTTGGCTCTCGCTTCCTGCGCATGTCATTACGCCAAGACCACATGAAAAATGCTCTAATAATTGACGAACTTGCATAACTCATCACGCGGCAAGGATTTACGGGTTCCAAAAAAAAATGGTAACTAAGAGGGTTGTTTTCGGGGAGCTGAACGAGGTTTCTCGGAAGAGAGGCCCCGTTTTTGTTAACACCTCCGGACAATTTTATCCCTACGGGACCAGAAATACGTTGCCTTCTTCACCGCGTCCACCACACGCCGCACGTTTGGCACCACTTGTTGCAGCAGCGGTTTGGAGTACGGCATCGGCACGTCCAGCGATGCCACACGCACCACGTGATTGTCCAGATCGTCAAAGCAGTGTTCGTGTATCAGTGCTGCGAGTTCGGCGCCGACGCCGCAGGTGGGGTAGCCGGTTTCCACTGTGACGCAGTAGCCGGTTTTTTTCACGGACTTGACGATCGTCGGCAAATCCAGCGGGCGCAGCGTTCGAGGATCGACGACTTCCGCGTGAATGCCGTGCTCTCGCTCGAGCAGCTCCGCCGCCGCTAGCGCTGTCAGACAGCCCTGGCCCCATGCGACGAGGGTGCAATCGGTTCCTGGGCGTTTAATGTCGGCCTGGCCGAAGGGGAGCAGGAACTCTCCGTCGGGCACTTCGCCTTTGTTTGCGTACATCGACTCGTTTTCCAGGAAAATCACCGGATCATCGTCGCGGATGGCGGTTTTGAGCAGCCCCTTGGCTTCCGCAGGCGTCGTCGGTACCGCCACCTTCAGGCCTGGGATGTGTGTGTAGAGTGCATCCACCGACCATGAGTGTGTTGCCGCGAGTTGCTGGCCCGGTCCCGAAATGCCGCGGAACACGATCGGTACTTTGAACTGGCCGCCGGACATATAGAGCATTTTAGGTGCATTGTTAGCTACCTGGTCGAACGCTACCAGCGAAAACGAGAATGTCATGAACTCAACGATCGGCCGCATTCCCGCCATCGCCGCGCCAATCCCCAGACCCGCAAACCCGCATTCCGAAATCGGCGTGTCGACCACACGCATCGGACCATACCTCGCCAGCATCCCCTGCGAAACTTTGTACGCACCGTCGTACTGGGCAACCTCCTCACCCATCAGGAACACATCCGAATCGCGATCCATTTCTTCGCACATCGCCTGCCTGAGCGCTTCACGGAATTGGAGAATCGGCATGAGAACCTCGATTATTAATATATTAGCATGTTAGTTATTAACATATTCGGAATACGACGCAAATGGTTGGGCGTAAACGTCCTTCCAGAGGTCTTCCTTTGACGGAAATGGGGCGGCGTCCGCTTCTTTGTGTGCGGCTTCGACCAGTTCGTGAATCTCAGCGTGGATCGCGTCGATCTTCGCTGTGTCGAGCAACTTCTTTTCCTTGAGCAGTTTCTCCAGTCGTCCGATGGGATCGTGCTCTTGATAATGGGCTACTTCCTCTTTGGTGCGGTACTTCTGGGGGTCGGACATGGAGTGGCCGCGATAGCGATAGGTTTTCGCTTCAAGAAATATCGATCCGCTACCGGAACGGCAATAGGCGATGGCGTCTTGGGTGATGTGGTACATGGCCAGGCAGTCCATGCCGTCGACTTGTTTTCCCGGGATGCCGTAGGCGTCGCCGGTTCGGCGTTTGAGGTCTGTTACTGCCGACGCTCGTTGCACCTGCGTGCCCATGCCGTAGCCGTTGTTTTCCACGATAAAAACACACGGCAGTTTGTGCAGCCCCGCCAGATTCATCGCCTCGTGAAACGCTCCCTGATTCATCGCGCCGTCGCCGAAGTAGCAGAGCACGACGCGATCTTCCTTGCGGGACTTGATCGCCCAGCCCAGCCCAGCGGCCAGCGGGATATGGCTGGCCACAATCGCATGGCCACCGAAGAAATTTTTGTTTTTGTCGAAGAAGTGCATGGATCCACCCTTGCCGCGGGAGCAGCCGGTCCGTTTGCCGTAGAGCTCCGCAAAGAGCGTTGCCAGCGGCATCCCGCGGGCGATGGCGTGGCCATGATCGCGATAGGCCGTGATGACGTAATCCTGTGGTTGTGTCGCCGCCAGCGATCCTACCGCAACGGCTTCCTGCCCCGCATACAGATGACAAAACCCCCCGATTTTCTGCTGCTGATAGCTCTGGGCACATTTCACTTCAAACTGCCGGATCAGGCTCATCTGGCGATACCAGTCGAGCAGTTGCGAAGGAGAAGAAGGAGGGGGAGCAGTCCGGGAAGTTTCGGCGGCGGTCGTGATCACACGGAATTCTATTCAGCCGCCTGGAGAAATTCGAAACTCGAAATTCGAAATTCGAAACAAATTTCAAATTCCAAATTCGAATGACGACGGAAATTAGCCACAGACACGAACAGCCACAGACAGGTTTTGAATGTCGAATTTTAGACATTGGAATTTCTTTCGAATTTCGAGTTTCGAATTTCGAATTTATTCCCGGTATCATCGTTTCCCTTGGAGGAACGTCATGAAACCTACCGTCGTCGTTACCGAAGGTCTCGAAGCTGTCCCTTTCGCCTGGCTCTGCGAAAACGCCAACGTGATCGAGGCGCACTGGCAGGATACTGCCGCTTTGAAGGCCGCTCTGGCTCAGGCGGACGGTCTGATTGTTCGCACGTATACTCTGGTCAACGATTCGCTGTTGGCGTTGGCGCCGAAGCTGAAGGTTGTCGGTCGCGCTGGGGTTGGGCTGGATAACATTGACCTGCCTGCTTGCCGCAGACGCAATATTGAAGTTCTTTCCACTCCGACCGCCAACACCCGAGCCGTGTGCGAATATGTTTTCAATTTGATCTTCGCTCTCGCCCGTCCGATCGTGAACGTGAAGGAACCGATCTCGGAGGAGCAGTTTCATTCTTACCGCAAAAAGATTCGCGGACTGGAGCTCTCCGGCAAAACCATGGGCATTCTCGGCATGGGCCGCATTGGACGTGGCGTGGGCAAGATCGCCTGGGCGATGGAAATGAATGTTATTTACAACGATCTCGTCGACGTCTCCGCACACATCGACTATCCCGCTCAAAACGTCTCGAAGGCCGAGCTTTATAAAAATGCGGATGTTCTCACCGTCCACGTTAATCATCAGCCCAACAATTTGAACTATCGCCTTGTGGATGCCGTGGCCTTTTCGCAAATGAAGTCCAGCGCGATTTTCGTGAATACCTCCCGCGGTGAAGTGGTCAACGCTCACGCCCTTGCGGCCGCTCTGAAAACCAGGCGGATCGCCGGTGCCGCCATCGACGTTCACGACCCCGAACCCCCCCCCCCCCCCCCCCCTTTCCCTTTTTCGCCGAAATGCCACAACAACAGCCACACCCCCCCCCCCCCCGCGCCCCCCCCAAGCCGCCACGACACCCAGAGCCCGGGGCGCCGG
>WQYP01000117.1 GCA_009781185.1 Phycisphaerales bacterium | reverse complement strand
CCGCCACATGGCGGAAAGGGCGGACTTATGCATTCGGGACCACTGATTTTTTCGCAACTCATGGAGTTCCTGCCCAGGCACGAATTCGCACAATGCGTGGCACGTTATCAAGGCAATCGGCGAGCTCGGCGGTTCCGCTGCTGGGACCCGTTTCTCGTGATGGCTTTCGCGCAACTGACCTTCCGCGAATCGAGCGATTTAACCGGACAGTAGTGATTTCGAACTTCGAATTTTCCCGTTACAATCTTCCATTATGAAAACGATCGCTCATCAACAATGTCTCAGTCCCGCATGCAACGCCACCTACGACATCGGCCAGACCCTCACCGGCTGTCAGAAATGCGGCGAACTGCTCGATATCCGCTACGACTGGGACAAGGCACAACTGCCCAAGTCGCTGAAAGAGTTTGAGAAGCGTTGGCACAATCGTCGCTTTCCGCTTGATCATTCCGGTGTGTGGCGATTCCGGGATTTGCTGCCGTTTGCGGCGGATGCGATGATCTGCACGATTGGCGAAGGGCAGACGTTTTTGCAAAATGCGCAGTGTCTTGGGCATCAGCTCGGCATGTGGCCGGGACAGCTCTACCTCCAGTACGAAGGGCTGAATCCCTCCGGCTCCTTCAAAGACAACGGTATGACCGCAGCCTTCACCCATGCCCGTATCGTCGGCGCACGACATGTCGCCTGCGCCTCCACCGGCAACACTTCCGCATCACTCGCCCTCTACGCCGCACAGAACGGATTTCAGGGCATCGTCTTCATCGGCTCAGGCAAAGTCGCTTTCGGAAAACTCTCACAAGCACTCGATTATGGTGCCAAAACACTGCAGATCGCAGGCGATTTCGATGCATGTCTCCGACGTGTCCGTGATGTTTCCGCACAGCTCGGGCTCTACCTCATGAACTCCGTCAATCCCTTCCGCCTCGAAGGCCAAAAAACCATCATGTACCGCATCCTCGAAGGCCTGAATTGGGATGTCCCTGACTGGATCGTCGTGCCCGGCGGGAATCTTGGGAACTGCTCCGCCTTCGGCAAAGCGTTCGAAGAACTTCTCGCACTGGGTCTGATCCGAAAAGTGCCGCGGCTGGCTATTATCAACGCCGCCGGCGCCAATACGCTCAATACCGTCGTTAACAAGCTTCGCGTCACGTGGAACAACGGCAATCCCGACTCGCAGAAAATCAAAGCACTCTACGCCGAGATGGACGCCGCCAACTACCATCCGCACACCATCGCCAGCGCTATCGAAATATCCCGGCCCGTCAATTTGAAGAAAGCTCTGCGAGCCCTGCACATCATGAACGGCATCGTCGCGGAAGTCACCGACAAACAGATTCTGGAAGCCAAGGCCCTGATCGGCCGCCACGGTTACGGCTGCGAGCCCGCCTCCGCCGCCACCATCGCCGGACTCGTCGATTTGCTCGCCAACGGCACGATCTCCCGCCGCCAACGAGTCGCTTGCGTCCTGACCGGCCACGGCCTGAAAGACCCCGACGCCACCGTCCACTATCACACCGGCATCCCAACCAAAAACGCCAAGCAACCCCCTGCTGAGCCCACCTGGGGCCGTCTCGCTAACAAGCCCATCCAAGTCGCCGACGATCTCCCCTCCATCATCGCCGCCCTCGGCATGTCCCAGAACACCCTTGAGAACTCAGAAAGCACCGGCTACGTCGAAACCAACACGGCAAATTTGCCGTTCATCGAATATTGACATGAAACTCCAAGATGCCCATATACCCGATCTCCCCGAATGGTGGTTTTGGGAACTGAAATTCTGCGATCATGTCCTGTTTCGCATGCGCCATCGCGATTTCAACACCACCGATCTACGCTTGATGTTGGAAGACGCCTCCGATCTCATCCCCGCAGCCGACCCAGGCCGTTGGATTGTGCTGACAAAATTCCAAGACAATCCTTGGAAGATCGTCTTGGAACCCAATCCGTCCGATCATATAATAATAGTAATTACCGCCTTTCCGGTGGAATAAGGTGTCCGATGATGCGCAACAAATATCTCCATTTATCCTACTCCAACGGCAAACTTCTGGCCGGGTACCTCTACCTTGAAGACCCAAGCATCAAATCCGTTCGTAGCCGTGAAGCAGAAGCCGGCCTTGTCGTCGATTTCGCCGCCGACGGTCATCCCATCGGCATCGAAATTACTTCCCCTGCCCAGTTCTCCCTCGATGCGCTCAACCGCGTCATGGCCTCGCTCAACCTTGCCCCAGCCTCTCCCACTGACGTGGCCCCCCTCATCGCCGCCTGATCCAATATTCCTTGATGGCGCGGATGTTTAAAAAATGATCGGTTTACCGAGTTTGCGGCGGATGACTTGGATTTGGCCGAGATGCATGATGGCATGGCCGTTCATGAGCGAGAGGAGGAGGCCGACGGTGGGGGCGAAGGGGAGGCCGGTGGGTTTGTCCAGATCGCTTTCGGATAAGGTTTTAATGCCAGCGATGGAAGCTTGGCGGACCTGGGCGATGAGGGACTCGCATTCCCTCAATATTAACGGGGAAAAACAGGGTGTTTGCAATCAAAGCGCAGCAAAAAGCGCAGTGAATCCGAACCATTTCACAGAAGCGATCATGTCAATCATGCGTCTGCCACTGTCGGACGCGGAGAAGGCCGAGGCCGTCCGACTGTTACTGCGTGGCGACATGGGGGACGGAGGGCGCAAACCATAAGTAAATCATCAGTAAACGGTTCAAAACGACAGTCGTGATGAACCTGTACCTATATTTTTTCTAGGGAGCAACCTATCATGATGCAAAGACGAATGCCACGAACACCACCAGCCAAATCCAACTGGGCATTTCTGCTTGAAACCGAGCCGGTCGAAACCGAAGAGGAACGCCGCGCGCAATTCGAGCAATTCCAATACGAAATCGCTTGCGAAGCCGCAATGGAGGCTTCGATGGAGCGATTTGAGCGGCTATTCGGCGGCGAAGGCGAGCCTGATGTCGAGTACGACGACGAGTGGTATGCGGAGGATGAGCCCGACGACCGTGAGACCACGGAGCAGGGGTGGGAACTGAGCGGGGAGGAACGTACCGATCTTCAACCCGAAGTTGGCCCCGACGACAGTGAAACCGTGGAACTGGGCGGAGAGGAACTTACCACCACCCCATCGCTGCCTGCGTCCCCAACGAGTGAGACCACGGAGCAGGATAGAGAAGAACCCACCGTCCCTCAGCCTGAGGTCACATCGGAAGAATCAGACGATACGGCTGCGGTTTGTAGCGAATCCGATGAGCCGTCAGCGAATGGCATGGATAACGTTTTTGGATCGGCGAGCGTCGATGTCGCCGACTGCGTTGCGGATGACGCCGCCCTGCGTGCGATCGTGGAATTTGATCCGCCGACGATATCAATGACGGAGGATGGCGAAACGAACATCGCGTACCCGCAGGCAGTGTGCGAACCGGAGAGCCAATACTTGCCGGAAGGCACGGAATGGTCACGTGAATTCGAGGTGCTCCTGCGAGCGATGTGCCGCATGTCATGTCACTGCACAATACACGACAACGAGACGTTCGATGCCGAGTTACGTGCTGCGATGGAACAGGAGGAGCAGGATGGGAACTTGTGTGACGAGGCGAGCTGGTGGTTAACAACTGGGCTCGACGTACGGAGGCGGATGACATTCGACCCCGAACGCAGTATCGAGGCGGCGAAGAGATTTCTGCTTGCACAATACGCAACGCTGAAAGATCGCGACCTTGTGAGATACGGCGAAATCGTGACCAAGATTGGACGACTGACACGGGAGAAGCGACACCCGATGCTCAACGATGAGTACGAGAGAGAGCCGGTGCTGGTGAAACCAGAAGTCGTTATCGACGGCCTGCTGCGTCGACGGCAAATCGCGAATCTGATCGGGCAATCGAAAGTCTCGAAAACGTTCGTCGCGATGACTCTGGCGTTAGCCGTTGCGAGCGACGACGCGAAATGGTTCGGTCGCGACGTACTGCACGGCAATGTGGTATACGTTGATTTGGAACTGGAACAGTGGGAAGCACGCGAAAGATTCGAGTTAATCGCAGAGGCTCTCAGAATCGACTATGCGGCGGCGCGGAGGCGCATACAGCTTCGGAGCATCATCAACGAAGATACGAGCATCGAAAGACTTACCCGCGACATCGTTGCGGACGCTCAAAACTTCAATTTAGCCATCATTGATCCAATCTACCTTCTTTTCAACCCCCTTCTCAAAGAACACGAAAACGATCCAGTAGCCGTTGCGAGGCTCTACCGGGAGGTACGGAATCTCGCGCAACGCACGGATGCGGCAGTGGTGCTCCTCCATCACGACCCGAAAGGCGACCCCAGCATGCGAGAGGTGACGGCACGCGGAAGCGGATCAGGCATCATGGGACGGATCGTGAATACCATCATGACGCTGACGCGGGTGAAAGATTCACGCAACATCATGTTTGACGCCGAGGCTCGATCATTCCCAAGTACTCATATGGAGCTGCGCCGTATCAGCGAAAACGGCCCGCCGATATGGGTGCCTGTCTGTGAAAATGACGAGGAAGGGGGATGCCATCGGGAAGGCGAGAAAATCAGGATGTCGTGGGCGTTCGCGGAAATCTGCGCGAGACTGGAGCCGGAAACGAAAGCGATCATCCTCGGGCGAGCCGATCAGTTTCTAAACCCAGGCACAAGGAAGCCGATCACACGGGCGACGGCACGAGAGCTATTTGACCGTTGTCAGAATGAAAACCTCATCATTTCAGTTACCGATCCTGCTGACAAGCGAAAGAAGCTATACCGGCGGCGGGACGAAACGCGAGAAGAGGAAATACGGAGGCAGTCGCAGGAGCAACTGGCCGAGGCTGCCGGAGTAAATAGGGCGACACAATCGACGGAAGCCGATGCAGACGAACACGAAGCTTAAGGAACCTCGTCCTCGGGCCGTTCGGCCAGCGATGGTTCGCGTGCCGGAGGAAAGAAGACCGGCCAAAGCGAGAAGAAAACAACCACCGAAGATGCGTGCCGGCGAGCATCTTGAAAATGGCACACATATTTTGCGGATCGCTACCAATGAGACATAAGTATTTGTATTTTCTGGAATTACATCGCCAAAAATGCGCGCCGGCACGCATCTCGTTTTTGGATCGCGACGACAGAGATGCAATTCGTTGCAAATCAATGAGTTATCGCAATAAGTCGGGGGCAAAATATATATGCGCACACCCCCCCTATAGGGAGGGGGAGATACCCCACCCTGATAGGGATGGGGTATTCCCCTCCCGCCTATAGGGTCCCGAGCGTAAAGAAAACGAAGATGAAATTCATTTCCATATTCATTCCCCGATGGAATCATTCACTCCCCGATCAGAATGATCTTGTTTCACTCCACACACCTCGTCCGCTCCCAATCCGCCTCTGCTCCCGCCCGCCCCGTTGCCAACCCTTTACGCGAGGCAGGTCATTCGGCGAGAGTTCAGGGCGAACACGCAAAGTATCGTTGCTCCGCCGTTCACTGTACACACTAATCTTGGAAATTTTGAGGTTTGATAACTATGGCACAACCATTGAACCCGACACTTTACACACTGCTGTTGAGGCATTTTGGCAAGGTCAATATCAGCAGTGAAGGCCAGCAGATGGCCGGCGAGTACCGCAAGAATATCTCGACGGGCCGCGACGACTGGCAGATACAGAACCCCGGCGAGTATTACTGCGTGAACTGTCCTTACTGTTCGGACACGCGGCAACGCTTGTACATCAATCACCGCTGGGGCGTTCGTGATGCGAAGGGCCGCTTGAACTTGTGGCTGGCGGTGTGCTACAACGAGAACTGCATGAATCCTTCGCGGCGGCAAGGACTGTGGAAGCGGTTGCAAGGCCCAGCCAGTTTGACGACAGCAAAGATTCTGCCGGGTAAGAAGGTCACGGATTCTCCACTGACGCAGCTACCCGGTCCGTGTACACCGCTGGATCAGCTTGATCCGTCGCATTCTGCTTGTGCTTATCTTGCGGGCAGACTGTATGACCCCGTCATGCTGGGAAAGTTTTACGGGGTCTCGTACTGTTTGGATTCGAGGTACACGTTAGCACGGGAGCGCATCGTGGCACCGATCTACCTGAACAGGGAGCTTCGTGGATGGCAGGCCCGATACATCGGCGAACTGACGAAAGAGCAAGCGAAGACGACACCGAAGTGGTGGTCGGACCCGCACATGAAAAAGAGCATGTTATTGTACAACTACGATAACGCTCGCAAGTTTCGGACGGTGGTGATTGTCGAAGGTCCCGGAGACGTTTGGAGCTTCGGGCCGATGGCGGTGGCAACGTTCGGCACGAGCTTTTCGGAGCGACAAGCGGAACTGCTGCGTCGTGCGTTTACCCCGTCTACGCACAAGGAACGTCTCGCTCTTAGTTGCGTGTTGCTGTGGGATCCTGACGTCAGGGCTGACGAAAAGAAGATCAAATACGTGCATGCCAAGGTATTGCCGGCACTCAAACAGACATTCGGCGACAGGCTTGCGACCGTGTGGTTGCCGGACCATGACCCCGGTTTCTACACGGATCGCGGATTCTTGCGGCGGTTCGTGGAATGCGAAGCGCAGAAGCAAGGTGTGAAAGTTGACTGGAACCTTCGATGAGAAACGATAATGAGGCCAGAATGCTGCCCGCTGACGTCGCAACCACGAACAGCAAGCGCAACGACGCTCGCGGACATGTGCTGCCGTATGGTAAAATTAAGGTTGAAAAAGTGGCAAGGATGCCGCTCGGAATCAATAGGCATGGAGGCCAAATGATCGACACTACATCTCAACAATCGCAAACTGTCGTACAAGGCGAAGACTCTCCGCGTAGTAGTTCGCCGAAACGACGTGACAAGACCCTGCAAGAGCACGAAGCTGAAGCTCGCAACGGCGTTGGGGCGAATGCATCACCGCCAGCGACCAAGGAGGCAACCCCGCCCACATCCACGAGCGCCCCATCTATCCCCAGAACCTTCTCCTCGAAAACTGAACGTGATGCGGCGATGGTCAGGGAGTTGCTGGTGCCGGGCTGTCTGTCCGCCATCATTGGTAAGCCGGATGTCCTTTGCGATGCGGGTATCAAGAAAGCTTTCGATGAGGTTATTGCTGACGCAGGCGCTCCGACCGATCCGGTCGAAAGGATGATGATCGAGCAATTGCAGCTTTGTCACCACAGGTTGGCGATTCTGCAAGCCGAAGCCTCGGCCGCAAAGACGCTGGAAGGCGTCAAAATATACAACGCGGCGGCGACCAGACTGATGAGTGAATTTCGGAAGTCCGCCTTGGCCTTGCGCGATTACAGGTTGGGGCCGAGCCGGAAGAATGTGGCGTTTATTCGTCAGCAGAATGTGGCGGCTGCCGGGGGTAGTCAGACGGTCGAATACCAAGATCAGAGCAATAAAGATTCTTTTTCGAGACAGAGCAAACTGAATAAGCCGGAGGAGGGCCTGCATGAGCTTCGTGAACGAGTTGCCCGTGGTGAGCACGTCGCCGAACCGGCGGCAGTTGCGGTGGACGCCTGAAGCGCGGCGGATGCAGGCTGAACGTTGTTGCCAAACACAACCGTGGAAACGTAGCACCGGCCCGACGAGTTCGGAAGGTAAGAAGCGTGTCGCGGCAAATGGGCGGCATAATCAGCGTAAGCCGGGGTCGGTTCGGGATTGTCGGGCTTCTGTGGCGGATGTGGGCGGCATGGTCGATCAGTTGGCCGACCTGCGACGCATGCTCATGTCCCAGTGAGTCGAACTCTCCAATAGCTAAAGCAAAGCGGTTTCCTCGCCATCCCGCCCCCGCGCCCGCCCGACCTGCAACTGCGTGGTACAGTTGGGGCCGGACGAAGCGCGAGGACGGGGAAGCTGCGTTTACGCCCTCAACTACACGAACACCTGCTGGCTCAGTTTGTGTCCGCCAGTTCCATCGCTTGCGCGTATGCTCGTTGTTTGATGGCGTTGGAACTGCCGAACCACACGCTGGCGAGGCGGTTCTCGGCGCGGGATACGTCGTCCTTGCCACGGAAGGTTCGCTGATGGTCGGCCCATTCGCTGACGGCGTTGTATGCGGCCCATGCGGTACCGCGGATGCCGGGTAGGTTGTTGCGCGGGTTCTCGAAATTGGCATTGAACAGCGTGAGGGTTTGTAGGCGGTTGATCTTCTCGCGATCCGTGGTGGCGGCGGGGAGGAGGGTGTCGAAGTAGCGTTTGACGCGTCTGCCGGTCATTTGCGTCGCGAGCATGGCGTGGAGTTCTTCGTCGAATTGGTCGAAGCGGGCGGCGATGATGCCGAGCTTTTCGCGGGCCTCTTTAACACGTCCGGCGAGGTTGGGGCGGTGGCGGATCGCGATGCCGTCGGAACCTGCGTTACGTAACGCGAGGTTGAGTGTGTTTTGACAGACGACTCGCACCGTCGTCGGCAGCATACGTAGCGATGATGTGCCGTCGTGGGAGTTGACGAGGAGGACGTATGGTTTGATGAGGTCGTCGGGGCCGGCGCGGTATTCTTTCGGGATGCGAGCAAGCATCCAGACCTTCCGACCGCCTTTGAGCGATCCGGCGGTCTCGAACATCGCCAGCTTGTCGCCGACCAGCGAATCCATGAAGTCGAAGGCTTCGACGTTCTGGAAGACATGGTAGCCTTTGCCGACGATACCGAGGATCGCTCTGGTGTCGGTGCGGACGTTGGCAACGTGGTCAGGGGCGGACGTTGTATGCCAAGATACCGGGTCGGTGGCGTTGATGGGCCACTGGGCGACGTGCCAGTTGAGGCCGGCGAGATTGATAGCGCCCGCGCTGGTGGCGGCGTGTTCGATGGTTCTGCCGAGGTTGTGCCAAGCGGGGGTGCCGGTGACGAATACGGCTGCTCGGCCAGTGGAGGTGTCGATTTCATGCGACATAGGACAATCCTTTCGTTAAGAAGTTAGTGATTGGTGGAAACTACGTGCGGGAATTGCAGGTGACAGTAATCCGTTTCGAGATGGTCATGGGCGTGTGAGACGGATCGCCTTACGATAACGCCGAGCGATCAATCGAGGATCACGTAACCAACGGCGTACGACACGGCTTTTCCCGTCGGGTAGAATGTTGTTACCAAGCTCGCGGCAATCGCTGCTGCTGAGTTGTGACATGAGGACGATGGACATAAAGAATCTCCTTCCCACCTGTGGTGGGTAAAAAGGGTGAAGTAAAAAGGTCAGGGGTTTGGGATTGAAAACAACGAGTGGGTCAACCTTTGCCTTTGGCGAGCAGCCAAAGAGCCGCGATTGCTCCCACGAGGAGGATGGTGGCGATGAGCCAGACGACTGCCATGAACAGGCTGTGGCATGCACGTTCAAGGTGCTGTGCGATGTTCGATAGGCTCTGGGACAGGCTCACCAGTCCCATGAACACCGGCACCAAAAGCCAGACGGCTCCGGCCAGAACGAGTATGGGGACTGCGATTAAGAGAAGGACTCGAAGCCATGTGAAAAGCCATGCACGAAACCAGCCGTTGGGGCCGATCCGATACTCTACGACGCCCGCAAAATATCCGAGCGACGCTATTGTTTTCCGCATCGTACCCAGTTCATCGAAATCATCTGGCATGGCCGGCGGCGGCAGAGGTTGCGGGTCGCAGGTCACGACCGAGCGAACCATGAAGTGCAATGTTTTCCCGGCCTGCGGTCTAACAGCGAGGGCGACGTCATTCTCGTCCGGGTTCATCACGAGCCCTCCTGTCCAACGTTGGGGGTGAGTTCGCTATTTGCTGCTTTACATGTGTTCTGCGAGCCATGCTTCCGATGGCCGTCCCAGCGAGGACGCTGACCAAAGCGCACAAGGGGATGCCCCACAAAACGATGCCTTGCCACTTCGCGGAGGCCCGTTGTTCAGTTCGAAGTTCCTCGCGGGTACTGGCGATTGCCTTCCGCTCGTCTTCGAGCACTTTTTGGATGTCGGGGTTGGATTGCTGAAGTGTTTCGAGTTGGGCGCGGGCAACGTCACGCTCTCGCACGACGGAATAGTAGGTCGAATCGAAAGTGAGTGCTTGCGCGGACGGCAGACAAGCCGCCATGAAACAGCACATCACTGCTGCAAATTGGAGCCATTTTGTTCGTAACATGATTTTGTCTCCTGAGTTGGTATCGGTGTATCGGGAAAGGGCTACAGGTTTGGGACGATCGGGGGACGGTCCCAAACCTGTGCCCGGGGGGAGGGGTGATGCGGTTGGTTTATTTGCCGCCGAAAGCGGAGCATCGACTGCGGTATGGACAGGTCGAGCAGTTCATGGGGTGAGGAGCGGCGTAAAAGTTACCAGCGACGATGGCGGACCATGTTTGTACCGTTGATTCGGTCATGGCGGCGATACGGTCGGGATCGGTGGGCACCGGCAGAATTTGGACCTTCGGCGACTTCGCTTTCGTCAGGATCGCAAACGCCAGCTTCACTGGCAACGCCATTTGTTCAGCCATGTCCGCCGCCGCCGAAGCGTAAATCTGAAGTTGTTCGCTCGACTCCTGCGCCTTCTCCGGCGTCCACTTGCTCCGGCTGGTTTTGAAGTCGGTCACGTACAGCGCGGCATCGGAACTGGTCACGAGATCAACCCTCGCAAGCACGTCCGGTAGGTCCGAATGCAGAACGATCCGCAACTCCTCCTCGATCCCGATCACGTTGCCTTTCGGCGTCGCAAGCGGGCTCTCAAGGAATGCGGCAATGGTGCGGTCGGCAAGGGCATGTACGGCAGCTTCGTCTTCCTTCGCCCCGTACTTCACCGGCACACCTTCGCCTGCTTGCTCCAAGTTCTCCTGCCACGCCAGTTGATAGGCGATCTTCATCTCGTCCGCCGAAAGAGTAAGCCCTTCCAGCCGAGCACGGTAGAACGATTCCAAACTGGCATGAAGGGAGCCGCCGTAAACGAGGCTGACGGGCAGGAAATCCTTCGGGGCATTCAAAACGTACTGAAACTCAAACTTCTTCGGGCACGACCGCATGAGGCTGAGCTGCGAATAACTGACATACGGACGTCCGGTGATTTGCATCGCCGTCTGATTCGGCGGACGTTGTGGGACCGATGCGGGCGCAGAGGCTCGCCGATCCACAAGCATTGTGGTCATGGTTTCTCCTTTTCTTTAGATATCAGGGGATAAAACGAAACATTGAGAGGGGAACGAAACGAAGGGGAATATCACCTTGCGGCAGACCAGCGGCGACTGTGACCGTTTTGTGCCGGAGCCTGCGACTTGAGGTGGTCAATCAGTTCGCTTGCCTGCTTGATGGTCAATTCATCCAGCGATACGCCGAAGAGATCGTGGGCTTCCTGAGCAGGATCGAGACCGGCACGGTCGGCGATGCTCTCAATTGCGCGAGCCTGCGACTTGGTGACGCCGCCGCCGTTGTGGTTGCCGACGTGGCCGTTGCCATTGGTGCGGCCGTTACCGTTGGTGTAGCCGTTGCCGTTGGCATGACCGTTACCATTGGCGGAATTGCGGTGATAGCCTTCACCGTTCACCTTCTCCATGGTACTCGCGGAAGTATGTGTCTTCACCTGACGGTTGATGGCGTCTTCGGCCTGCGCATACAGCCCGTCGATCTGCGCCTGCAACTCACCGGGCTTCGCGAGCAGCGATTGATCGAGTTCGGCGGTGACGTTGATACTGTACCCGGTGCTCTGATAGTCCTTGCTGGCCTTTCGCGAAAGACCGACGTTGATAGAAAGAGGCATGGAGTCTCCTTTGCCCTCAAAGGGCGGTAAAAGTACGAAAAATGGGTAAAAAACGGCCTCGGCGGACGCCGGGCCACTCACGAAACCGCTAAGGTTTCCACCACATATTATGACGCATTTTGATGCGTTATTTAAACGCCGGGGCTGTTGCCGGTAGTTTTGCGCTGGAGCGGGGGCTTGGCATTGGCTGACGTAGATGTAAAATGCGTGTTCGTGCCGTGGAGCAGATGCGCCCCGGCTGATTCCGGTTGACCTTAATGGAGGAACTCACCGCCGTAGTAAAAACAAAAACGCCATCGCATAGGTTGGCGTTGTAACTTGGGAACAGTCAAAATCCTGCAAGATTCAAATGTTCCCCATGCAACTTCGCAAACGCGCTTTCGGGCGCTGTTTACTTGCGTTGTTGCATGGGCCTCTTGCAGGAGCCTTGACTGGACGCGGCAGGCAGTGCCCCTTTTTCGTGCCCGCCCGTCAACAACGAAACGGATACGCCCGGATCCAATGTGGATTCGGGCTTTTTTTATGGAACGAACGGAAAGGATGAACTTGTATGAGTAACCCCACGAATACCGTTGACTCAGGAGAGAACAGCAAATCTACAGAAGGTATCACGAAGATAAGCCGCCGGAATTTCCTCGCGGCAACCGCTGGAGGGGTCTTGGCTTTGTCAGTCGGGTGCTCCGTCGGCACCAATGGCAGTAAGCCGATCGTTCTGGCATCCTCGATCGGTCAGGCAGTCCCGTTCGTCAAACCAAAGGAAACATGGGGAGCCGATCATCTTTATGAGTTCCTCAATGCCCTCCCGGACGAGGCCAGACTCTCGCTCATGAAGAGTTTGGAGATGGTGAAAGAGAATGCCGGTCTCAGCGCCCTCAACGGCAGGAGCCAGGACGTGCGGAATATTCAGAAGGAGGCCCTTTGGATTTCGAGCAACATCCTTACGTACCCCTTCAGGAATGAGTCGAAGCTCAATTACCATGAGTTGGCGACTTGGGTTGCGTCCAACGCAAACGTTGACACGATACTCAGCGGGCCAGCCTTCGTCCTCGAAAGAGGCCTCCATAAGCAGATGTTTTCCCAACTCTGGGACAAGCTAACCTCGGCCCAGCGAAGTGAGTTGCTTGAGCAGATCGATCCCAACGGACGGATCAAGGACAAGGCGGCTCTTGCATTGCTCGTCGGACGGTCGGCGTTGACCGCGTTGGCGGCGACGGCTTATTTCTCTGGCTTCGCGTTCTACACGACGATGGCCGTGACAATCAAGACAGTTGCCGGTTTCTTCGGTCTGACTTTACCCTTCGCCGTCTACACGGGGGCAGCAGCAGGAGTTGGAGCCTTAGTCGCCTTCCTGTGTGGCCCCATTGGTTGGGCGATCATGGGCCTTGCCGCTCTGGGTGGAATCGCACTGGCAGGCCGTGCAAACGTCAAGAAGACCGCAGCCTTTATCTTGCAGATTCATGCCCTGAAAGTTGCGGCTCTGATGGAGGCAGGCGTGCCTGAGAAAGAAATTTTCGTGTAACCATTCGCGTTTTTTACGGGTAGT
>WQYP01000116.1 GCA_009781185.1 Phycisphaerales bacterium | reverse complement strand
TGGGATCATCACGCATGAGCGGGCGGAACGGACCAAGGCGATGGAGTCGATTCTGGCGGCGTCGCCGCGTGAGGCGGGAGGAGGGGGGGAGGGGACGATGTATGCGTGGGTGGAGGGGATGGGGGCTGGGGTGGAGGTGGAGATGAGCGGGAAGGAGCGGGCGGTGCGGCGTGAGTGGACGTTGGTGGCGGTGCCGGTGGTGTTGGAACGGCCGGTGGAGAAGGGGGCGATTGTTGTGCCGTCGGGATTCATGCGGATCAGCAATTATCGTATTGCTGGTCAGACGAATACGGTGTACGACGATCGGACGGGGAAGTTCATGGACAAGGTGCCGGGCGAGGCGACGGCGATTGTGCGATTTGAGTTGCCGTCGGCGGTGGCGGGGATGCGGGTGGAGAAGGCGAAGTTGAAGGTGAGTTTGAGTGCGCCGGATCGCACGGTGCAGGTGTTTGTGCCGATGCCTGGTGCGCGGAGTGCGAAGGATTTTAGATATTTGGGTACGAGAGTACAGGGGCCGATCCAGCCGATTGAGGTGGAGATTGGTGGGGAGGATTTGCCGGTGGATGCGAATGGAGGGATGCTGGTGGGGCTGGAAGTGAGCGCCGGCAAGGAAGGGGCGAATAGCGTGTGGGAGTTGGGGGGGATGACTTTGACGGTGAGCGGACGCATGGAGTAAGGGTGATTTTCGATTTACAATTTTCGATTTGCAGGAAGCTTGAAACTGGAAACGGATATGAGTGATGTAGTGGTTGAGACGCGGGAATTGACGAAGAGTTACGGCAGTTTTGTGGCACTGGAACGGTTGAATATATCGGTGCAACGTGGGCATATTTTGGGGTTCATCGGGCCGAATGGGGCGGGGAAGACGACGACGATTAAGATATTGGTGGGATTGTCGCGTCCGACGTCGGGGAGTGCGAGCGTGGCGGGTGTGGACTGCGTGGCCGATGCGCGGAAGGTGAAGCGGCTGGTGGGATATATGCCGGATGTGTTCGGGTCGTATGATAATATGCGGGTGCGGGAATATCTGGATTTCTTTGGGGCGGCGTACAAGATTCCGCGCAAGGAACGCGTGAAGCGGATCGAGGTGGTGATGGAGGTGACGGGGAGCGGGTATATGCGGGATCGGTTTGTGGATTCGCTCTCGCATGGGATGAAGCAGCGGGTGGGGATTGCCAGGACGCTTTTGCATGATCCGCCGGTGTTGATTCTGGATGAGCCGGCGAATGGGCTGGATCCGACGGCGCGGGTGGAGATGCGGCAGATATTGTTGCGGCTGGCGCAGTCGGGCAAGACGTTGATTGTGACGAGCCATATTTTGCCGGAATTATCGCGGATTTGCGATACGGTGGCGATTATTACGAAGGGGCAGTTACGGGCGTTTGGGCCATTGGAACAGATCATGCGGGGGATTCGGCAGCGGCGGTCGATTGAGATTCAACTGCTGATGGGAAAAGATATGGCGAAGTGCGAGTCTTTGGCGAAGAAGGCATTTGATGCGGCGGATGAGATTACGCATGCGGAGGAGGAATCGACGCTGCGGGTTCGCACGGCGGCGAGCGATGAGGCGCTCAGTGCGTTTTTGTCGCAGTTGGTGGGCCAGGGGGTGAAGGTGACGCAGTTCCGCGAGGTGCATCAGGATCTGGAGGATGCGTTCCTGGAGGTGACGAAGCATGATGAGGGCGGCAGTGGGGATCGGATGTCCAGCGCGGCGGTGGTGAGATGATTCAAAACCTTTGTCTTCGTTCTCGTCACTTGTGCTACAATAGTTGTTGAGGTGATTTATGGTCCATGCCACGCTGAAAATGAATGGGCAGGAATTCGTTCTCGTTCCGAAGGCGGAATTTCGAAAATTTCAGAGACTGACAGAACAAGATCAGCAAGACAGCGATCTCGCGTCCGCCACGTTGGAAAAATGGCGGGATGGGAAGCTTCGTACCATTTCGCACGCCCAGCTCAAACGTAAACTCGGATGTGGTTCTCATCGTTGACGTTGGTCATCGCCGGGAAGTCTATCGCAATCTCTAACTGGGAAGAGTTGATGAATCCGATTATCCAGCGTGAGTTGATTGGGTTGTTGCGGACGCGGCGGGCGTTTGCGGCGCAGGTGGTGTTGACGGCGGTGCTGGCGGTGCTGGTGGTGCTGCGGTGGCCGGAGTCGGGGCGGGCGAATATCAGTGGGGAGCAGGCGCAGGCGGTGCTGCGGTTGTTTGGGTATGGGTTGCTGGCGAGTTTGGTGTTGTTGGCGCCGATATTTCCGGCGTCGGCGGTGGTGCGGGAGAAACAGCAGCGGACGTTGGAGTTGCTGCTGAATTCGCCGTTGACGCCGTGGTCGATTTTTGTGGGGAAGCTGGTGGCGTCGGTGGGTTTTGTGATTTTGCTGATGTGTTTGAGCGTGCCGGCGGCGGCGGCGTGTTATGCGATGGGCGGGGTGGGGGTGCCGCAGTTGATGCATGTGTATGCGATATTGCTTTTGGTGGCGATCGAGTATTCGGTGGTGGCGTTGTATGTGAGCACGGTGTCGCAGTCGGCGGAGGGGGCGCTTCGGTATACGTATGGAGCGGTGTTGTTTTTGACGATAATTCCGCTGATTCCGCAGTGGTTTGTGCAGGGTCAGGTTTCGCCGGTGCTTGCGGAGATGGTCGGGACGTTTTCGTGTCTGTCGCCGGCGCCGGCGATGATGGAACTGCTGGGGCACAAGAGCGTGGGGGCGCAGGGCGTGATGGGGCCGTCGAGCGAGATGTTTCGGTATGTGGTGTGGGCGTTGCTGGTGATCGCGGTGTTTGTGCCGTTGACGGTGATGAAGCTGAATTATCGTTTGTTTGATCGCAGTCACGCGGCGGGGAAGATCACGGACGATCGTTCGATGGGCGTGAAGTTTTATCGGCGGATCATGTATCTGTGGTTCTTCGATCCGCAGCGGCGATCGAAGCTGATCGGTCCGCTGACAAATCCTGTGATGGTGAAGGATTTTCGTTCGCAGAAGTTCGGGCGGCCGCACTGGATGATGCGATTTTTCGGGATTTGCCTGGTGGTCTCGCTCGGGCTGATGCTGGCGACCACGGTCTTCACGATCGCATGGAACGTCGAAATCCTCGGCGGCATCATCGTCATCCTGCAAATGTCAGTGGTCGTGCTGCTCTCGCCGGCGCTGGCGGCAGGAGCGATCTCAAGCGAGCGCGAAAGCGGCGGATGGACGCTGCTCAAAATGACGCCGCTGTCAGCCTTCACGATCGTCACCGGCAAACTCATGAGCGCCGCGCGCACACTGGTCCTGCTCCTGCTGGCAACGCTGCCCGCCTATGTGGTGCTTGTTCTGATCGATGAGACCCAGGTCGCACGTCTGCTGGATGTGCTCATCACCGTGGTGCTCACGAGCATCATGGGCGTGATGATTTCGGCGGCGATCAGCAGTTTGTTCCAGCGGACGACGGGGGCGACGGCGACGTGTTATACGGTGCTGGTGGGACTGTGCGGTGGGACGTTGCTGTTTTGGCTGGGGCGTGGGTCGCCGTTTTCGCGGGCGGCGGTGGAGGCGGTGCTGCGGTTCAATCCGCTGGCGACGGCGTTGTCGCTGATTCGGACGCCGGGATTTGATGATTACCAGTTGGTGCCGTTCAATTGGTACCTGATGGGCGGATTGATTGCGTTGGCGGCGGTGGTGCTGTGGATTCAGACGTGGCGGCTGACCCGCCCACAGTGATTTTCGATTTTCGATTTTTAATTATTGGTTGCAGATATGAAGCAATGGATGCGAGTGGCAGTGATGGTGGGGGTGGGCCTGTGTGGTGCGGTCGCTTGGGCGGGGGGTGTGGATCATGGGATTGATACGCCGATGTTGGTGGATCCGGGGGTGACGGGGACGGCGCGGGTGAAGGTTTTTGATCCGAGGTTGAAGGAGTTGTGGTCGGCGGCGTTGGATCGGGCGGAGCCGGAGATGCGGATGAATGCGCTGGATGCGGTTGTGCAGGCGAAGTTGCAGGGCATGACGGGGTTGGAAGGGCTTGCGGGGAAGATTCAGGCGTTGGTGGGGGATGATAAGCAGCCGGTGGCGATTCATGCCGCGGCGATCAGGGCGCTCGATGCGCTGGGAGCCATGGCGTACGGTCCGGCGATTTTGGCGAGGGCGGAGAAGGGATCGCCGGAGTTGATGATGGTGGCGGACCCGGTGCTGGCGAAATGGAAATTGTACGAAGCGGGGATGATGTGGATTGATCGTGTGAAAAAGGGGACGGGGGGGGGAACTGGGGGGGGGGCGGCGGATCAGGCGGTGGCGTCGGCGATGCAAGCGATGGGGGAGACGATGACGCCGGGCGGGATGGATGTGCTTAAGGCGGTGGTGGCGGATAAGCGGCGGCCGATTGCGTTGCGGCTTACGGCGGCAAAGGCGATCTCGAAATATCCGACGGGACGTCCGGAGGACGATCTGGGCGATTTTGCGGATGCGTTTGTGGTGGGGAAAAGTGCTGAGGATCGTTTACTGGCGGCGGCGATGTTGCCGGTGTCGGTAGGGATAGAGAACGGGCCTGTTGCGAGGGCTCTCTACAGGTTGGCGGGAGATGCTGAACCGGCGGTGGCGGCGATGGCGGCGAAAAAGTTGTGGGACGATAAGCCGTGGGTGCTCAGGACACTTGCGGTGAAACTCGCGGCGAATGCGGATATATCGGTGCGTCGAATCGCGGTCGATGTGTTGTTTCTCTCAGTGTGTTTTGGGGGGGGGGAGCCTGTGGCGGTGTTGGGGAAGTTGCTGGATGATGATTCGCCGGCGGTGCGAGCGGCGGCGCGCGAGGCGCTGATTGATCTGGATATGAAGGCGGAGTTGCCGCGTGAGCCGCAGACCGCTGCTCTGTTGCGTGTAGCGGAATGGCGGCCTGCGGTGCGGGCGGCGGCGAAGACGGCCTTGATGGCGGGGCGGCATGCTCAGGAGCAGGGGTGCTTGATTGTGGGGACGTTGCATGAGAATTCGGCGAGGGATCGGCTGGTGCAGTTGCTCGAGTCGCCCGATGCGCCGGTGCGATTGGCGGCGGTGATCGGGCTCAGGCGACTCGCGACGGGGGATCATCCGGTGACGGATACGCTGGCGGTGCAATATGATCGGGCGAAGGCGGTCTTCGCGACTTCCCATGATCCCGCCAAAACCAAGACTTGGACGGCCAAGGCGTACATCGCGAATAACATCGAGCTCTCGCAGTTGCTGCAGAATCTTGGATTGCAACGGTACGCGGAGGCGGATGGTTTTATGAGGAAGTTCGTGCCTAAAGGGGCGCCCGCGGGAGTGGAGGCGCGGATGGGGGCGATCTGGGCGCTGGGAGGGTTGCATGAAGGGAAAGTGGATGCGGGGTTGTCGCGGGAACTTGCCGGGCGTGTTGCGGATAATAATCTTCTGAATCCGGAGGCGGTGGAAGTGCGGGCGATGAGCGCGATTGCGTTGGGACGGATGCGGGATAAGGGAGCCAAGGGGACGTTGACGCGGGTTGCGGGTGAGGAGGCGGGGAATGTGATTGGCGAAAGTTGCCTTTGGGCGATTGCGCAGATTGATGGGGTGGCGTATAAGCCGTCGTCGGCGCTGCCTAATCCGGTCAAGGGGTGGTTTTTGGAGCCGAATGATTGAAGGCAAAGGTTTAAAGAGTAAAAGAGTAAAAGAATAAAAGGAAGTTAAAAGGTAAAAGTGAAAAGTGAAAAGGGGGCCCAAAGGCTCTGGTGAAGTGCCCACTATTTGCGAGGATGTGGGCAGGCCACTACCTTTTAACTTTTAACTTCTTTTTACTCTTCGTTCCGTCGAACTCACGTTCACTACTGACTGTTGATGGCATTGATTGCTTCTGCGAGGCGTTCGATGCTGGTGGGTTTGGTGAGGTGTAGGAGGAAGCCTGCTTGTTGGCTGCGGCGGACGTCTTCTTCCTGGCCGTAGCCGGAGAGGGCGATGGCGGGGAGGTTGAGATTGCGGCGTCGTATTTCGTTCATCAGGTCGATGCCGCTGCCGTCGGGGAGGCCCAGGTCGCTGATCAGAAGGTCGAAAGTGGCGACGGCGAGGGCGTCGAGCGCGGTGGTCAGGTCGCTGGCAGTGACGACGTTGTGGCCGTCGGTGACGAGCAGACGTTGCATGACGCGGAGCGTGTCACCGTTGTCTTCGACCAGGAGGATGCGGAGGGATTTGGCGGGTTTGAGTGGGGATTGGGGATGGGTGGGCGAGGAGCCGTGGATTTCGGAGAGGGGTTGGGAAAAAACTGGGAGACGAACGCGGAAGGATGCGCCGCGTCCTTTGCCCTGGCTTTCGGCGGTGATGGAGCCGCCGTGCATTTCGACGATGCCCTTGGTGATGGTGAGTCCGAGTCCCAGGCCTCCGAACTGGCGTGTGATGTCGACGCCGCCCTGCTCGAAGGCGTTGAACAATCGCGGGATTTTGTGCGGCTCGATGCCTACGCCGTTGTCGTTGACTTCCACCACGACATGGTCATGATCGCTGTGGCATTGAATGCTGACGTAACCTCCGTGCGAGGTGAACTTGATGGCGTTTTTGAGGAGATTCCAGAAGACCTGCTGCAGCCGGGCGGCGTCGGCGAAAACGAGGCAGGAGTCGGCGTTTCCGAAATCGACGCCGAAGACCAGTTGCCTCGCCTGGATGTCGGCGTCGCAGACGTCGACGGCATGCGTGATGATCTGGCGTAGCGGGACGGGTTTGCGATCGAGTTCGATTTTGCCGCGGCTGATGCGGGTGACGTCCAGAAGATCGTCGATGAGCCTCGCTTCCAATTGGACGTTGCGCTCGATGGAGTGGAGGTCCTCGCGGTAACGGTCGGGGAAATCGGGGTCCCGCTGGAGCAGGCCGGTGGTGGTGAGCACCGGCGTCATGGGCGTTCGCAACTCGTGACTGAGCACGGCGAGGAAATGATCTTTGGCTTTGTTGGCTTCCTCGGCTGCTTCCTTGGCGCGTCGCAATTCGTCGTCGGCGAGCGTTTTTTCATGGCGAAGCTGGAAAGTGTCGAATCCGCGAGCGAGGTCTTCGGTGAGCTCCGAGAGAAGTTCAACTTCGTTGGTGGAGAAGGAGTCTTCCTGACGCGAGTAGATGGTCAGCGCACCAAAGGCGCGATCTTCGCGGAGCAAGGGAAAAGCGATGGCGGAACGGCAACCGCGGCTGATGGCTTCGTCGGGCCAGATGGCATAATGAGCCCCGCTCCGCATGTATCGGCAGATACAGACTTTTCCCGTGCGGACGGCGGTGCCGGTGGGGCCGTGTCCGTGAGGTGTGTTGTCCCATGAAAGTTGCAGGCCGTCGAGAAATTCTCGTTCCAGGCCGGAGAACGCCGCGGGCCGGATCGACTTGGCGGGATCATTTTGAGCCAGACCGATCCAGACCGCGACGTGGCCGCAGTCTTCGATAATGATGCGGCAAACCTCGGCCAGGTACTGGCTTTCATCGTTGATACGATTCAATGCCAGTCGGCTGTCGCTGAGGGCTTTGAGCGTGCGGTTGAGACGGTCGATTTCCGCCACGCGGCGTTCGAGGGCCGCTTCGGCGAGTTTGCGATCGGTGATGTCGAGTATCGTGGCGAGGACCATCTTGTCGCCGTGGATATTGAGGACTTGCGCCGAGAGCTGCGAGATAAAGACATCGCCGTTTTTCTTGTGGAAGGCCTGCTCCCAGCCGGTGACGGAGCCTTTTTTGTCCAGTTCCTGGAAGCAGTCCTCTCGTCGTGAGGAACTTGCGGGCCACATATGCAGGTCGGAGATGAGTTGTCCGATGATTTCTTCCCGCCGATAGTCGAAGAGCGCCAGCCAAGTGTTGTTGACATCGAGAAATAGACTATTTTCGAAGCGTAGGAGAGCGATGGCGGCGGGGTTACCGTCGAAGGCCTTGGAGAATTTTTCTTCGGAGAGTTGGAGGGCTTCTTCGGCGGCTTTTCGGCCAGTGATGTCTTGGACGATGCCGGCCATGCGAGTAGCACGTCCGTTGGCGTCGCAGAGTGTGCGCCCGTGGCTTTTGAGCCAGCGCAGGCCATGGACCGGATGATGGAGTCGGAACTCCATGAGAAATTCTCTGCCCTCTTCGATGGCCTTGGTGGATTGCCGACGGAAAAATTCGCGGTCGCTGGGATGAACATTTTCCATGATTTTTTCCAGGCGAAGTGGCGTACCGGGAGGCATGCCCCAGAGTTCATAGAGTTCCGGCGACCACCACGCCCCGTTGGTATCGAGGTTCCGGTCCCAAACGCCGCTGCCGGTCTTGAGCGCCAGAGCGAGGCGTTGTTCGCTCTGGAGCAGAGCAGCCTCTGCGCGATGTCGCATGAAAGCCTGGACCATGGCGACGGCCAGCGTATCGAGGTCTTCGAGTTGTTCCTGGGCGTATCCGCCTTCGCGGTTGGCGAGGGCGATCAGTCCGATGGTTTTGCCGTTATGGATGAGCGGTACGCCCAGGAACGATTGGAGTACGGGATGCCCCGGCGGCGTGCCGGCGCTGTCGGGATGGTCGGCAGGCTGGTTGGTGAGGAGTGCTTTGCCGTTTTGGAGGATTCGGCCGTAGAGGCCGTGGATGGGGAGGTCGCTGAGGCCGTTTTTGTGATGGCCCTGCGGATCCTTCACACGACAAGCGTCCCAGCCCGGATCGCTGATGGCAATGTCGTCCATTCGACCGGTGATGTGGTTGATTTCGCCGATGAATCCGAAGCGGCTCTGTGTGACTTTTTCGGCGACTTCGAGGCAGATGCGACCGAGCTCCAACTCCGTGTGATTGGCGATGGCTGCGTTGAGAATGCGATTGATGCCGTGGGTGATTTCGGTATGACGGTTCGCGGCCTGCTGCGCCTGGAGATGCTGGTCGACAAGACTGGCTTGGGCTACGACTCGACGTGAGCGTTCGCGAGCTTGCTGCATGATGTGGATCAGGATGGAGATCATGGAGCCGGAGAGGAGGAAGAGCACCAGACCGATCATGTTCGGTTTGTTGTTGAGATTCAGAATACCGGTTGGAGCGAGGAAGAGGAAATCGGTGAGCGTAGCGGAGAGGAAGGTGGCGATGAGGCCGGGGCCTACGCCGCCGTAAATGGCGGCAAACATGACGGCGGGGAAGAAAGTGATGAAAAGGGCATGATCGCTGAGTTCGGACTGAAAGATCAGGCCAAGAGCCGTCGCAACGCCGACGAACACCAGGGCCATGATGTAGCGGTGCGGGACGAAACGCGTGGAGGGCAATGGAAGCATGAGGCGGATACCTCGATGAAGAAGCCTGAAGCCAGTAGCCAGAAGGTTTGAAGAAGCCGAAAGCTCGAAACCTTCTGGCTACTGGCTTCTGGCTTCTGGCTTCTTCACGGTGCGGATCGCATCGGTGAGCCGATCGATGCTGACGGGCTTGGTCAGGTGGAGGAGAAAGCCGGCGTTTTTGCTGCGTTGAATGTCTTCCTCCTGGCCGTAACCTGAGAGGGCGATGGCTGGGATCGTAAGTCCTCTGCGGCGAGTTTCGAGCATCAGATCGATGCCGCTGCCGTTGGGGAGGCCCAAGTCGCTGATGAGCAGATCGTAAGGGTTGGCGGAGAGCATTTCCAGAGCGGCGGCCATGTTGCCGGTGATGGCGACCTGGTGGCCTTCGGCGGTGAGCACGCGGTGCAGGACATTCGCGGTGTCGAGGTGGTCTTCGACGAGCAGGATTCGTTTGGCCGTCGGCTCTTGGTTCTGCTGGGAGTTTGCCTCGCGATTATCGACACTGGCTTCAGCGAGCGAACCCCCGGCAGAGCCGGGGGCTGACGGAGGCAGGGAATAAATTGGGAGTTGGATGCGGACGGAGGTGCCTTTGCCTTTGCCGTCGCTGTGGAGGGTGATACATCCGCCGTGCATATCGATGAGGCCCTTGGTGATGGTGAGGCCGAGGCCGAGGCCGCCGAATTGGCGGGTGATGTCGGCGCTGCCCTGCTCGAAGGGGGAAAACAGGCGAGGGAGTACGTCGGGGGCGACGCCTACGCCACTGTCGTTGATTTCGATGAGCACGAAGGCGTCGTCAGGGGAGGGACTGCGGACGCGAATACCGACGCAACCGCCGGGTGGCGTGAACTTGATCGCGTTTTTGAGCAGATTCCAAATTGCCTGCTGCAATCGTGCGGCGTCGGCGAGGATCAGAATGTCTCCGGTGCCGCCAAGATCTACGCCGAACTCGACGTGACGGGCGTCCATGTCCGATCGGCAGACTTCCACCGCGTGCTCCAGGACGTCACGCAGCAGCACGGGCTTGCGGTCCAACTCGATTTTCCCGCGGCCAATCCGCGTGACGTCCAGCAGGTCGTCGATCAGCTTCGCTTCCAACTCGACGTTCCGGCGGATCAGTTTGATGTCGTTTCGCAGTGGCTCGGGTAGAGCGGCGTCCTGCTCCATCAGGGCGGCTGTGGTGAGTATCGGCGTGAGTGGTGTGCGAAGCTCGTGGCTCAGCACGGCAAGAAAATGGTCCTTGGCCCTGTTGGCCTGCTCGGCGGAGGCTTTGGCTTGCGCCAGTTGCTCGGCGTGGCGGCGTTCACGCTCGAAAGCGAGACGCAGCCAATAGGCAAGCAGACCTCCACCTATCCCGAGAGAGCCGATGAAAAAGTGCGTGATAGCGGTCATACGTTATGGCGAATTATTGGGTTGGGCGGAATCTGGACTATGCGGGGGATAAGATATTTTGTAAGCTCTTGTGTTACATGAGGTTAAGTTCTCTTCCGCCGGCTCGCGGCTAAACTTTGGCGAGGGGCATTCCTGCCACCCCGCAAAGCGGGGGCGCTACTTGCGTTTTTGTGTCATGCCCCCTGTGAAGGAGGGGGCTTGATTCAGGGCGGCACATTGTTATACTACGCGATTCAGTCCTCGGGCTTGAGATGGCCGAGGGAACCGGGTTCTGACGCCAACGTCACCGGTCTGACAGCAAGTATTATAGCGGTGTGCGCGGTGTTGGCCGCCCGTCACCGGCAGGCAAAGGCAAGTGACACATGATCAAAGTGAAGTCCCGTGGCAATGAGACGGTCGACCAGATGCTCCGCCGCTTCAAGAAGCTCTGCGAAAAAGAAGGGCTCATCAAGGATATGAAGCGTGTGAGCTATTACGAAAAACCCAGCGAGAAGAAGCGTCGCCGTCTCCGCAAGGCGCAGAGCCGGTCGATTAAGATGGCGTTTGAAGGACAATCGTAAAAAAAGCCAGAAGCCAGAAGCTGGAAGCCAGCAGTCGGAAGGTTTGAACAAGCTGTGAGCTTGAAACCTTCTGGCTACTGGCTACTGGCTTCTAGCTTCTGGCTTCTTCGTTCACGTTGCGCGGAAGATGGTGCCGAGCTTTTTGCCCATGAGCAGGGCGGCGGAGGTCATGGTGAGGATGAGGAGCATCATGGCCAGGACGCCGAGGGAGCAGGCGTCGCGGACGTTGGTGGGGCCGGAGGTGTCGGAGCCGAGGACGTAAATCATTTTGGTGATGGGGAAGTGCTGGGGATATTGGGCGAGGATGAGGGAGTCGCTGACTTCGAGCATGGAGAAGGCGAAGGTGAGAATGCCGCCGGCGATGAGGTTGGCGAGGATTAAGGGGAGGGTGATTTTTCGGAGGACGCGAAGGGGGGAGGCGCCGAGATTGGCGGCGGCTTCTTCGAGGGTGACGGAAGTCTGCTGCAATCCGCCGGCGACGGAGCGGACGAGGTAGGGCATTCGTCGGACCATGTAGGCGATGACCAGGACGTAGATGGGTGAAGTTTCGATGATCCAGCGTAGGCCGAACTGACGTAGGACGGCGACGAAGGCGAAGGCCATGACAAGGCCGGGGACGGCGAGGGGGAGCATGGCGATGGAGTCGAGCAGGAGGCGGCCTTTGATGCGGGTGCGGATGACGGTCCAGGCGATGGCGATGCCGAGGAACATGTTCAGAAGTGTGGCGATGCTGGCGTATTTGATGGAGTTGAGAATGGATTGGAAGATTTCGGGTTTGCCGAAGACGGCGGCGTAACCGGCGAGGGTGTAACGGGAGGGGAGCACGGAACGGTACCAGCCGAAAATGTCGGGCGAGCCCCAGCCGCGAGCGGGTTCGCTGGCGATAGCGGTGAAACTGTAGAGGACGACAGTGAGATGCGGGAGCACGGCTAAACCGGTGATGAGAATGAAAGGGATGGCGGCTAAGAGGCCTTTGGAAAAGGAGAGTTGGCGAGTGGTGGAGCCGACGGTGGCTTTGGCGGTCATGGCGTGGCTGGTGCGGCCGAGGGTGAGTTTGCCGACGATGTAGGCGGAGACGCTGACGACCAGGACGAGTACGACTTTGGCAAAAGCGCGGCTGTTGTCGCTGGTGGCGCTGACGGTTTGTGCGAGATCGTCCCAGATCGAGCGAGAGACGACGCGGCGGTAGTCGAGCAGCAGCGGGGTGCCGAGCTCGGTGAAGGCCCAGATGAAGATGATGGTAGAGCCTGCGAAGATGCCGGGCATAGCGAGGGGGAGAGTGATGCGGCGAAAATTGGCGAATCGCTTTCCGCCGAGGTTCTGGGCGGCTTCGAGCATGGCGGGGTCGATGTTGGCAAGGGCGGCCTGGAGGTTGAGGTAGGCGATGGGGTAGAGGCCCAGCGAGATGAGGGCGGCGAGTGCCCAGAAGCCGCCACGGGCGAGCCAGTTGATGCCTTCGTGAGGGGAGAGGAGGTGGAGGTGTTGGAGGAGGATGGTCAGTGAGCCGAAGGTGCCCAGAAGCTGTTTCATGCCGATGGCGCCGACGAAGGGGGGGAGGACCATGGGGACGAGGACGAGTGCGGCGAGGAGGGTTTTGCCACGGAAATCGAAACGGGCGGCGATCAGTGCAAGCGGGAAAGCGATGAGATTGCAGAGGAGCGTGACGGTCAGGCCCAGGGCGAGGGAGGTGATAAGCTGGGAGCGGAAAGTGGCGTCGGATAGGACGCTGCTGAGCCAGTAGAGAGAGGGGCGGCCTTTGTCGAGGAAGGCGGCGGCGATTTGCTGGATGAGTGGGTAGACCATGAGCAGGGTGAGGAGTGTCAGCAGAAACAGCAGCAGCGCATAGTGGCGGTATTGGGTGTGAGCGGTTTTGAGCATGGGGGAATTGTAACAAGTTTCGGGTTTCGAGTTTCAAGTTTCGAGCCGGGGGCAAAGCAGAGTGTTCGCGGCCTCTTTTTTGTTTTTAATAAGCGTTTATGCATACATGCATCTATTAAAATGGATGCGGAGTTGTTATGGTAGGAGTGTGAGGGGGGGACGAAGGGGGGGGATTCTCGGTCATCGCTCCGTGGCGGTGACGGAACTTTATGCGGAGTTGGACCACACCAAGGCGGTGGAGATCATTGCGAAGGTAGGATGAGGGGGGGGGGGGGGAAACCAAAACCCAGGGGATCTCCGGGGGCCCCCCGGCCTCTCGCCCAACCCAGATTTTTTCCATAATTTCTCCCCCTTTTTTTTTTCCG
>WQYP01000115.1 GCA_009781185.1 Phycisphaerales bacterium | reverse complement strand
GGCACCACCACCGTGATGCGTGTCTATCACATCGACCGCGGCTACGAAAAAATCGAGCAACGCTTGAACGCCTGCGGGGCCAACATCAAACGCGTTGACCAAAAAGAACTCGATCTCTAACGCCCCCGCAAATGCATCCCATTTTAGCAGTCGCCCTTGGGCGCCCCGTATACTTTCACCGGTCGCCCAAGGGCGACCGCTAAAAAATATCCGCTTTCAAGTCCGCCGCCGTCATCTGAGCTCCGCCGAAGAATTTCCCACTGCCCCACTTGCTTTTTTCATAAAAGCCCAATAATCACAACCAGATTAAACATCAGTGCAAGGGAGGTTGGTCCATGGCAACATCGCTGCCTCAGGCATCAGAGAATGGATTACCAGAACTCCAAGGAGTATTTGGCCACAAGAATTACGTTTTTTTTAACGTCCCTTTTGCGAGATAGTTGCGAAGTACCTCCTCTAATCGTCCGATGAATCTTGAGCAGTCACGCTCAAATACGGACGCTTATGGCAGACGAGACTGAGCTCAAACTCACATCGATGGAAGACGACGGTGGCGTCGCGTCTGTTGCTGCGCCGACCGAACCTTCGGCAAAGCCGGGGGCTGACGGTGAGTCGACAGAGCCAGGGGCTAACGGTAAGCCGGGGGCTAATAGTTTCTCATTGAAAGCCGGACGACTCACCTTGCCGCTGAAAACCACCATCATTCTAGCAATTCTGCTGGTGGGTGCGGTTGTGCTCTGCGGCGGCATCTTCCTCAAAATCGCCGAAAACATGCTCAACGAAAACAAGCACACGCAGTTGAGCCAGTTGGCCTATGCCCTCTCGAGTACGCTCGGCAATGAGGACGATTATCAGTCGCAACTCGATGCGTTGCGGAAGACGTCGAACTTCGAGTTTGCTGTCATCACCGACGAGCAGATGCATATCAGCGCGTTGTTCGTGGACAACATGGATGCATGGCGAGCCTATTCGAACTCGCGAATGGCCAGCAGGCATACGATTGCCAGCGACGCCGGACACGTTCAGAAAATTTCATATGGCGATAATAAGGTCAGCCATGTGCTGAGCGTGCCGGTTCTTCATACATCATCCACCGACACGTCCAAGACTACCGACACGTCGAAGGCCACCGACACGCCCAAGGCCGCCGTCGCCTACCTGCATGTGGGTTCGGGCGGCGAGAGCATCTTGGCGCAGCTGCAATTTCTGCAGGCAGGCGTGCTCTTCACGTGCATGGGCATGGTGCTGTTGGTGGTGCCGATCGCGAGTTTGGTGGCGAGACACTTGACGGTCCCGATCCAGCAATTGGCCCGAGGCGCCCATGCCCTTGCCGGCGGCGATCTTGCACACCGCGTGCTGATCCGGCGGTCCGACGAACTGGGTGAACTGGCCTTCGCCTTCAATCACATGGCCGACACCGTCCAGCGCCAGCAGGAAGACATCCAGCAGATCAATGCCAACCTGGAACAGATGATCGAAGATCGCACGGCACAATTGCAGCGGGCGAACCACAGGCTCACCGCGGAAATCGCTGAAAAAGAAGATTTCCTCCGCGCCGTCAGCCACGATCTCAACGCCCCTCTGCGAAACATTGCCGGCATGACCAGTATGCTGATGATGAAATACGGCGCGACGCTCGAGAAGGACGCCATCCAGCGGCTGGAACGCATCCAGACAAACGTGGCCACACAATCGGAACTGATTAACGAACTCCTCGAGCTCTCCCGCATCCGGACACGCCGGGAAAAAATCGAACAGGTCGACCTGCACGAACTTCTCACGGCGGTCGCGGACAGCTTCGCCGGCGACATCGAGACCAAACGCATCACGCTGACGATCAACGGCCGCCTGCCGGTCATGAAATGCGAAAAGGCCCGCCTGCGTCAGGTGTTTCAGAATCTGATCGATAATGCAATTAAGTACATGCGTGAAGACGGTCCGCGGACGATAGGCGTGAGCGTCCGCTGGGAACCGCAGGAAGTGGTCATTTCCGTCGAGGACACGGGCATGGGAATCGCGGCCAACGAAATCGCGAACCTGTTCCACGTGTTCCGCCGCGCGAAGAACGCGGCCATGATGAAAATCCCCGGCAAAGGCGTCGGCCTCGCCAGCGTCAAAGCAATCGTCGAAAACTATCACGGGCGGCTGTGGGCGGAATCACAGGCCGGTCAAGGTACGACTTTCCATATGGCTATTCCTAGAACCCATTTCGAACTTGCCCAGCAAGAGGTGGCATGATGATATTGAGTCGTAAATTTGCAACTCAGCCGGTGACGATTCTCCTGGTCGACGACGATCCGGATTGCCGACAACTGATCCGCGACGCGATCGAGCAGGGCAAGTTCGACAATCCGGTCTACGAAGTCTCCAGCGGCGAAGAGGCACTGCAATTTCTGCGGCGAGAAGGGGCGTTCAAAAATGCTCCGAAGCCCGACCTGATGTACCTGGACATCGAAATGCCGGGGATGGGCGGGCAGGAGGCGCTCAAGGCGATCAAACGTGATCCGCGGTTCGCGGACATCGCGGTAGTGATGATGACCGGCGTGACCGAGGACTCACAGAAACGCATGGCCATGAGCAACGGCGCCAACAGCTACACGAATAAGCCCATCGATGCCCTGAGCTTCATTCAGACGGTGATGCAATCGACGAGTTACTGGCTGCGGATCCACCAGTTTCCCTCGCCGCTGGAACACTCGCACGTGGCGTGACGAGAAGCCAGAAGCTAGAAGCCAGGAGCCAGAAGTTTGGTAGACAGAAGGAAGCGGACCGGTGGAACCAGTCGATCAAAGGGTGAACATGCGGATACTTGTTGTCGAAGATGATCTCGATCAGCGTGAGTTGATTAAAGAAACTCTTGTGGGCCATTTCGGCAACGAAACGGTGACCTGCGCGGAGTCCGGCCATGAAGTGCTGGGGTGGGACCTGAATCAGTTCGACGTGATTCTGACCGACTTCAATTTGCCGGACATTACCGGAATGGATTTTCTCGGAGCGATCCTGAAAAAAGTGGATCGCCCGGTGATCGTGGTCACCGGCGAAAATATCCGCCAGACCGCGTCGGAAGCGATCCGCGCAGGAGCCTACGATTACATCGTGAAAGTGGGCGATTACCTCTTCGCGATTCCGCTGGTAGTGGAAAAAAACCTGGCCGCATGGAAAATCAAACAGGAAAACAAACGTCTTCACGAACAGCAGCAGCAGGCCATGCGCGAAATTGCCTTGAAGAACCAGCAACTCAAGGATGCGCTCCAGAAGCAGGAGCAGATGGCCGCGACGGACCCGCTGACCAATCTCTACAACCGCCGCCACTTCAACGCCGTGCTGGAACGCTACTTCGCCGAATCGATTCGCTACAACAAGGACCTCGCCTGCATCATGTGCGACCTCGACGGATATAAGAAACTCAATGACACCATGGGCCACCAGTTCGGCGACAAGATTCTGCAGGTGACCGCGAAGATCATCACGTGGAACATGCGTGTGATGGACGTGGCGGCGCGGTACGGCGGAGACGAATTCGTGATCCTGCTGCCGCACGCCTCGGCACAGCTCGCGCTGAACGTGGGCGAACGTATTCACACGCAGTTCGTAATGCAAATGAAGTCGCTGGTGCCGCCGGAATTATTGCTGACAATGTCGATGGGCATTTCCAGCGTTCTGCACAACAAACCCGCACATTCCGATATGTTGGTGGCACTGGCGGACGAAGCCCTCTACGAAGCCAAACACAGAGGCAAAAACCAGACGATCATTTCAGAAAAGGTGCGCTCGGCCCCAGTGACGGCGAAATAGCGAATTGTGAATAGTGAAATCTGAGCCGCGTCCGTGAGGAAGCAACGTCCATTCACTATTCACTATTTCGGTCCTCCTGTGCTATCCTGTCGCCATGCTGCAATACAGTGACGACAACATGCTCGGTCCGTACAAGATTGTGCGGAAGCTTGGGGAGGGCGGGATGGGGACGGTGTATTTGGCGTTTGATGAAACGCTGGCGAGGCACGTGGCGATCAAGGTCCTGCGATTGGATGCCGATCCCGACGGCTCAGCGGCGGTGGCCATGGCCAGGCGATTTGAGCGGGAAGCCCAGACGGCCGCGAAGTTGAAACATCCCAACATTGTGACGATTTACACCGTGGGTCGGCAGGGTGGCGGAACGCAGGAGAACGGGCGGCCGTACATGGTCATGGAGTACCTCGAGGCCGGTTCGCTGGCGGATCAACTCCACAAGAATGGCCCGCTCCCGTGGCGTAAGGCGGCGGAGGTTATGGCGGATGCGTTGCTTGCGTTGGCCGCGGCGCATGAGGCCGGAATCGTGCATCGAGACGTCAAGCCGACGAACCTCATGTGGTCGGCGGCGGGTGGGAGGGGGGGCGTGAAACTGGTGGATTTCGGCTTGGCGCGTGCGCTGTACGGACCGGCGGACGCGGAAATCACGTTTCCCGGAATGTTCGTGGGCTCGGCGAGTTATGCATCGCCGGAGCAGATCAACGGCACCGAACGCATCGATGCGCGATCGGATATTTATTCGTTGGCGGCCACGGGCTATGCGTTGCTGACCGGTCAGCCGCCGTTTGTGGATGATGATTCTGCGGAAGTCATGCGGCAGCATGCGACGGAGCCGTTTCCGGATGTGCGAGAGTTGGCGCCGGAGGTGCCGGAGGAATGGGTGCGGGTGTTCGAGCGTGCTGGCCGCAAGAATCCAGCCGAACGTTACGCCGACGCGATGGAGATGCATGCGGCGATGACGCGGCTGCTGCGATTGCCGGAGAGTTGGCAGTCCGAATCGCCTCATCCCGTGGCCGCGAAAGCCACCAAAGTCAGCGAGTCGCTGGCCATGCTGGAATCGCAACTCGCAGCAGCACAGTCGTCGCGGGACGAGTCGATGCAGTTGTCGACGCTCCGTTCGCTGTGCGGGTTGTACAGCCAGTTGGAACGGCCGGAGCAGGCGAAGGAAGCGTTTCGGCGGGCACTGGTGCTGCATGTGAAAATGTGCCAGCCGCGGTTGGCGGAATGAGCCATAGACAGACAGGGGGGAGAAACTCGAAATTCGAAAAAAGTTCAAAGTTCAAAGTTCGAAAAAGGGTCAGATACTGTGGTTACGAGTGATTTGAACATTTGAACATTGGAATTGGCTTCGAATTTCGAATTTCGAGTTTCGAGTATTTCAACGGCCGCTTTTTGTTTTTCAGTTTTTCCCGCTATATTGCCGATAGGCAACAGGTTCTGCGCTGCGAGCCGTTCGCCCCCGGTTCAGCCGGGGGGGTTGAATGAAGAAAGGTAACGTCCGTGCCAACGCCCGATCCCGCCAATGATGACACATTGTCTCGACGCATGTTCCTGGGCCTGCTGGGAGCCACAGGCGTGGCGGCGTTCGTGGCGGGATGCGAAAAACGAGGCGGAATCGCAGGAGGAGGGGATACGATACTTCCTGATCCTCTCGGTCCCGAGCGTCAGATTTACCCGCCGCTGCCCAATTATCCTCTGCCACCGCCGCCGGTGAAGGTCGAGCCGCGGATCGCCGCCAACGGTATTTTTCCGCGAGCCATGTGGGCCAAGGCCGGGCCGGACCTCAAACGCGTCGATCCCATGAACGGCGTGTTCCGCATCACCTTCCACCACTCCGGCGATCCCAAACCCTTCACAACCACCGACTTCGCCGAAACCGCTCAGCACTTGGAATACGTCCGTGCCTATCACCGCAGCCGGAATTTCCAGGATATCGGCTATCACTACGCCATCGACCGCGCAGGCCGAGTGTGGGAACTGCGTCCGTGGAAGTACCAGGGCCAGCATGTCCGCTACAACAACGAGCATAACCTCGGCGTGGTGGTGTTGGGGAATTTCGAACGCCAAACCATGTCGCAGGCCCAGAAAGACAAAGTGAAACTGTTTGGCGCCCTGCTCCGCAAACAATTCAACCTGCCCGTGTCGAAAATTTACACGCATCAGGAGATCGTTTCGACGGAATGTCCGGGGAAAGCGATGCAGCCGTACATGGTGGCGATCCGACAGCAACGGCTGATTTGAAGAAGCCAGTAGCCAGAAGTCAATAGCCAGAAGGTTTCCAACTTGCGGCTTGCTCCAACCCTTCTGGTTACTGGCTTTTAGCTTCTGGCTTCTCGTCAATGGACCGGGTGGGGCTCGAACCCACGACCCACGCCTTAAAAGGGCGTTGCTCTACCAACTGAGCTACCAGTCCGCCGCCCGTTAGCGGGCAGATGAGTTAGTGTAGTCGAGGCGAAAATCCACTTCAAGGCTGAATGCATTGCTAAATGCCTTGGGGTGTGCCCCCAGTGTTTTTCCGTGACGCATAGGCGGCAATTCCGATCTGCTCCGCAAGGAGCGGCAGGCAAGCCTGCCGGCTAAATAGAAAACCGCCGCGACACGCTAAAGCGTGAACTCCGAGGCTGACATCAGTCTTCCACGATCGTCTGTTTTACGACTTCTTCGATGGTGGTGAGGCCTTCGAAGATTCCGAGGAGTCCGGATTGGCGGAGGGTTCGCATGCCGCGTTTTTTGGCGGCGTCACGGAGGATGTTTGTGGAGGCGTGCGCCATGACCATGTCGCGGATTTCGTCGTCGAAGGTCATGATTTCGTAGATGCCCAGGCGGCCGCGGTAGCCGGTGTTGTTGCAATGGTCGCAGCCGCGGCCACGCCAGAAGGATTTGCCTTTCACGTCCTCCGGGAGCAGTTCCAGTTCCATGAGTTGCTCTTCCGTCGGCTGGTATTCTTCTTTGCACTGGACGCAGACTCGGCGGACGAGGCGCTGGGCGACGAGGCCTTCCAGTGTGGCGGTGATGAGGAACGGTTCGATGCCGAGGTCCAGCAGACGAGCGATGGATGACGGGGCGTCGTTGGTGTGCAGTGTTGAGAAGACCAAGTGGCCGGTGAGCGAGGCTTGCACGGCGATGACGGCTGTTTCCTTGTCGCGGATTTCGCCGACCAGCACGATGTCGGGATCTTGGCGCAAGATAGACCTGAGGCAGGAGGCGAAGGTCAGTTCGATTTCCGGGCGGATTTGGACCTGGACAATGCCGTCGATGTCGTATTCCACGGGGTCTTCGGTAGTGATCAGTTTGTCTTCGATGTTATTGAGTTCGTTGAGTGCGGCGTAGAGCGATGTTGTTTTGCCCGAGCCGGTGGGGCCGGTGACGAGGACGATGCCGTTGGGTTTATTGATGAGTTGTCGGAAGACTTTCAGGTCGTCTTCTCGCATGCCGATTTTATCGAGGTCGAGTTGTACGTTGGCGCGGTCGAGGATACGCATGACGACGCTTTCGCCGAAGATCGTCGGCAGCACGGCGACGCGCAGGTCCACCGACTTGCCTTCGACCACCAGCGGAATGCGTCCGTCCTGCGGGAGACGGCGTTCGGCAATGTCCAGGTTCGCCATGACCTTGATACGTGATGTAATGGCCATTGCGATATGTTTCGGGGGCGGGATCATTTCGTAAAGCACGCCGTCGATGCGGTAACGCATCTTGAATTCGTCTTCGAACGGCTCGAAGTGGACGTCTGAGGCTTTTTCTTTGATTGCCTGCAGGAGCACCATGTTCAGCAGGCGTTTGACGGGATTCGATTCGGCGAGGTCTTTGAGGGTTTCAAGGTCGATCGATTCGCCGCGGGATTCCAAGGCTTTGAGGTTTTCATCGGAGGTGATTTCCGAGAGCAGGCTGCTGAGCGTTTCCTGGCGGGCGTCGTAATGCCTTGCGAGGAACTTGTTGACATCGTCCGGATCTGCGACCGCGGCGACGATGTTGTACCCCAGGAACGTCCGCAGATCGTCCACCGCCCGGAAATTCTCCGGCGACGCCAACACCACCTTCAACGTCCCGCCGCCACTGCCTTTCGGATCGAATTCCACCGGCACCACGCGGTACGACGTGGCCATCTGAGCGCTGATCTTCTCCAACACGTCCGTGGGGATGTGCTTGCCTGCCAGTTCGTACATTTCGTAACCCATCTGCGCCGCGAGCGCCAGGTTACGATCCTTCTCCGAGATCAGGCCCATGTCGACCAATATCTGCCCGATCGGCGTGTTGACGCCCTTGGCTCGCTGCTCCTTCTGCACGTCCAGGCCCTGATGCACCTGTTCGCGAGTCAGACGGCCCATTTTGATCAGCACGCGACCCAGCGGCCGACCTTTCAACTGATCGATCGGCGGCATCTTGATAAATTTGGCAGCTTCACTCATGTTTCACCAGAATTGGGCCTTTTTTTGAGTTTTAAGTTTCGAGTTTCGAATTTCACTACACTGTCCCCCGGCAGAGCCGGGGGCTAACAGACCGCTCGCGGCTATTACTGCGGCGGGTACTCACGCACCAAGGGAATATTTGCACTTTCCAGGTCCGACACCGCCAGTTTGTACATTCGCTCGTTTCCCATCTGCGCGGCAAGCGCCAAGTTGCAAACCGTCTCCGAAACCAGACCCTGTTCCACCAAGATCTCGCCGACCGGCATTTGCACGCCCTTGGCACGCTGCTCCCTTTGCACGTCCAAACCATGCAGTACCTGTTCGTGCGTCAGACACCCCATCTTGATCAGCACGCGACCCAACGGCAAACCTTTCAACTGGTCAATCGGCAGTATCTTTATCAACCTGGGAGCATCACTCATGTTTCACCTTGACTATGTTTCGAGTTGCAAGTTTCGCGTTTTGAGTTTCGCGGCTACTTCGCCGCGGCGGCTTTTTGCGGTGCCGAGCGCTCACGCCCTGCTGGAGGAGTATCTTCTTTTTCCAGGTCTGCGCGGTGCATCTGCTTGGCCACGCCCATGCGTTCTGCCAGGTCCGCCGGGCGGCGAGATTTGTCGATTCCTTCTTCCGCTGAGATTTTGCCGTCGTTATACAGGTCCAAGAGGTGTTCGTCGAGCAGTTGCATGCCGAACTTTTTGCCGGTCTGGATGGAGGAGTCGATGCGGAAGGTTTTGTTTTCGCGGACGAGGTTGGCGATGGCGGGGGTATTGAGCATGAACTCGTAGGCGGCGATCATGCCTTCGACGTCGATCCGCGGACAAAGCGCCTGCGAGAGCACCGCCAGCAGCGTGGTGGAAAGCTGTACGCGAATCTGCTCCTGCTGATCGGTGGGAAACGCGTCGATGATACGGTTGATGGTGCCTGCGGCGCCGGTAGTGTGCAGGGTACCGAAGACAAGGTGGCCTGTTTCGGCAGCCTGGATCGCGGCGCCGATGGTTTCCAGGTCTCGCATTTCGCCGACGAGGACCACGTCGGGGTCCTGGCGCAAGGATCGCCTGAGTGCTTCGGCGAACGTCGGGACGTCGCCACCGACTTCACGCTGGGTGATGATCGATTTTTTGTGATCGTGGTAGTATTCGATCGGGTCTTCGACGGTGATGATGTGGCGATCAAAGTTGATGTTGATGTAGTTGATCATGGAGGCGAGAGTGGTGGTTTTGCCAGAGCCGGTTGGACCTGTGACGAGGAACAGTCCGCGGGGGCGGCGGCAGAGTTCCTCCACCGCCGACGGCAGGCCGATCTGCTCAAACGTCAGCAGCTTGTACGGAATCTTACGCAGCACGACGCCGATGTGGCCTTTTTGGCGAAAGACCGCGACACGGAATCGCGATCTCGCCTGGCCGTCGGCGGAGGAAAAGGCAAAGCCGAAGTCCGCCGACCCACGCTCCTGCAATTCCTGCTGGGCACGGTCCGGCGTGATCGCCTTCATCAGCGCGATCGTGTCATCTGGCTCCAGCACCTTGGTGGCAAGGTCGCGGAGCGTCCCATGAAGCCGCAGCACCGGCGGACGACCCACCGACAAATGCAGGTCCGAAGCGCCCTTTTTAATCGTCGTTTCCAGAAGACGGTCGATCTGAATCGTGGACATGTATGTTAATTCCTTATCTGTCTGTGCATACCCGAGAATATTTTCGATTTTCAATTTTCGATTTCAGCACGAACTAAAAAATCGAAAATCGAAAATCCACTTACGTATCGGTCAGCAACCCTTCCGCCTGCGTGACGCGTGTGATCTCCAGCGGCGTGGTAATTCCGTTGAGAATCTTGATCTTGCCGTCGTCGAGCAGGGTTTTCATCCCCGACGCACGTGCGGCCTTGCGGATCACATTCGTCGCCGCTCGCTTGAAGGCCAACTCACGCACCTCGTTGTTCAGGGGCATCATTTCGAAGATGCCCTTTCGGCCGCGATAACCCGTACTGTTGCAGTGCGGACAACCAACCGCCCGGAAAATCTTCTTGCCCTGCAATTCGCGATCCGTGAAGCCAAGCAGCGAAAGGAGCTTGCGGTCGGGATCAGGATCGGGCGCCTTACACTTTTCGCAGAGTATTCGGATCAACCGCTGGGCCATGACCGCCTGGATGGACGAGGCCACCAGGAACGGCTTGACGCCCATGTCGATCAGACGCGTGATCGCCGACGGCGCGTCATTGGTGTGCAGCGTCGAGAAGACCAGGTGGCCCGTGAGTGCCGCCTGGATCGCCACTTCCGCCACCTCCAGGTCGCGGATTTCACCCACCAAAATAATGTTGGGCGCCTGGCGCAGCATCGAGCGAAGAATCCTTGCGAAAGTCAGTCCGATCTGCTCCTTGACCTGGCACTGATTGATGCCGGCGAAGTTGTATTCCACCGGGTCCTCCGCGGTGATGATTTTGCGGTCGGGCTTGTTGAGTTCCTGCAAGGCGCCGTAGAGCGTGGTGGTTTTGCCGGAGCCGGTCGGGCCGGTAACAAGGAAGATTCCGTTGGGCCGGGCGATGATCCGCCGGAACCGCTGATAATCGTCTTCTTCGAAGCCCATGGAGCCCAGGCCGATCCTGACGCTGTCCGGCCGCAGGATACGCAGCACGCACGATTCCCCATGATACCCCGGCAACGTCGAGACGCGGAAATCGATCGGCGAATCGTCGATCGTCATCTTAATACGCCCGTCCTGCGGCAAACGTTTCTCCGCGATGTCCATGCCGCTCATGATCTTCACGCGTGCCAGCACGGGACCTTGCATGCGTTTCTGGATGTTGTCGCGTTCGACGCAGACGCCGTCGATGCGGTAGCGTACCCGCACGCGGTCCTTCATCGGCTCGAGGTGAATGTCCGAGGCCCGAGCCTGGACCGCGTTGGTGATGATCGCCGAGACGAGTTTGATGATCGGAGCATCGTCGTCGACCCCCGCCACGCCGCCGAGTTTCAGATCGATCGACGCCCCCCGATCCACCGACGCCGCGTTCCGAACCGCCTTGTCGATCGACGACGTTTCGTCGGCGAAGAGACGATCGATGTGCAGCTTGATCTTCGAACGCATCCCCAGGCAGGTCTCGAGCTTCGTGTTCAATCGAAACTTCAACGCGTCGATCGTATCGATGTCCGTCGGATCGCCGATCACGATCCGCAGGACGCCGCCTTTCTTGTCCATCGGCAGCACGAGGTGCTTGCGCACCAGGTCTGCCGGGATCAGGTCGAAGTTTGAGGCCGCCAGCATCGCCTTGTCCAGGTCGATGTATTCCATGTCATACTGGATCGCCATCGCCTTGGTGACATCCTCTTCCGTCGCCAGTTTCATCTCGACGAGGATTTCGTGGAGCGGCCGATGGGTCTTGGCCGCTTCGAGGGTCGCCTTCGGAGCGTCCGTGGGCTGAAGCGCATTATTCTCTATCAGGATATCTGTGAGTTCTTTGCGTTTACTCGCCATACTACCTGCCTTTTAATTGTCGAGTGAAGCTCTGATTTTATAATAGCCTTGCGTGGAAACGCAAGGCTTACCGCCTCCTGCGCGTCTCATCCATCCGTTCCATGAAAGTCTCTGGCGTCATGAGCCTTGCGATTCCTCGCAAGGCTATTGGCACTTACTTGGCAACCGCGAACAATTCGCCGGCACGCTTCCAGTTGACCACTTCCCATACTGCTGCCAGGTAGTCCGGACGGCGATTCTGATACTTCAGGTAATAGGCATGTTCCCATACATCTACACCCAGCACAGGTTTGCCGGAGATCGCACCAGTTGGCGCAAGCACGCTGTCGGCCATGATCGGGTTGTCCTGATTCGCCGTCGACGTGATCGCCAGCTTACCGTCCTTCACGATCAACCACGCCCAGCCTGAACCGAACCGCTTGGCACCGGCGTCCTGAAACTTGGTTTTGAACTCAGCAAAGGACCCGAACGACGCCTTGATCGCATCGGCCAGCAGACCGGTCGGCTCTCCGCCGCCGCCACCACCGCCGTTGCCCTTTGGCGCCAGGAGCGTCCAGAACAAGCTGTGATTGACATGCCCGCCGCCGTTGTTGCGGACGGCTGCCCGGATGCCCTCCGGAATCGCTGCCAGATTTTTGAGCAAGTCCTCAGCCGATTTCGATTCCAGGTCCGCCTTGCCGGCGATCGCGCTGTTGAGATTGGTGACGTACGCCTGATGATGCTTGCCGTGATGGATCTGCATCGTCAGGGTATCAATCACCGGCTCGAGTGCCGCAGGATCGTAAGGCAATGCTGGAAGAGTAAAAGCCATGATGGTTTCCTCATGAAAAAGTTCCCGCATCAGGCCGCCATCGCGGCGACGGCGAAACACCTGATATCCCCGTGAAGGGAATCGCTGAGTTATAGTATGTCCGATCCCACAATCAAGCGAGCGCCGCCGATCATCTGACAGGTGTCAGGAGATACGCCGCCTCGGACGGCTTCAGGTCTTTGCGTGTTTCCGTTTTCTTTTTGACTTCCACGTCCGCCACCCAGACGCAATAGGAGCCGGCCTCGGTTTTACCGTCGGCGATGAGACAGTAATCGACGGGCGCTACCTTCGGCAGGATCACTTTGCCGTCCGCCCCGGTCTTCGCCGACTCGCCACGCTGTTCCGGTGTGATGATCGGGACGATGTTGCTCTGGAAGTACGCCGGCATGGCGCTGTGATTCCTTTCGCCGTTGGGTTGCGTTTCGCCCAACATCAGCAGCGTCACCAGTGGCCGCCACCCGATGACGGGAGCATTCCCCACATTCCCATCCCGATTCGCCTGGCTCATCTTATCCCTCGACGGCACCCCAGGCTTCCCAAACGCCGGCGCCCACGCTCCCTCATCAGAAGAGAGCGCGTCTTCAATGTGCGAGTGCGCATTGGCCATCGCCGTCTGAACCTTGTTCACGTCGAGCGACCTGGGCACCAGACGCACCGTCACATGCGCCATCGGCTTGTTGTTCTCATCCAGCACCGTCACGGCGATCGAGCCCGCACTTTCCTTGTACGCCTGTTGCGGATAGGCATCCGCTTCCTTCTTCGCCAACGGCTTGTCCGTCGCCGACACCGGCACTCGCGCCAACTGCTTTACCTCCACAAACAGAGGCTTCTCATTCGGGTCCAACTGGAACACCCAGTCCTGGATCACCTTCTCGTTCACGTAATCGTCCACCGTATGTCCGACATCCAACGGCATCGCCTCGAACGTCGTCCCCTTCACCAAAAGACCGATTGGATAACGCTGACTTATCCCCCCCCCCCCCCTTTTTTCTCTCCCCTCTCGCCCTTGTTTCGGCGTGCTCGGGAACATGCTGTCCCTTGTTCCGCCCGAAATGTGGGGCGGGTCGCCGCCCTT
>WQYP01000114.1 GCA_009781185.1 Phycisphaerales bacterium | reverse complement strand
GTGGTTGGCGTGGGGAGGAGGAGAAAATGGGAGAGAGTGAGGTGGGGGTGGGTGTGTGGTAATTCCGGGAGACGCCCAGGGACTCCAGTCCGTGGGCTTCTTTTGGGGGGATTCACGAAGTTTGCTAAAATAACGGAATGAAACTGCTTGCGCTCATGGAACGCTCGGACATGTCGATGGGGGATTGGCAGTTCGTTTTGATTTGTACGGGCGTGATTGTCGTGGTGGCGGCGATGGTCTTTGTGCCGGTGCGGATGGCACGGATTCGCCAATCGCGCTGGACGGAAGCGATTTTAGCGGGGGCGATGCTTTGGGGCGTGCTGATGGCGGGGAGCGTGATCTATTCCTATATGACGGAGTTACGCTGGGAGAAGGAGCAGGCGGTGCAGATCGCGAGCGGGTATTTTGAGCCAGGAGATGCCAGCAGGAAACTCGGGAAGCCGGGCTGGCCGTGGGGCGTATGGGTAGGGCTGATGGCCGGATATGCGGGCATTTGTGCCGGAGCGGCGAGGTGACAAGGTGACAAGGTGACAAGGAGCACCGCGTGGCAACGCGGTGGTGGGTGGGAATGCGAGAACAAACCACCGCGTTACTACGCGGTGCTCCCTATCTCCCTGTCACCTTGTCACCCCTTCACCCCTTCACCCCTTCACCCCTTCACCCCTTCACCCGCCGCAGTGCTCGCCACGCAATCAATAGCTTCTGCGGTGTGGAGAGCTTGACACGTGTGGTGAGGACCTTCGCGGGATTTTCAGCGATTTTTTCGAGGATGCCGCGATAGATGTCGGTCATCGCTTGCAGCGTTGGACGGGAGTCGGCGGAGATGCGGGCGGCCAGCGGCGCGGAGGAGTCGTAGTAGCTGCGGGCGCGGGCGATCTGGAATTGCATCAGAGCGAGAAAGTTGGAGTTCCCGGCGAGTTCCCCCCCTTCCCTTCCTTTGCCGATCTGCTCAGGCGCGATTTGGAATTTCGCCAAGTCTTCTTCGGGAAGGTAACAGCGTCCCTGCCCGGTCCCGTTGGGCTTGGCCGCATCTTCGTGGAGATCGCGAAGGATATTGGTGAGTTGGAAAGCGATGCCGCGATCGGCGGCCAGTTGCAAGGTCTCAGACGCCGATGGCCCAGTGCTGTCGAAGCCCCAGACATAGAGACTCGCGATCCCGACGACCGAAGCAACGCGGTAACAGTATTGGTGCAGGTCCGCGAAGGTGCGGATGGGAGCAGGCGAGAGGTCCTGACGTTGGCCGGCGATCATGTCGTCGAAGATACGCTGCGGAATGCGATAGGTTTGGATCAGATGGATGAAGGCCGGCCAGACGGAAGAGGGAGGGGGGAGAGTTTCGAGTTTCGAGTTTCGAGTTTCGAGTTTTTTGGGGGAGTACCCGTTAGCCCCCGGCTCTGCCGGGGGTTGACTGGCGGAGTAGGCTTGATGAGTAAGCTCCTGCCAATGGTCAAGATCGGCCTTTCGCTCTTCGAGGGATTTCGTATGTGCGTCGTCGTCGGCGATGTCGTCGACCAGACGCATATACGCGTAGAGGGCGTACATGGCGGAGCGTTTGGGTTCGGGGAGGAGTTTAAGGCCGTAATAAAAATTCTTCGCTTGCGATTTGGTGAGATGGAGGCAGTAGGCACGGGAGTGCTCAAGCGATGAAGTGGGGGGTGAGAGCGGGGTTATGGCGGTCATCTGGCACTCCCATCAGCCTTGCGTTTCCACGCTAGGCTATTGAGAAGGTAGCCCACGAGAGTGGTCGTGATGAGGCAAGCCTTCTGTCTTTTGGAGAGCGAAGGTCGACAGGTAAGCGTATCGAAATTCTGTCGACGAACCGCTTCGCAGATCGCTCGCCCGCCTTTGGCGAAAAGCGCGATCTGCTTGCGATACATCGGCTCCAATAGCGGTAGCAGTCGTTTGCCTTCCGTGAACATCGCCTCGGTGCGTTCCACCTGGAGACGAATCAAGTGACGAAAGTGATCGGTGACGGCACCGGCACGGAGTTGTTCCTCGGTAACATGAAAGCGTTGCATATCGTCGGCAGGGATGTAAATGCGATCACGTTCCAGAATATCCCGGCGAACATCCTGCCAGAAATTGATAAGCTGCAGAGCCGTGCAGATTTTGTCAGAAAGTTGCTGCCGTTGCACATCGCGATATCCGCACATATAAAGAACGATGCGCCCGACAGGATCGGCAGACTTGGTGCAATAATCGACAAGCTGCGGAAAATGCTGATAGCGAGTAACGGTCTGGTCCTGCTCGAAGGCACGGATGAGCTGATCGAACGGATCGATGGGAATATCATGGCGGCGGATGGTTTGCCGCAGCGCGGTAAAGACGACAGAAGAGGAGAGGGGGAGCGGGGGAGAGGGGGAGAGGGGGGCGTAGCAGTTTTGGAGATGCAAGCGGAAATCCGCGAGGTATTGGAGCGATTTGGTTTTGTCGCGGACTTCATCGCCGAGGTCGTCGGCGATGCGGCAGAATGCATAAACATTGCAAAAATCCTGCCGAAGATGCTTGGGCAGGAGAATGGAAACAACAGAAAAATTTTCGTAATGGGAATGAGTCAGCGAGCGGGTGTACGCTTCGGCAGCATCTGGATCGGCAACAGGATCGAAAGCCGCACGAATGATTGCTTCTGGCTTCTGGCTTCTGGTTTCTGGCTTCATGTCATTCGTCATTGAGTGCTTTGTGGTCGATGCGTTAGAATACTACGTTCGTCGCCCGAAAGACAGTAAGCATCCATTGGAGTTTGTAATGGGCATGAAAATTCTGCTTGCCAATCCGCGCGGTTTTTGCGCCGGCGTCAACATGGCCATCGAATGCGTCGATCGCGTCTTGAAGCTCAAGGGTCCCCCGATTTACGTCTATCACGAAATCGTGCACAACAAGCACGTCGTGGATCGGTTCGTCAAGCAGGGGGTGGTCTTCGTCAACTCGATCGATGAGGTGCCCAACGGCGCGACGCTGGTCTATTCGGCGCACGGAGTTTCGCCCGAGATTCGCCGCAAGTCGCAGGACCGCAACCTGCAGCAGGTCGACGCAACCTGCCCGCTGGTCACCAAAGTGCATTCCGAAGCCATTCGTTTCGCCAAACGAAAATACACGATTGTCCTCATCGGCCACGAGGACCATGACGAGGTCATCGGCACGCTGGGCGAGGCTCCGGATGCGATTCGGATCGTGGAGTCGCCGGAGGATGTGGCGAAGCTGGAGATTCCCAAGGATCACAAAATCGCCTACCTGACGCAGACGACACTGAGCATCGACGACGCGCAGCGGATCATCGATGCCCTCAAACAGAAGTACCCCGGGATCCATTCGCCCAAAAAAGAAGACATCTGCTATGCGACGACGAACCGTCAACAGGCGGTGATGGCTCTCTCATCGCGTTCGGACCTGGTACTGGTGGTAGGCTCGAAGAATTCCTCGAACTCGCTACGTTTGGTGGAAATGGCCCAGAACCGCGGCGTGCGGGGATACCTCGTGGATGACGTATCGGAAATCCATCACGATTGGCTCAAAGGCGTAAACACGCTGCTTCTCACAGCAGGCGCATCGGCTCCGGAAGACTTGGTGCAGGCGATCATCAAACTGCTGAAAGAAAAGTACAACGCAACGGTGGAGGACGCACACGTAACGGAGGAAGCCATGCACTTCGAGCTGCCGTACTCACTCCGGCGGCTGGAGGAAACTCACGCGGTGGGGCAAGTGGCTACGGGAAAATGACTCGCGGAAGTATTACGTTATGTGCTACTGGGGGCAAGAGTTTCCACGCGTTCGATCAGTCACAGGGCAATCACGTCGTAATTGCCGATTTCGTGGGTGTTTGCCCGAAGGCGATGCATGACAACGAGGGTGTTCTGGCGTAAGAACGCCGAAGCAGGATATTCAATGTCCATGACCTTGCCGCTGGACAAATGTAGGCGTAAGGGGACAAAAGGTTCGCGGTCGAGTTCTTGTTTCATATCTTCGGAGGTCATGATGAACCCTTTCGGAATTGATTGACACATGCATTATACGAAGAATAAAAGTTAAAAGTTAAAAGGCACTTTTACCTTTTAACTTTTACCTTTTATTCTTCATTTTAGAACGTCTTGCGTCGTCTTGCGGGCGGGATGTTGCCGATCTTGCGGTACTTCGCAACGGTACGGCGGGCAAGCTCAATGCCCTGCTCCTTGAGTTTCACGACAATTTCATCGTCGGATAAAGGGTTCGATTTATTTTCGTTGGCAATGATTTCGCCGAGCTTGGCTTTCACGGCATCCCACGACATCGCTTCTCCCTCCGCGTTCTCGGTGCCGCCTGTGAAGAACATGCGGAGCGGAAAAATGCCGCGAGGGGTCTGAATATATTTCTCCGCGACGGCACGGGAAACAGTGCCGACGTGAATGCCGAGCTGGTCGGCGACGCCGATCATCGGCAGCGGCTTCATGAACTGTGGGCCGTGCTCGAGGAATTCCTTCTGAGCTTCGATGACGACTTTGAGCACACGGAGGAGCGTGTTGCGACGCTGCTCGATGGATTCGATGAGCCACCGTGCGTTGCGGATATTATTGGAGATGAATTCACGTGTTTTTCCGTCGACGGCCTTGGTCTTGGCCATACGCTTGTAGATTTCGTTGATGTAGAGTCGTGGCGTGTGTTCGTCGGTAAGACGACAAGTGTAGTCGCCGGTCTCTTCTTCACGCTCGACGATCGCGTCTGGCGTGACGGTCGGAACGCGATCTTCGCTCAGGAGCGTTCCGGGGCTGGTGTTGAGGTGCTTGAGGAATTCCTTGCCGGCGTTGATCTGTTCAATCGTAAAACCGCTTTTCCGAGCGATCTGCGGCAAACGGTTCATCGCAAGGTCCTGCAGGTACGTGGAAACCAGTGCCCGCGGCACAGTCAGGTCCGCGTTCTTATCACGTTCCCACGCTTCGATCTGAATCAGCCAGCATTCCTGAAGATTGCGTGCACAAATGCCTACAGGCTCAAGGCGTTGCTGAAGGATCGGCAGTGCGTCGTGGAGATCCTGAACGGTGAGCCCGTCTGGCAGATGCTCGCCGATGGTTTCCATGGGCTCGAGAATGTAGCCAGCATCGTTCACCCAGTCGATGAGAACATACCCAGCCCGGCGAATCCGCTCGTCGACTTCAACAAGGTCCCATTGAAGCGTGAGTTCCTCCTGCAGGCTCTCACCGCGCGCGGCGGTATTGGCCATCGCGTCCATCTTGGCATCGCGTTCGCCGGAGGATCGCATACGGGAGCCGCGGTTCATTGAGGACCAGTCCGCCTGATCCTGAAGGTACTGCTCGATCTCGCGGTCGGTGATTTCTTTTTGTAAAGAGGTATTGGAGTCGTCGGGGGAAGGGGAAGAAGGGCTGACGACTTCCTGCGGAATGCCGGCGACAGGGGTCAAATCGGGCTGTTCGAACTCCGATTCGCGACGTTCAAGGACAGGATTGGAGGAAAGTTCTTGCTCGATGCGTTCTTCGAGGGCCATCAGGGGGAGTTGCAGGATCTCCATGGATTGGATCATGCGGGGCGCCAGCTTCATCCGCTGCTCCATCCGCATGTGTTGTGAGGCGTCTAATCTCATGAGCAGCCGCCCTTTATGACAGATTCGCGAATACGAAGGCCGCCACTGAACCGATGAGTGCCATGAGCACCCGAGCTATAAGATAGCGGGGAAATAGCGGGTTGGCAAGTGCAAATTGGGTACCGTTGAGCTCGGTTTGGTCCGATTTTGTCTAGTTTTGTCTGTTTTTGTCTGATTTTGTCTGTGAAAAGACCGCGTTATGGTCCTGAATCGCCGTCGACGTCCCAGTCGATGGAGTCGTCGTCGAGGGAGCCGTAGCCGAGTTGGTCGAGTTGTTCTTCGTCCATGCCGGCGTGGTGTCCGAGTTCGTGGAGAAGGGTTTTGCGGATTTCTTCGGCGAGTTCGTCGAGGGAGTCGCAGGCGTCCATGAGGAGGTTGCGGTAGAGGAGGATGCGTGGTGGAAGATGGCCGGAGTTTTCGAGGCGGCCGAGGAGGGAGGGGCCTTGATAGAAGCCCAGGGCGTCCTGGATGTCTTTGTCGGAACGACACGGAGCGTCTTCGACGATGATGGGGACTTCGTCGATCCAGTGAGCGAATTCGTCAGGAAGAGAGGCGATGGCGTCCTCGACGAGCTTGTCGAATTTGTTGCGAGAGATCTTCATGATTTGAACTTACGGTGATCGGAGGGTGATGGGGGATTTGCCGCCGAGGGTGGCGTAGAAGCCGGTGAGGAGGATGAGGAGGATGCAGAGGAGAGGTACGACGGTGGCCTTGGCGTACCAGGCGGCAAAGTCGTGGGTGATGGGGAAATCGAGAAGAAGACTGCGGACCAGGAGGCAGAAAAACAGGGCGACGAGTCCGTGACGGATGAGGATGAAGAGGAAGATGCACGCGACGATGGCCTGGACGCAGATGCTGATGTAATCGAAACGCCATGCGTATTCCAGGAAGGAGGCGAACAAGGGGAGCGGCGGATCGTGGTAGGTAGCGCCTTCGATGCGAGCGATGCCGGCGATGACGAGGAGGATGAAAACGATGGAAGCGGCGATTTTGTTGCGAAGAGCCATGCGGAGGACGACGATCAGGAGGAGAAGTCCCAGAGCGACGAAGATGGCGCTCAGAGCGCCGCTGAAGAGAGCGGAGAAGTTGTTGAGGGAAGCGACCATGCGTGAGGCATGGACGAGATCGGGCATGGGCGCGGCGAGTCCGAGCCAACGAGGAATGAGCATATCGAGAGCATGGAGGAGCATGGAGAGTGAGCCCGCGGTGGCCCCGATGAGAATATCGCGTCCCACGAGTGGATCGAACCATTTTCCTGCGATGACGCGGTTCCAGGAGATGACGATTTCGGGCCAGATACGGCGGACGTAGGGCTCAAGCGCGAGGTAGAAAATCCAGACGACCCCGACCCTGAAGAGGTTGGCGCCGACGGCGCGTTGGAATTGCGGATATTCCTGGAAGAGGTCGAAGACGTGGTGAGCCCGGAGCAACCATGCGACGGTCCCCATGATGGCGAAGGCGAAAGCCAATCGCAAGGCCCCGACGCGGTCGCCCTTGCCGGAGTGATAGTTTCGCCAGACGAGGAAGGCGCCCACGATGAGAAGGCAGACGCTGATGGTCGTCCATACATAGATATTGATACCGACGCCAATCTGGCGTTGGGTTTTGACAGAGAGGAATCGTTCTTCGCCAGCGGGTCCGGAGATGGAGAAGAAGACGGGCCGTCCCTGGTATTCGGCGGCTTCGACGTGGATTTTTTCGCTGTTGAGCGTGCCATCGTAGGCGATGCGGGACCGTGCGTAGACGGGCAAGGCGCCTTGAGGGGGCACGGGCCGGAGGTCGGCGGCGTTGAGGTGCGTTTCGTCGAGGAGTTTCTCGTACCAGTCGGCGGGGGGCGGGGCTTGGGGATTGATGGAGCGATTGGCGAAGGGCTGGGATGGTGCATCAAAGGGCGGTTGAGCTTGTAGGCCGATGAGGGTGCCTTGTTGGTCAAGGCGGATGCGTACCATGCCGGGCAGGAGCTGAGGGGGATCGTTTTCCTGGACGCCGATTTCCGGTTGAAGCGGGATGAGGTATTCCGGGCTCTGGCGGTACCAGAAATAGACGAAGCGAAGTTGTGGATCGGGCTTGGGATTGAAACTTGGGCTGCGGACTGGGAGCAGGGCTTGCCAGCGGTCGGAGGTGCGGAGGTTTTTATCGACGTAATCGTAGTAGTCGTGGTTGAGGGCGAAGCTGCTGGCGCGATCTCTGGGTGTTTCGGTGTATCCGAGGCGTTGAAGGATTTTGATGGCGGATTCGGGGGAGGCGGGGACGAGTGGCCGTTGAGGCTTGAGGGCTCGCTGGATGATGAAAGCGGAGGGGGCGATGTAGACGAAGCAGATGAGGGCGATGATGGCGGTGAGGAGGTAGGCGGAGGCGATGTGGAGTTTGAGTCCGCCGTGGGATTCGCCAGCGGCGGCGACGACTTCGGGGCTGGGGGTTTCGCCAGCGGCGAGGATGGCGCGCAGGGGGTCTCCGCCCGGGAGGGCGGCGGAGACGGCCATGGCGCTCGCCGGACGGGCATTGGGATCTTTTTCAAGACATTTGAAAATGACGCGTTCGACGATGGGGTCGATGTCTTCGATGATTTCGCTGGGAGGCGTGGGAGTCTCGGAGGAATGGAGGTGGAGGTAATCGCGGATGTTTCTGCCCTTGAAGGCGCGGTGTCCTGTGAACATTTCGTAGAGGAGCAGGCCCAGGGCGTAGATATCGGAGCGGACGGTGACGGGTTTTCCGGCGAATTGCTCCGGGGCCATGTAGGCGGGAGTACCGACGCGTAATGAGGGGACTTTTCCGCCCCCCGCTCCGCCGGCAGCGGAGCCTTTGTGGAACTGATCGATGGGGACGGCAAGTCCGAAGTCGGTGATGCGGACGTGGCCTCGGCCGTCGATCATGACGTTGGCGGGTTTGAGGTCGCGGTGGAGTACGCCGCGGTCGTGTGCGGCGGCGAGGCCGGCGCAGAGCTGGCGGGCGATTTGAAGGGCCTTGTCATTTGGGAGTCGTCCGATGCGTCGGAGGAGGCTGGCGAGATTTTCGCCGTCGACGTATTCCATGGAGATGAACTGTTCGCCCTGGAAAGTGCCGATGTCGAAGACGCGGCAGACGTTGGTGTGCGTGATGAGACGGGCAAGTCGGACTTCGTCGCGGAATCGGGCGAGCCATTTTTCGTCGGAGCTGAAGAGAGCGGGGAGGAATTTGAGGGCAACGGATTGGTTGAGCGTGGTGTCGTCCGCGCGGTAGACCTCTCCCATGCCGCCACGGCCGAGGAGCTCGATGATGCGGTATCGGTCCGCGACGATGGCTCCGACGGTGAAACGGCCGGCGTCGACGGTGCTGGCGTGAACGTCAGGGGCTTTTTCGGGGAGTTCCTGGCCTTCCGGAACGCCGCTCTCCTCGCTCGCTTCCCCCTCTTCGCCAGTGAAATCGTCGGGATCGATGTTGGCGCGGGAGAGGATGGCGCTGAGCGGATTGACAGGTTCGCTGGGCACCAGTTGCACTTCGCGGCGGTGTTCGCGGAGAAGAGACTGCACTTCCTGAAGTATCTCGTTGTTATTAGCAGCCTGCTGCTGGACGAAAACAGACTGCTCCTCTGCCGGCTTTTCGCAGGCGGCGAGGAAAATTTTTTGGACCTTGTTGTATTGCTCAGGAGTCATGAGATTTTCGATTTTTGATTTTTGATTGATTGATTTTCGATCTCCGTGATGCGTTCCATCTTCATCAAAAATCGAAAATTGAAAATCATTATTGTGTTTCGCTGTCGCGGAGTTCTCGGGAGAGCCAGGTACGAGCGAAGGTCCAGTCGCCTTCGATGGTGCGTTTGGAGACGTTCAGGGTGGTTGCGACTTCCTCGACGCTCAGGCCGCCGAAGAAGCGGAGCTCGACGACCTTCGCCTGACGCGGTGCGAGCTTAGCGAGCTTTTCGAGAGCCTCGTCGAGTGCGAGAACGTCTTCGTTTTTCTGCGGGGAAAGAGCGACGGCTTCATCGAGCTGAACGCGAGCTCGTCCGCCGCCACGCTTCTCGCGCTGTCGCGTGCGGGCATGGTCGACGAGGATGCGTCGCATGGCCTGCGCCGCGACGGCGAAAAAGTGGCTGCGGCCCTGCCAATCGACGCGTTTCTGATCGACAAGCTTCATGTAGGCTTCGTGGACCAGGGCGGTCGGTTGCAACGTGTGGTCGGCACGTTCCTGGGCGAGATAGTGACGCGCAAGGGCACGGAACTCGTCGTACACGAGTGGCAGAAGCTTGTCCGCGGCTCGTTTGTCGCCTTGCTTTATTTGCTCGAGTACCCGGGTAACGTCTTCGCGTGAGTCAGACATACGGCAGTCTCCATCAAGGTGTATGCCCGGTATTATGGCGTAACAGTGAGGTGGTATGCAAATAGGAGAGAGCTTTTATGAAGTGAGCCAGCAGGCGGCACGGTGAGTGGGGGTGTTGGATTTGGGATCAAGCGGCGGCATCTGCGTGGTGCAGCGGGGGTCTTTGGATTGGGCGTAAAGGGGGCAGCGTGGGTGGAAAGGGCAGCCGGGAGGGGGGTTGCTGGGGCTGGGGACTTCGCCGGCAAGGACGATACGTTGGGTGTTTTTTTGCGGCGTTGGTTTCGGAACGGCCGAGAGAAGTGCGACGGTGTAAGGGTGTTTTGGTTTTTTGTAAAGGTCGGCAGAGTCGGCGATCTCGACAATGCGGCCGAGATACATCACGGCGACGCGATCGGAAAAGTGCTCGACAACGGCGAGATTATGCGCAATAAAAAGATAAGAAAGCCCCAAATCTCGCTGCAAATCACCTAAAAGATTCAGAATTTGCGCTTGGATGGAGACGTCGAGTGCGGAGACGGGTTCATCGCAGACGATGAAGCGGGGTTCGAGGGCGAGGGCGCGGGCGATGCCGATGCGTTGGCGCTGACCGCCGGAGAATTCGTGGGGGTAGCGGTTGGCGGCGGAGGCGGGCAGGCCGACGCGGTCGAGAAGGTCGGCGACGCGTTTCCGGGCACCAGCTTTGTCGATGAGTCCGTGAACGAGCATCGGTTCGCTGAGGATTGAGCCGACGGTCATGCGGGGATTGAGGCTGCCGACGGGGTCCTGGAAGACGATCTGCATTTCGCGGCGTCGGCGGCGGAGTTGGCTGGGCGGGAGAGCGAAGACGTCTTGGCCGTCGAAGGTGACTTTGCCGGAGATGACGATGCCGCCGGTGGGTTGGATGAGGCGGAGAATGGTGCGTCCGACGGTGGTTTTGCCGCAGCCGGATTCGCCGACGAGGCCGAGCGTTTCGCCCTGGGCGACGGAAAAGGAAACATCTTCGACGGCCTTGACGTAACCGACGACGCTACGCATGAAACCTTTACGGATGGGGAAATGGGTGCGGAGATTGTTGACCTCAAGGAGTGGAAGGCCGATGCGGCGGGGTGAGGTGGGGGAGTGTTGTGAGGTTTCGGGCATGGATGTTTCCTACGATCATTGAATTTTCGGCATTCTTAGTCTTACCTGAATGAATTGGGCAGTCAACTTGCCCGCCAATTTGTGTGGGGTATGGCTATCTTTATGTGGCAAATTGTTACACCAAAAGCGAGGTCCGTGACGCCGCAAACGTTTTCGGTGCCATTTTGAGAGATCAGCGCAAAGCCCCGCATTACCATGCGGAGCTCCTCTTGACGCCTAATGCCACAAAAGATGACCACATCAATGGTTCCTGCGGGACCGATTTTGATTGCAGTTATGTTGCACCGTGTTCCCAGCCGAGGTTGGGCCAAGGATGAGAGGTGTGGGATTTGTCGAGGAGGTGCAGTGTTTTTTGTTCGGTGATCAGGCCGATGGCGGTGAGAGGAACATCGTCCAGATGGATCAGCTTGTCGACGTGGTCGGAATCGACGGCGAAAAGGAGTTCGTAGTCTTCGCCGTCGGCGAGGGCGTGGAGACCGGCGGGGAGATGGTCCTTCTCGGCGAGCGTCCATGCGTCGGGGTGGATGGGGAGGTTTTGCGCGAGCACCTGGGCGCCGACGTTTGAGGCTTTGCAGAGGCGTGGGAGGTCCTGGGCGAGGCCGTCGGAGAGGTCCATCATGGCGTGCAGATGTTCACCGAGGGCAGCGAGGATTTTCTGGGCGAGATGGATGCGTGGGGTGAAGGTGAGATGGCGGCCGAGGATGGAGCCGCCGAGTTGGCCGGAGACGAAGAGGGTGTCGCCGGGCTTGGCGTCTGAACGTGTGACATAGCGTGCCACCCCTCCGATTGTTGGCGTTTTGCCCAGGGCGGCGACGGTGATGGCCAGCGGATGCGGCCAGGTGGCGGTGTCTCCGCCGACGAGAGGGCAGTCGAATTTTGCGGCGGCGGCTTGGGCGGCGAGAAAAAGTTCCTGGGCGAAAGTTTCATCTCCACCGGACGAAAGCCCCGCATTGTCATGCGGGGCTCCATTTTTTTGCGGTAAGGCGACGGAGATCAGGAGGGCTGCGGGGAGGCAGGCCATCGCGGCGCAGTCGGAGAGGCAGCGATTGACGGCCTTGGTGGCGGCCTGTGCGGCAGAGTGCTGGCGCAGATCGAAATGAATCGTGTCGAGCGACTGATCGATCTTGAGCAGAGCGGTCGCGGTAGGGGGGGTGGCGGAAGCCGGCAGAGTGACGGCGGCCATGTCGTCGCCGATGTGCAGCGGAACGCTGGGATGAGCGGAAGAGTGACGTTGAATCCAGTCAAGGAAATCATTTTCACGCATGTGTCGTCCTCAGGCATCCACATCCAAACCCCCGGCAGAGCCGGGGCTGACAGTCGCGGCTACGGCATTTTCAGCGGCACAGTCGCGGCAAGTTCTCCGAAAACGAGCAGGTGCATTTTGAGCGTTACTGTGACTTCTTTGGCCGCCTTGAGATTGATGTCGGCTGGTACATCGCCGAAGTATTCGCCGGCGGCTCGATCCAACATCGTTTCCCCAAGGAGCGTCGATTTGCCATCGACATTAAGATATACCTTCGGCAAGGTCTTTGGGTCGTAATCCGCCAAATAGGTTTCGCCGGCCTGTCCTTTGGTATGGATTGTTTTGGGCTGGATGTTAACTTTGCCGTCGACCAGCGACGCCTGGAATTCCAGCACTTTGGGACCGCTCAGGGTCAAGACTTGCTTTGTACCGGCCTCCACTTTCAGCTTCGGCATCCCGACACCAGTGACCCACATCGACAAGCTTAGCGGTTTGGTGTCCAGTAGTGCTGTCAGAACCGTATAGTCGCCTGGAATGACTGTGACCGATTCGTCCGATTTGCCGTTGGTGGTCACATTGAGCCCTGCGTCAAAGGAGGCCAGAAGGATACGGCCGGCATACTTTCGCGGTGTGATGACTTCGAGACTTGCCGTGGGACCGCTGTAGGGGATGACCGTTAATTCGCTGCCGTCCTTGGCAAGGTTCCGGACCTCGAAGATGCCGTCGGGGGTGCTGATGTACTTGGAGAGTGGCTGAACGAAGTTGTACTCTTTCAAAGGTGTGCCGATGACGATGCCGTCTTCGTTGCTGGTGTAGAAGCCATCGACGTTGGAGTCATAGATAGCGATGGGGGTATTGCCGATCTTGCCGGTTTGGATACTTGCAGGCCAAAGCAGGACCGACGCGGAAATGCTCTCCTTTCCGGTTTTGGGGTCGGTTTGGGCGTAGCTGCTTCCCGAGCCACGGAGAGGATACTTTCGGCCGTTCTCAAGCGTGAGTTCCATGGGTTCGGCATTTAAGCTGGAGTTTGTGTTGAAGATGAAGTTCTGCGTGGGGGTTTTGAGGTATAACTTGCCGGTCTCCGGCGGTCCGGCTTCCACGGTGCATGCGAGCCCGCCGATCGTGAACGTTTGCGTGGGTTTCGCATCGTTCAGGCGAAACCACCCAGGGCGCTTCTCGCTATCCAAAAGATATAACGGTGACAGGTAAGTGTTTTTGCTGTTTCTGCCGCCGGAGACCGCAGTGGTGGTCAGCGGGACCTTGATCGGATCGGCGGCGCATAGTGGCGAGGCGATGACCATGACAATACCGAGAGAAGCGAAAAACGTTCGCTTGGAGCGAGATATCATTGATATCAACATAGTTCCTCCATAAAGGTGCGTGCTTGATGGCCTGCGATAGTAGCGCAGGTTGGATGTTTGCTGTCAAGATGGGTGAGTCGCGCCGGGGAGTTTCACCCCAGCGCTCTCGCAGAACCGGACGGGAATCTCTCGATTCATCCGGCTCCCATCATCCTTCGGCTCTAAAGTCCCGCTTTTCAACAGGACTGGATTCCTCTCCGCCAGTG
>WQYP01000113.1 GCA_009781185.1 Phycisphaerales bacterium | reverse complement strand
TGATTTGGGGGGCCCACCCCGGACCCGGCAAGCGTAAACCGCGGGTGAAACAGGGGCCGCAACCGCGACCCGGCAGCCCTGGCCACCCCCCCCCCCCCCGCCACCGGCGAGCGCTCCGGCTTGCAGATTTCCTCGCTCCCCCCCACATCCGCTATCGCTACCGCTTCCCCCACGACGACCGAAACTTCCAGCATCCGCCCCGCCGCCTCGCGCGCCGCCGCCGCGAGTTCCTGCAAGAATTTCCTGCGAATCCAGTCCGCGGAGAACGCATTGCCCGCCTCAATGACCAGCGCATTGCCCACCAACGCCAGACGCGTCTTGCGATCGAACCACAGATCGTAGCGATCAGAACCGATCTTCTCCTGAAGCAGCCGGCACACGCGCTCGCTGAATTCCGACCCCGCCGCATTCCGGTCCGACTTCGAAACGTCCGTTGCGACGAGTTTGCCAAGCTCGGCCTCTTCCATGACGATCGACATTGCTGCTCCTTCGAAACGTTAGGGGGGGGGGGAGGGGGCACTGAATGTGCGAACCGTCATGGTTCTGATCTGACACTATCCCGCGCTTCCTGCTCGGGACAAAGGGCGGTCACTCCACACAGGACTGTGGCAAAGGCGCAGAACCGGCGATCCGTTCGGAAAATCGCTCTTCCGAACAGGTTTCCACTGTTTCTCGTTGTCGCCACAAATCCTTGTGATGAGCTACTTGAGCTGATGTTTTAACATTGAAGAAAGAGGCTGACAATCATATTTTTCGCGTGTTTTTTTCCACAGAACAGTTGTGTGTTAATGATGGGGAGTTACGCGCCAAAAAAAAATTTCGCCCACCACTTATTCACATCAGATCGCCTCCATTGTTAACAAGTTGTCGTGATTCAACTGCTGGTGGTGTTCGCCGCGGAAAAAAGCGACTGTACGCTCTACAACCACCACCGGTTGTGTCTCGCCCTCCTCTCCCCTCCTCAGGGCAAAGGTGCTTCTCATGTGAGATTTGCTGTCCGATCCTGCGCCGGCTCCATCAGCGGCGATTCCCCCGGCTCCTCTCCACCCTTGAGCACTTCCACCGCCGTGTATGCGTCCAGGTTCAAGATCGTGATTTCGCCGTCGGACTTCTTGAGGATCAGGCGGTCCAGCCAGACTCGGTTGAGTTTGTTGTGGGCGAACCAGCTGCCGGAGATTTGCCGTTCCTGCTGCAGCACGGTGCCGGTGGCGGTTGTGGTATACGTGTCGGTTCGGCGAGGAATCTGCTGGGTGACGCGGACCTGCGTGCCGGGCGGATAGATCGTCGTTTGCTGGTCGGGACTCAAGCTGGCCGAGGTTTCGGATTCGTGCATGGCGATACCTGGAAGAAGCCAGAAGCTAGAAGCCAGAAGTTTTGAATAAGCCGCGAAGGGGGGGGAAATCTTCTGGCTTCTAGCTTCTTCAATGAAGCTCTGAAACGATACTCATCACACCTTGACGTATCAAGCTCACCGCGATCGCGGCCAACAGGATCATCACGATTTTGTTGATGACGGTCATGGCGTTTTTGCCGACGATTCGCACCAGTCTGTCCGAATGCCACATGGCGATGAACAGCAGCAGGACATTGATAAGCAAGGCGGCGGAGACCATCGCGGCGACGATGATCGCGCCCCAGGGAGAGCCGAAGCGGTCCTGGTAGCCCTTGGCGTAGCTGTTGACCAGCAGCAGACTGGTGGTCATCGTCGCGGGTCCAACGATCAGCGGGATCGCCAGGGGGACGATGCCGATGGCACTGGCCGGATCGAAATCCGCATGCTCGTTGACCGCGGGCTTTCCGGGGATCAGCACGTCGATGATGCACAGGACCACCAGCAAAATTCCGCCGGCGATCTGGAAATCGGCGAAGCGTACGCCCATCACGCCGAGGATCAGTTGTCCAAACGCGATAAAGCCGACGCCTGTGAACGCCGCCGCCAGCGATGCCCGTTTGGCGATCCGACGGCGCTGATCCGCGGTGTACCGATTGGTAATCGCCAGGTACACCGGCAGCATCCCGGCTGGATCGATCACCACCAGCAATGGAATAAAAATCCGCACAAAATCGTAAACAAACTGCATGACGCCCTCATGCCATTGGCTCTTTCATCCGCGTATCATAACGCAAGCAATCAGAGCTGCGAGCGTAAGCTCGCCTCGTAAACCTACGACGCTCGTTTCGAGATCGTACGATCGCAGCTCGATGATCGCTGGTCAGCGAGGCGAGCTTACACTCACGGCTCTGATATCTCCGCGCCTCCGCGTGAGATGAAACACGACATTGACTCCTTCAAGTGCGTATAATAACGCAAGATTTATGAGCGATCCCACGACCGAAAAGCCTCGTCCTCCGTCAGTTCCCGGCTCCGAACGCCGTGACTTTTTCAACGAAGCGATGCGAGAGATGCTTCGTCCCTTCGCCAGTCTTATCGAACGGCGGATCACTCCGATCCTTGCCGCTTTGGAGCAAATTCCCGAACAGGCCGAGCGCCTTGCCAGTGGCAACTTCGGCATTCTCGACCAGCCGCAGTCCTGGCTCTCTCCGTCGCTACCGCCGCGCATCCCCGAGCACTGTCTCCGCCCACCCGGTGCCGCCCCCTCCAACCAATTTGAATCCCTCTGCACCCGTTGCGGTAAATGCGTCGAAGTCTGTCCCGCCGGCGCTATCAAGCTTGACTCCGGCGGGTTTGTTGCCGGCGGCTTGCCCTACATCGTCACCGACACACAGCCCTGCGTCGTCTGCGACAGCCTTGCCTGCATGCAGTCCTGCCCCACCGGTGCTCTGAAACTGGTCGATCGGCGCGAGATCGACATGGGTACTGCCGTTGTCGATCATCATCAGTGTCTCCGCGATCAGAATGAACCCTGCACCCTTTGCCTCGATATCTGCCCTCTCGACGACAATCCCACAGCCCTTTTCCTCAGCGCCGACACCGGCCAGGTGCGTGTTCGCAAGACCCTCTGCATCGGCTGTGGCCTGTGCGAATCCCGCTGCCCCACCGATCCCCGCGCCATCACTGTCATCCCCTACTCTCCCCCCGTTGATCCCATCGTCGCCTGACCTCTATCGTCAGCCCTCGGCTCTGCCGGGGGTTCGTTCCGCGCTCGTTAAAACCCCCGGCAGAGCCGGGGGCTGACAGGCGCTGAGGAGTTGATAGTAGGTTTGTTCGAGAGAAGCAGCGATTTTTTCCCAAGTGTAGCGGGCTTGAACCAGAGCACGGGCAGCAGCGGCAAACTGGGCACGCTTGGCAGGGTTGCTCAGAAGCTCAATGGCGGCGGCGGTGAAGGTGGACATGTCGCCGTTCTCGATGATGATGCCGCACGGAGGAGGAGAGGCCAACTCGTCGAAGTTGCATTCTTTCGTGGCGATGACGGGGCAGGAGGCGGCGAGGGCTTCGGTGATCGCCATGGAGAAGCCTTCCTGATGTGAGGGCAGAACGAAGAGATCCGCGTCGACGAGGGCCTGCCATTTTTTTTCGGCTTTGAGCTGGCCGACAAGGAGAATATTTTTCTGGAGATTGTTTGGCGCGATGAGGTTGTTGATGTGGGCGAGGTAGTCGAGTTCGCCGGTGCCGGCGATGGCGAGGAGGGAATCGGGAAGTTTCTCGGCGACGCATTGCCATGCGGGAATAAGACGATCGAGACCTTTCTTGGGATGGACGCGTGAAAGAAAAAGGATCATGGGGCGATCTGCGATGGTGGGGTGTGCGTTGCGGAAGAGGCCTTTGGCGGGGAGATGATCGAGTTCGGACTGGAAAATGCCGTTGGGGAGGATGAATTTAGGGAAGGCGTGTATCCAAGGTACAGCGTTATCGATTTCGGCTTGATTGAGGCAGTGGATAGCGGCGGCGTGAGCGTGAATGGCGCGTTCGCGGTAGAACCAATAGATGCGTTTGAGGAGTCCGGAGCGTTGTTGGATGGAGTAGCGGTCGAGCATGCCGTGGGGGACGGTGATGTAGGGAATGCGATTTTTTCGTGCGGCGTGTGCGGCGGCGAAGGTCGGGAACTGCCAGATGCCGTGGAGGTGGAGGATGTCGAAGTCGCTGGTGTGGTCGGTGAGCCATTGGTCAAGGGGACGGGAGGCGGCATAACGGGGGGAGCCGGTGAGAGGAAAGCTGTGGAGTGTCACGGCGGGGTGGAGGGGAATGGGGGATTGGCCGGGAGATTCAACGGTGGCAATGGCGAGGGAATGTCCGCGGTCGGCAAGAGCGCCGGCAAGACCGGCAGCGACGACGGGCGGGCCGCCGGCTTCGGGAGCCATGGACGAGACTACGTGAAGGATCCGCAAATTCGTCATTCAAAACCTGTTCTTCAATTCGAACGAAGAAGAATAAAAGTTACACAGCTCATCTTTCCACCGTTTCGGGTTCGAGGAAATCGAGGCTGGGATGCTCTGTGGGCTGGGCCTGAAGGATGCTCTGGATGCCCAGTTTCCGGCCCTGAAGGTTGTTGATGTAGATCTGGTATTCGGCGCGATCGGGATCAAGGGGCGTTCCGGGAGCAGAGGGGAAAAGATAATCCACCCATTCCGTGGTGGCTTTGATGGCCTCGTCGTAAACCGGCAGAACTTCGGTGAAGGTCTTCACGACCGTGTCGGTGAGTTTGTAGCGGTTGGCGTGCCAGACCAGGAGAGACTCGAAGAGAGCGCTTTCAGCCTTCGCGATGCTCATGTAGGCCTTGGTTTCGAGAATATGCTTTTCGTGGAGAGTTTTGTTGGTGGGGTAGTTGCGGAGGTGGCGGGCGAACTGGTCGAGCGCCTTTGGACCCACCATCGGAACGTTGCGGTAGCAGTCACGGATTTCGGCGACTTTGCTGTTGAATAAGGCGACGTTCTCGGGAATGGAGAAATCAACCTCGTAGATGGGAACCGGTCCGTTGAAGACGCTGTTGACCAGGCTGGTGGCGTAGTAAAGATCGTCGCGGCACCAGAGTCGGAGGGACATGGCCGGCCAGGCGTCGACGACTCGCATGCCGGTGACGGAGGGGGGGATGTGGAAGTGGTCAACCTGCCAATTCGCGCGGACAAACTGCACATAAGAAAAGTAATAAGGTGAGAGTCCGTATCGGAATGGCATTGGATCGGCAGGTAAACGTCCATCGGTACGGAGTTCGAAGAGGTAGGGGTCGAGGATGGAGATGCCGTAGCCGGTGCGGGTGGTGCGGCCGGTGGGGTCGGGAAGCTCGGCAGTGTGGAAGGTGCGGAGTTTCTGACGCTCGAGAGGGTCGTCGGTGCTGTCGTAGGCGATTTTGTTTTCGGGGGGAACGCGGAAGACGGCATCGCTGACGAGCTTGAGTGCCTCGGTGCGGGTGTTGGGGGCGAGGTCCTGATCGTAGTTGTGGAGGTCGACGAAGCGGGCCATGTCGGAACGCCAGTGGCTGCGGTAGAAGATGCGTTCGAAGGAGCCGCCGAGCTTGAGGAAGAACATGTTGCCCTGTTCGACGGTGAGGTCGATGTTCTGGGGGTTGTAGTCTTCGCCTTTGTTGAGGTAGGCCAGGCCGTCGAGGACCCATTTGTATTTGTCGTCCTGATCGTGCCATTGGGCCGAGAGATTGTAGGCTTGGTTCCATGCGTGAAAGACGTAGACGCTTGTGAAGTAGGGCTGGAGGGCGCCGATGATGTCGTATTTGGTTTCGAGATCGACCCAGCGGCGTTCCTGTTTGTCGTTCTCGGCTTGAATCCAAAGGATGGTGGCGACGAGTCCGCGAAAACCGCCGAGGGTCAGGCGGGGGAAGTTCACGGCAAGGGAACGGAAAGAGGTTTCAGATTCGGAGACGATCGAGGCACGCTGCGAGATCAGGAGGGGGCGAATGAGCAGGCTGATCGCGAGAAAAACAACGCCCAAAACGCAGGCAAGGAGCTGGTCGCGGCGAGCGCGGGAACGCGTGAGAGAGTGTTGCATTATCCAAGCTCCTGTTTGCGGAAGAGGAGGTATCCGATGGCGATGAAGGGGAGGCAATAGAGGAGCATCCAGCCGCCGGAGAGGGCGAGGGTGGACCAGGGCATGTTGCGGAGCTGCGTGATCTCGCAGAGGTAATCGAAGCGGGTAAAATCCGGCAACAGGTAGATGATGAAGTGGAGGATGTTCCAGATGGCGCCAAAGATCGCGTCGAAGAAGGCGTATCCGCGGCTGGGGTGTCCGCTGTAGTCCATGTAACCCAGGGCGCTGATGCCGCCCAGGTCGAGCACGCTGGTAATGAAGCCGCGGGCGTAACCCAGAAGATAGCAGACGGCGGCGGCGAGCATCGCGACGGGCCAACCGAGGCGAACCGAGGCGGCAACGCAGATGACGACCAGAAGCGTCGCTTCGAAGAAGAGGACCAGCTCGGATTTGACCAGGTTGAGGAGGAACGGTGACGGCGGACTTTCGATGCGAAGGGCGGAGTTATTGACGGCGATCCAGTGGCCGAGGGTGCGGCAGGAGAGCAGCACGACCAGGTCGCCGCGCTTGGAGGGGTCGGAGCCGCCGAGGAAGGAGGAGGAGAAGCTGACCTCGGTGTTTCGCTTTTCGTTCACGCGGACGGTGGTGGTGGCGGACTCGGTGGGAGCGTTTTCGTTGTAGACTTCCACCTGTGCCGTGGTGTCCATCGCCTGATTACGGTCCTTGTCAACGTCGAGGACCATGTTGATTTTGAAGTTGCCTTTCTCAACGGGGATGCGGCCCAGATCGGCGGCCCTGAAACGGAAGACGGCAACTTCCGTGGGAACGTTGGGACCGAAATAGTAGAGCTCGTCATCGCGGGGCCCCTGAATCTGCTGCTTGTTGTAGCGTTGGAAGCCAGAGACGATGGGGCTCGGCTGGTGATAGGTGAGGGGGATGACGTCTCTGGCCGGGTCGCCGGTGGGCGGGGCCGGGAAGGCCACGACGTTGAAATCGAAGAAACTTTTCTCCGTGCCTTCGAGGATCTGGAGGTAGACGCCGGGGGTGTGGCAGGAGACGGTGACGGTGATCTCGCGTTCGCTACGATCGCCGGGCGGAGAAAAGAGTTCCGAGGGCACCTCGGGAGTCCAGGTCGCACGGCAATAGTTGTACTGGTTCCTGGAATCGAGATTGAGGTTGATCGTTTTCTGCTGAGGTGCCATCGGAGCAAGGGGCGCGTTGCGGCCTGACGGAACGGCGGTTACGTCAAGTTGCACGGACGCAGGTAGAGCAAGCCGAGGATCTATGGGCGAACAGGGGAAAAAGAAGCTGAAATAAGGCTTTTGGTTGTGAGGCAGGATATCGCTGTTGGCGGCGGCTCGGGGGGAATTGAAGCGATAGCTGATGATTTCGGAACTGCCGCCCTTGAGAAAACGAACGCGTTTGTCGCCCTGGCGGATGACTTTGCCGACGATGGAGAGGCCGTCCTCGGGAATGGTGATATAGTTGTAAGCGAAGAGCGATCCGTTCTCGGCGAGTTCCTTTTTGTCCAGGGGCGGCGGCTGAGGATGCGCAAGGCCCGGCGTGGCGGACTGGGTCCGGTAGTCCGTCTCGGCAAGGGTGTATTGCTTGAGCGCGTTGGAACGCATCCACTGGTCGGCAGCGAAGAGAATGCCGAAACTCATCGCGCCCATGATGACGACCATGATCAGACTGGTCAGCGAAAACCCGAGCATTTTGCCCAGGAGAATTTCGAGACGCGAGAGCGGTTTGCTGGCGTTGGTGATGATGATTTTGCGTTCACGTTCGCGTGGCAGGCTCACGCAGGCCATGATGGCGATCATCACCAGCAGCAGGATTTCCTGCGAGAGCAGAAGCATACGGATGTAGAGCGGAATGCGCTCCGATTCGTCGTAAGGCCGCACGGCAAGGCAGAGAATGATGGCAACAATGAACCAGAGGAGTGGCAGGAGCCAGATGCGGCTGGTCCAGGCTTCGATCATGGTGGTATGAGCGACGGCGTGGACACGGGAGAGCCCGGTACCCAAACCACGGGCGGGCCTGCGGAAAAGAAGGAACAAATCGCGTGCAGCAATCAGCAGGAACAGGAGCAGCAGAATGCTCACGAGCAAGTAGGTGAGGTTGGTGGGAGTGATCATAGTGAGTAGTAATGAGTAATTAAGTAATGAGTAATTAAATTCATTTGGGGCCTCCGGGGGCGCGTTCGGCGGAGCGTTTTTCGAGGACGAGACGTTTGAAAACATCTTCGAGCCGGCTGCGCTGGACGCCGGGATTGATATCGCTGACGCCGGCTTCGTGGAGCATGGCGACCATTTTCACCTGAAGATCGACAGGAACATTCCGACCTTCGATGCGGAAAACGTCCTTGACCTCCAGCAGCGAATCGACGGTGCCTTCGATTTCGAGTTTGCCGCGGTAGAGAATGCAGACGCGATCGCAGACGTCTTCGACGTCGGCAAGCTGGTGGCTGGAGAGCAGAACGGTCTTGCCAGCGCGTTTGAGTTCCTTGATCAGCTTTTTCATTTCAATGGTGGCGAGCGGATCGAGCCCGGAGGTCGGCTCGTCAAGAATGACCAGTTCGGGGTCGTTGAGGAGCGATTGCGCGAGTCCGACACGGCGGGCCTGGCCTTTGGAATAAGTACGAAGCTGGCGGCGACGGACGGCAGGGTCCAAACCGACAAACTCCAGGTAAAACTCGACCGCACGATTCCGCTGGGCACGATTCATGTTGAACAGGCGAGCGTAAAAATCGAGCGTCTGGCGGGCGTTGAGGAAACGGTAAAGGTACGTTTCTTCGGGGAGGTATCCGATGGAGCGCCGCGCAATCTGGTCGCCGGCAGGTTTTCCAAGGACACCGGCGGAACCTTCAGTGGCGTTGATGAGGCCCAGGAGGAGTTTGATGGTGGTGGTTTTGCCCGAGCCGTTGGGGCCCAAAAGCCCGAAGATTTCGCCGCGGTTGACCGTCAGGTTGAGCTTGTCGAGTGCCCGGACGTGCTGGCTGGACCAGAAGCCGGGATAGACCTTCGTCAGGTCGCGGGTCTGGAGAGCGGGGATGGCGGTGGCGGTCATTAAGTTGTCCTTAAGATTGAAACGCGCTAAAGCGTGAACTCCGTTATTTAAGGTCAGTTCGACGTAAGAATGACTGTCACAAAGTTAAAAGTTAAAAGGTAAAAAAGGGGGGGGTAAAAGGGTAAATCGCTCCTGTTTCGCCGTGACGGTGAAAATTTTTAGCTTGGCCAACCCTTTTAACTTTTCACTTTATCACTTTTAACTTCCTTTTAACTTTTAACTTGTGACTTTTATTCTTCGTTACGTCGAACTCACGTTATTTCCGTGCCTGATTAGCGTCGAACTGCGGGGGGTCGATGGTGACGATGGTGCGCTGGCCGGGGACGGCGAAAAAGATGCGGGCAGCGCTGCCGGCGACGGCTTTGACGGCGTCGACGTACAGGTTCCATTTGGTCACGTCGGGGGAATGCTCGTATTGCTCGAAGACCTGCTTGAAGCGATCGGCTTCGCCCTTGGCGGCATTGACGACCTGCTCGCGATAAGCCTGGGCCTCAAGAATAAGCGTGGTCTGCTGAGCGGTGGCCTGGGTCTTGGCGGTGTTGGCGGCGGTCTCACCCTGGACCCGCAACGCTTCCGCCTCGGCGCGGGCCCGGCCAACATTGTTGAATGCCTCCTTCACGTAGTCCGGCGGACGGGCGGCAACCAGATCCACCGCGTGAATGTGAACGCCCATGAGGCCCATTGTCCTGGCAGCGTCTTGGAGATCGGGAAGTGCCAGGTCCTTGTTGATTTCGTCGAGGAGGGCGGTGGTGAGCTGGACCTGGCCGGTGAAGAGCACGTCATCGACGGACATGCTCGCAAGTCGTGCGGTCAGGGCGTGCTGAACGATTTCCTGGAAAAGGTCTTCGCGTTGGCCCAGGGCGTCGTCGGAAGCGTCGGATTCGTGGGAGACGGTGCTGAGCCAGGCTTCGGGATCATCGACGACGTATTGGATCACCAGTTCGAGGTGGACGACGTTTTTGTCGCCGGTGATGAGGTAAGGGTCGAAGAGCGAGTTGATGAAGTCCTGCCGGTAGCCGTACTTGATGTAGTCGCGTTTGATGTCGGCGTAGGCGTCCGGGGATTCGTTGAATGCTTTGACGGCCAGACGGCGGCGCTGCTGAATGGAGATTTTATGGACGCGGTCGATGGGCCAGGGGTAGGCATAATGGAGGCCGGGGGTTTTGCCTTCGTCGGGGATGAACACGCCCAGGCGCTCGACGATGGCGATCTGGTCAGTATTAATCTTGTAGATGCCCGAGAAAAGCCAGGCGAGCAGGACAAGGCCCAGAAAGCCCAGGAGAATGTGATGCGCCTTGGCGAAGCGCGAACCCTCGGGAGGAGGAGGAGCGTCCATGTTCGGTGGGAGGTTTTGAATGGTCATGACAGTGCTCGGTAAATTTTCAATTTTCAATTTTTGATTTTTCTTCTGGCTTCTGGCTTGGGGGGGGGCTGGCTTCTGACTTCTGAGGCGCGGTGAACAGGGCGCGGAGGATATCCGAGTCGGTGGGGAGGACGAGGTAGGTGTTCTTGGTGAAGGAGGCTTTGATGAAGTCGAGAGATTTCCAGTATTGGTAAAAGTCTCGTGCGGCCTGGGATTTTTGCACGGCGGCGAGCGCGGCGGTCGCCTGGGCGTCGGCCTCGCCGCGGATACGCTCCGCTTCGCGGTGGGCATCGGCGGTGATTTCGGCGGCCTGACGCTTGCCGTCGGAAACCAGCTTGGCGTTCTCGGCTCGACCCTTCGCCAGGTAGTCGGCGGCCTTGGCGCTCTGTTCCTCGGCCATGCGACGATAAATCGCGTCGGCATTGTTGGGCGCAAAGGCCATCCGCGAGAAGCCGACCTGCACGATTTCCACGCCCAGTTCACGCATCCCGTCGAGTTTTTTACCGGGTTCCTTGTTGCCCTCAGTGGCGGCCTGCTGGATCTGCTGCTCCATCTCGTGGGTTTTGAGCATGGCAGGGTCGGTGTTGAACATGTCGTCCATATTGTGGCGAGAGATGGTTTGTCCGATGGTGCTGCTCAGGGCATTGCCCAGGCGTTTTTGGAGGTTCTCGTCGGTGCCGGTGGTCTTGTAGAAAGTCAGTGGGTCAACGATTCGCCAGGCGGCGTAGGTGCGGACGGAAATGGATTGGCTGCCTTTGGTGTTGATCTGCTGCAGAGGCGTGTAAAAAAGGTGCAGGCGTGTATCGACGCGAATCACGCCGTCGGTGGGGAGTTTCAAATACCAGTTGTAGCCGGGCAGGATGCGGGTTTGATGTTCCTGGGTGATGAGGTTGCCGAAGCGATAGAGGAGAATTCTTTCGTAAGGCCGCCTGACAAAAGTGCATAGCACGACGAAAAGAATCGCCAGCACAACGGCGGAAAAGAAGAAGATGATCGGACGTCGCATGAGGGCCTCGATTGTTAGTTAACGTCAGTTCGACGTAAGAATAAAAGTCACAAAGTTAAAAGTTAAAAGGAAGTTAAAAGATAAAAGGTAAAAAAGGGGGGGGTAAAAGGGTAAATCGCTCCTATTTCGCCGTGAAGGTGAGAATTTTTGGTTTGGCCAACTTTTTTAACTTTTAACTTGATCACTTTTAACTTCCTTTTAACTTTTAACTTTGCAACTTTTAACTTCCGTTGATTCTTCGTTGCGTCGAACTCACGTTAGTGAGTCATTATTAGGGGGTTAAGGGTCGAGGAACGTTGGGGGTATTGGGATTAGTTTGGTAGAGGTCGATTTTGTTCACCGATGGATCAACGAGGATTTTGTTGACGGGGGCGAAGGCGTCTTTGAGGGAGTTGTACATGGCTTGGCGCTGGGCGAGGGAGGTCATGAATTTTTCTTCGCCGGGGACAAGTTCCGGGAATTTGCCGATCATGGTTTCGATGCGGTCGGCTTCGCCCTTGGCGTTGGCGATGCGGTCGGCGTAGGAGGCCTTGGCCTCGTTGAGGGTGGTGGCGGCGGCGCCTTGGGCCTCCCGGATAGCGGTGATCCTCTGGGCGTTTCCGTTCTGAATGAGTTGTTCCTTGAATTGCATCGCGTTGACAATATTTTCGTAGGCGTCCGCGGGGCCGATGGGGCCGGCTTCGGGACGCGCGGGATCGAGCGGCAATTTGCCGCCGCCCAGCGGCGGGTGGAGGTCGGTGATATTCAGACTCACTATCGTGATGCCGGTGCCGGCGTTGTCGAGCTGGGCCTGGAGGATTTGCTTGCAGTTGGCTTCGACGTTCTGGCGGTCGGTGGCCATGATCTGCTCGAGCGTGTGGGTCGCGAAGGTGCGTGTGACCGCGAAACTTGTGCATTGCTGAACGATCTCCACGTAGATGGGCGTGGCCGCCTTGGTGACTTCGCCGGACTGTTCGTAGAACTCGCTGTGGGAGAGGCCGTGGTAGAACTTTTCGGGATCTGAGACGCGCCAGAGGACGGCGACGTAGGTTTCGAGAATCTGCGGCGAACGCGGATCGCCAGTGATGAACTGGTTGTCCAGGTCCGCGGCAGCGTCGTCCTGGGGGCCGGTGCGGACGGTCCAGAACTGGAAGTCGATTTTTTTGAGGTTGGCCGCGATGTTCTTATCGCCGTGGAGTTCGACGCCGACGTCGGTGAGCTGGAGTTCCTGCGTGGGGATCGTGACGAGCTGGTCGATCGGCCAGGGGAAGGTCAGGTGCAGGCCAGGTTGGAGCAGTTTTAATGTCTGTTTACCGTCGGTGGTAGTGAGGGCTTTGCCGAGACGTTCGATGATGGCGACTTGGCCCGGGGGGACGCTACGGAAGCAACTCACGATGATGGCGATAACGACGCAGGCGGCGAGCGTGCGAGGCATCAGCCGGCCGATGACGCTCTGTTGGCCGTCGCGGGAGAGACCGAGACTCTGGGCGAAGAGCATTTTCACACTGCTGAGCCAGACCGACGAGAGCATCGGCACCAGCGGAAGGACCTGCAGATCGACGGCGGGCTGGTCGAGCTCTTCGATCGCGGAGTAAGAGCGGGTGGCATTGAGAAAGAGTTCAAGTCCCTGGAGGGCGAGCAGCGCGGCCGTGATGCCGGAGGCGATGTCGGAAACATATTCGACGCGGAAGTAGGCGAGAATACCGGCGGCGGCGAGGGCGACGGCGGCGGGCAAGCCGAGCGTGAAGTTACTGCTCGCCGCTTCGCCGGTGCCGTAGGTTGCGCGGGTGATACGCGTGTTCCAATAGAGCAGAACATAAATCGCGGCGGAAGCAAGAATCATCACGAGAGCAAGTTCATCGAGCAGCATCGGCTTATCGAAAGCACCGGCAATTGGAAAAGGTTTATCGGGATGAAGCCTGTGCCAGCCGAAGGAACGGTAAACGAGGAAACTGACGATGACAGCAAGTCCCAGAAGCGTGATGGCGGAGAGGGCGACGAGAAGGCGTTGGAAAGAGGTGTCAAGCGTTTTAGTTTCGATGTTGTCGTGCCGGTTTGTCGAGATGGCTTGACCGGATTCCTCGTAACTCATGCGGAAGGCGGAGGGGCCGGTGTCAAGGGGGGGGGGGGCGAGTTCTTCGAGTTCCGCACGTTGGCTGGCCAGTCGCAGTCCCCAGACCGCGAGAGCGACGACGAAAGCTTGTCCAACCGCAAGGCAAGTACCGGCCCAGAAAAAGTTCGCGCCGTACATGATGCCGCCAGTGAGAAGAATCGCGGCAATAACGAGCAGGCCGATGAAAGCAAGCCAAGCTAAGAATTCAGAACGTTTCATAAATAACCAGTCAGGTAGTTATCAGTTTATCGTTTTATCGTTATCAGTCAGGGACTTTGGAGTCCCGCATGGTAATGCGGGGCTTCGTGCCTCCTTATACAGGTTGGAGCGGAGTCAGTTTGGCGGCGAGGAAGGTTTCTTTTTCGGTTTTGCCAGGGGGCGTGGGATCGGCGGGGTCTTCGGCAGCGAGGGGGAGGGCGGGGAGGGGGGGGGGGCGGG
>WQYP01000112.1 GCA_009781185.1 Phycisphaerales bacterium | reverse complement strand
CCCCCCAGTTCCCACGGCCCTTGGAAAACTTTAAAGAAAAAACGGAACCTGTAAAACCCCGGCATCAGCGCAACATGGAAGCCCCGCCAGCCCCGCCCCCCCCCCCCCAGTTCGCTGTTCAACGCATGATGAATGATCTCATCCTTCGAGAAGAACCCCGCCCCGACGAACGGTACCCCGGCCAGAGCGAGGCAGCCGATCAACATCGTGATCCGAGTGATCGGCATCACTTTCTTAATGCCCGACATTTTGCGGATATCGAGTTCGCCGCCCATCGCGTGCATTACCGAACCGGCGGATAAGAACAGCAGTGCTTTGAAGAATGCATGGGTGAAGACGTGGAAGACCGCGGAACTAGAGGCCATCACTCCCAATCCCAGAAACATATACCCAAGTTGCGAAAGCGTGGAGTAGGCCCAGATGCGTTTGAGGTCATACTGGCACATGGCGATGGAGGCAGCGAGGAACGCGGTGAAGCCGCCGACGCAGGCGATGAGGCTGAGGGCATGGTGAGCGGGGTCTATGATGGTGTTGGCGAAGATAGGCATGCAGCGGGCGATCAGGTAGATGCCGGCGGTGACCATGGTGGCGGCGTGGATGAGCGCGGAGATCGGCGTGGGGCCTTCCATCGCGTCGGGCAGCCAGACGTGCAGCGGGAACTGCGCGGACTTGCCAAAGGCTCCCAGCATCAAACAGAAAGGAACATAATACAGCACGTGAGCGAACTGCCGGACCAGCGGATCCCCCCCCCCAGCATCCATTTTTGCAAAGATCGGCGTGAAGTCGGTGGTCCCGAAGTAGCTGTAGAGCAGGAAGATGCCGATGGCCAGGCCGACATCGCCGATGCGGTTGGTGATGAAGGCTTTTTTGGCTGCCGCGACGGCGGCGGGACGCGGATAGTAATAGCCAATCAGCAGGTAGGAGGCCAATCCAACGCCTTCCCAGCCCAGATATAACAGGACGAAGTTATTGGCCATGACCAGAATGCACATGAAAAACACGAAAATGGACAGGTATGCAAAAAACCGCCAATAGCCGTAGTCGTTTTTCATGTATCCGGCGGCGAAGATAAAGATGAGCAGGCCGATGCCGGTGATAAACGAAAGATAGAGTGCCGTTAGCTGATCGACCGAGAAGGCGACATTCACATGCAACGGCCCCGCCATGATCCAGTCGAAAAGTTGGACGTCCTTGAGTGGAGCAAGCGAGCCGTTGGTCTGGCCCACAACGATAGCCAGAGCTATGCAAAGCGAGCCGATCATGGCGAGCACGGCGGGAATGTGAGAAGCCCCTTTAAGCCAACGTCCGCAAACGCCAATGAGTGCGCAAGCGATCAGCGGCAGCCCGGGAATCAAGGCCAATGCCAGTTCAGGATTTTTAGTAATGAACTCGATCACCCTTGCATCTCCGACCACTCATCGACGTTCAACGTTTCGCGGCGGCGGAACAGGAGCACGACGAGTCCCAGCGCCAGAGCCGCTTCCGCCGCGGCAATGGTCAGGAGAAAAATGACAAAGCTCTGCCCGGCTGGATTCATGTGGTACCGCGAAAAAGCCACCAGATTGACCGCCACGCCCTGGAACATGATCTCCGTGCAGAGAAACATCATGATCATGTTTCGCCGAGCAAGAAAGCCAACAATACCGATCCCGAAAAGAATCGCGCCTAGCGCAAGATAATGATATAATTCAATCTGACTCAAAGAGCACCTGGATTTTTTCTCATGCCAATATTCTTTCCTCATGCCAAGCCCAGAGATTGCAGTCCCTGGGCTTGTAGTCCTTGGGCTTACTCTATCCTGATGGCAACTTCCCACTGCCGAGCGGCTGCAGTTCCGTATTCTTGCGGGCAATCACAACCGCCCCGATCAGGGCGATGGTCAGGATGACGCCGGCAAGTTCAAGCGGGAAAAGGTAGTGCGAATAAAGATCGGCTCCCAGAACCTGTACATTGCTGGGAGAGGGGATGATGGGGGAGGTCGTGGGAACTTCGCTGAGATTCCGTGCCATGAGTGGGTCAGGATGGGCCGCCACGGCAATCTGCCTGCCATGCACCGGATAAAGCACCTGCAAAATCGCTCCCACGAGCACGAACGACACCAGCACCGCGATAAACGGTTCACTGGCAAACCGATCGTACCCCGGTGATCGCGTCTCACCCCCCTCCCCCGCGCCACCCTGATTCGCCAGCATGATGACGAAAACATATGTCACCAAAATCGCCCCGGCGTAGATAATGATCAAAACGACGGCCATAAATTCCGCCATCAGCAACACAAAAATCCCCGCCCCCGCAAGCGTCACAAGCACAAAATAAAGCGCCGCATACACCGGCCTGGACTGACAGACCACACCCACCGTCCCGGCGATCATCACGAACGCAAAGAGATAAAAATAAACTGGAGGTCCAACCGGCGTGCCGCTGAGAACAGGCTTGCCATTCTGTTCAATTTCAAAAACAGTCGCGCCGAGATTGACCGTTCGGACCAAATACAGGAAGAACCCCGCGATCGCCAGCGTCGCGAGCAGCCCTCCGAGCCGAGCCAGCGGCGCGCGTTCCCGTGGCAGCATCAAATAGAGTCCGATGGCGCCCAGCGCCGTCGCAGCCAAAAGGGCATAATCCATAGACCCACGCGTCCTTCCAGACCGGAGAGCCACTCACCGGAAGAGCCCGAAATTATCGGTGAACTGGTCACAAATGCAAGGTACGGGCATCTCGTGCATGGAGTCGTTAAATCGTCAAGTCGTTAAACCGTCAAGTCGATTTAACGATTTAACGACTTGACGGTTTAACGGCTCCACGCCCATCATTTCGCATCATCCGCTTCGCGTCGTTGCCGCAACTTTCGTGAGCGTTTCGTCGTGCCCTCCTTCGGCATTTCCGTCGCAGGCTTCATCATATCCTTCATCGCCGCGAGCCGGTCCCGCAACTTCGCCGCCTCCTCAAATCGCTCGTTCGCTACCGCGTCGCTCAAACGCCTCTGCAGGATTTCTCGCGGATGTGCCGGCAGCTTCGCCCGGATCTGCCGCAGCATGTCCAACAGGATCGCCGCCTCGTTGCACTGTCGGAGCAGTTTCCGCCTGTCTTCCTTGGGAAACAGATGCGCGACCTGCCTGATCCCGCCGCGGAGATACGCGATTGCCGTCTGCACATATCCTTGCCGCAGCGCTGCGCACGCTTTCGCACGCGTATTCATCATCAGAATGTAGGCACGGTACTGTTCCATGCAGTGCCGGTCGCAGTCGCTGCCGCCGTAGCGGTTGCAGAAGTCCAACACCTCCATGTTGTGTTGCGTGTCCCGGATGACCGCCTGGTACTGCTCCAGCACGAACATCGAGAGGTATCGATGATAAAACATCGCTGATTCTTCCCGCAGCAATTGGCAGTCCCGTGGCATGAGGCGAAACCCCGCGTCACTCCCGAATTTCTTCCGGTGGTAAGACAGCTTTCGCTTCTGAAAATCCAGCTCCGTCGCCGCCCGGTGCGGCCTCTTCCCGTCCGGACGACCCTCCACTTCCATCTGCAATAACCCGAGGTCCAGTCGCATTTGCAATTTCACCTTGCCGTCGTTGCCGCGGATCAATCGGACATTGACCTGTCCCGGCTCAAACGCCCAGCCGTCGAGAGCCTGCGTAATGTCCAGCGCGTCAAACAAACCGCTCGTGGCTTTACGCCGTTTCATCGTCACCTCCTGCACAACTCACCGCACCCCCGACCCAACCGACTTGTGCATAATATTATAGCCGACGCGGCCCGAAGGTACGATCCATTTTGCCATCAAAAAATCATGGATTCGTACCGTGCCGTGAGGGAGCATCGCACCGCGCTTCCTCACAGTCGCGGTACTCATCTGGAGCGTATCGCAAAAACGCCGCGGCCCCGGCAGAAATTGCCCGGGCCGCGGCGACCATTTTCCATTTTTTTATTTTTGAATTTTGTAATTTTCACATGCTCGCTTACAGCGCCGCGACGATCGCTTGCGTCACCGCCGTGAGCGCCGCTTGTCCTAACGCGTCAACAATTGAGGCGATTGCTGCCTGGCTTGCCGCCTTTGCGTCGGCGGCGGCTGCCATTCCGCGTTCGGCCACGTCCAGGAGTTGTACCACTTGCTCCTGCGTGAGCGAATCCGCGATCGTCGTCACCGCCACCGCGCGATTGTTGCCCGCCAGTTGCTGTACCAGTTCTTGCAGCACTTCCGGCGCCAGCACGCCCATTGCCGGTCCCGCTCCCTGCAGAAACGCCGTGATCACTCCCTTCGTCCCGGCATCAATCTTTTCCGACCCCTGCACCGCCCCAACCAGATCATCCAACGCACTCATCATCTGCTCCTCAATTAAAAATCAAAAATCAAAAGTCTCAACTACTTCGCCAATCCCAACTATTTCGCCAGGTATTTCTCCGCATCCTTCCACAGCATTTCAAATCTCTCCAGCGCCTGTCGATTAAACGCAGGATCGTCCTGCTGCTGTTCGATCAATTGTCGCTGTCGTTTCGCCAGGGCCGCGACCTGTTTGACCAGTTCCACAAATTCCGCATTCACAACGATGCCGCCCGGTTCCCGCTGATCGACCATCGTCGCCAATTGGCTCCACGCCTGATCCTGGGCAATCAGTTTCGTCCGCACCTCCGTATCATCCGCGGACGGATCCGTCACCAGCGCCGCCTCCGTTCTCGCGAGCATCAGCGCCTCCCGCGGCACACCGCAGCGCACCAATAACAACGCCCCGATCACCGCCGCCACTGCCATCACCGCCACCACGCTGTAGAGCTTCTTCACCTGCATGATCAACCTCTCTTCCTTTTCAAATCGCGCCATCGCGCCTAACATGGACACCATGAAACACCACTTCTTGACGCTTCTCGTGCTTCTGACGCTGTTCTTTGCCGCCTGCGAACCCACCAAGCCCGTCCTAACCGCCGGCGCCGGTGGCATGGACATGTTCAGCCCCGTCAAAATGCGTCTCCATCCGCTCTCCCGTGTTGTCACCGGCGACAAGGCGGGGGGGGGGGCGGGGGGGTGCACGCCCACGACCGTCGAAGCACGACTCGAATTCACCGATCAGTTCGGCGACGTCACCAAATCCCCAGGAACCGTCTACTTCGAAGTCTTCCGCTACGAAAATTTCACCCCCACCCACCACGGCGACCGCATCGACCTCCACACCTTCCAGCTCAGCTCGCCCGAAGCGAACAAGGAACACTGGGACCCCATTACTCGCACCTATCTCTTTCACCTGCCTCTCCCAGCCGACTCTCTCAAAAAAAGTGATACTCGCCTGATCCTCTCCGTCACGCTCAATCCCGACGCCGGCGATGCCACCCGTCTTCAGGACGACCGCACCCTCTTCATCAAGCAGTCCCTCCCCCCGTCCCCCCCCCATTCGCCTTGAGCGCCCTCAGGATTTCTCCCTGCATGCTGGTGAACTCCGCGATCACTTTCGTATTGCCATTGAGTGCCGCCAGCAACGCATCGAGATGTTCCTGTTTGGCCATGAGTGCTTCATGCGCTTCGGTCAGTTGATCTTCCCGTTGCCGCGAGTAGCGTCTTTCCCACCACCAAAGCGCTCCCATGATTCCCGCCACTCCGAACTGCATGACGTTCATCACATCCGTCGCAACCGCTTGAGCCATGAAAAATCCAACCATGCGAACCCCCTTGAAAAACTCGAAACTTAAAACTTAAAACTTGAAACTCGGCAATCAATTCCGCTGCAATTCCTTCACCGCGCCCCAGACCCATTTTTCCGGCACGCCATCGCCGTTGGCATCCACCAGGGCCGAGATCGTCTGCCGCGACGCCTGCGCGAGTCCTTCATAAAACGCTCGTTTGCTCAGCACGATATTGCTGGCATTTTCCGTGGCCGCCAGCGCCCGATAGACCGCCGCGAGCGTCCCGAACACCGCCGCCGCCCGGAATCCCGCCGTCCCCCCAAACTTCGGCGACGCCTCGTTCCCGCGACCGCTCGACACACCGACCAACTCCAGCAGCGAATCCCCCACCGCCGCGATCTGCGGCCGAAATGTCACCACCGTCACCTTCACCGCCCCGCTCACCAACGGCGCCACCGCCGCCTCCGTGCTCCGACCACGCAACGCACTGATCGTCGCATGGCTTGAATCCTCCACGCTCACCACTTCCGTCAACTGGCTCATCGTCCCGTCCGCCAACGACACCTGCATCACCATCCCCGGCAACACCGCACCCAACACCCCACTCCCCATCACCAGCCCCGTCCCCGTGAGCGCCCCCGCCGCCTCCCGAATCACCGCCTGGTGCACAAATGCCCCTCCCCCCTCATCTGAAAAAATCCCAGGCTCCCATGCCAATAATTCCGCATCTTCACAAAAATACATGTTTTCTCCTTTCGCCCTGTTTCCTGTCGCCTGCTTCAGAAAGGGAGCGGCCGTTCTGTGGAACGACCGCCCCCACATGCGCCCATGCGTCCATTATGGATTGAAATTCCTCAACACCCCGTGACACTTCTCGTTCCGCAATTCCAGCGTGTATTCCCCTACGATCTCGCCACTCTCGTAGTCACCCGTCACCGCCAACGGCTTGAACTGGAAACTCCGCCCCATCAACGGCAACACGCTGATCCGCGACGAATCCAGCAGCAGTACCATCGACGGCGGCACACAACGCGAGAGCACCACCCGGCACACACCAAAGTCGCTCTCGTACACGCTCACCAGGTTCTTGTACGTCTCGTTGGACGGCGAAAAACGCTGCGACGTCTGGATAAATCCGTTGATACGCCGTTTCTGTCCGCCACCGCACACGATCAAGTCCGGCCTCGATCCGGAAGCTTCCCAGATCATGCGCAATGCCCCGTTCAGACTCGCCTCCGATAGCTCCGAATTGGCCGGAACGTACCCCGTCCCCGGATCCAGCACGTTCGACGTCAAACTCGGGATAATGCCGCGCATCGTCCGGCGAACGGTGCTCGATCCCTGCGGAGTCGCCGTCGGCGCCACACCATTGATCGTCGTGTTCTCCAGGTCGCGGAGAAGTTCACGCAGACGGTTGGTCTTCTGGTAATCCATTTCATCGTCCACCGCGATCTGGCGTACCGCCGCTTCCGTGCCGCTGACCTGTACCGTCGCCGAAAAAATCTGCGTGTAATTCGACTGCCGTGTCCGCACGGTAAATCTTGCATCACCCGCTTCCGCTCCCTCCAGAGCCGCATTGCCCAGAATCTGCAGCGTTGCTCCGTCGACCATTGCCTTTTTTTGCGTGCCGCCGTACCCACGAGTAAACGTCAGCGTGTTTCCATTCACGAGCGTCACCAGCATGATTTCCGGGCTGCCCGCACATCGGATCTGGTCTCCCACCCGGAACCGGCTACCGTCGTTTACCGCCATCACCACGTTATTCAGCGCCCCGTCAGCGAGCCCCGGCTGATTGATACAATCCGAGTTCGGCAGCAGTTCATCCTCCAACCACTCATGCCGAGTGCTCGTCGCTGCATGCATCGGATCACCCAACGCATCGAGCAGTGGCGTCTCATACGGCGAGACAATGCTCACCAGATCGCCCACATCCTCCGCCAGCTCCGGCAAATTCACACCAGCCGTATACGTCGACTTTCCCGTAAAACCCATATGAAAACCCTTTCAAAAAAGAAAATCCTGTGTTTGTTTGGAAGAAGCCAGAAGCTAGAAGCCAGAAGAAATCTGTCTGTGGCTAATTCCGTCATTTGAACATTTGAATTTGATTCGAACTTCGAATTTCGAATTTTCAGTTACGCCTGCTTCCGCCGCAGCCGCAGATACTCGACTAAATCCCGCCGCGAATTGCTCGCAGCCGCACGTGCCGCCGCGTTAATCAGCGCCGCCTGCGTCACCGGCGGCTTCACCTCACCTCCTTCCCCTCCAGGCCACTTCGCCCCACCTCCTCCGCCGCCTTCCACCTTCTGATCCACCGTCTGCACTTCACCCACAAAGCACCTCCTTAAAAAAAACTTGAAACTTGAAACACGAAACCTGAAACTCGGCAGGAAGGGCGTGTCGCCGCGAGACTCACGAAGTCTTTAGAGTCAATCATCTCTTTCTCCGGTCCGCTGCGTACACGCCCCGCTCCCGCCCAAATTCCGTCACCTTGTTACCCTGTTACTTTGTCTCCCACTCCCGTCTCCACCTCTTCGTTGACGTACCCAAGCTCCGCCAGCACCACTTCCCGTTTGATTCCCAACGCCAACTTCGTCTGCGCCTCCGTCAGACGATCCATATCGCTCTCCGGCATTGCCGAGGGCCAATTCACATCAATCCCCCGATCCTCTGCCGCACTCTTGAACACCCCCGCACGATCCAGAAGCTCCAGCACCTCCCGCACCACTCTCCTCAAAGTCTCCGTCAACGCCGACCGCTTGCGATCCGTCCGTGCCAGCAGCGCGATCAGCGTCACCTTCAGCGCCACGGCACTGGTCAGATTCCCCAGTTTCTGCCGCAACACCCCCGCCGCCACCGGAGGCACACCGCTGATCTTGTCGAGCGCTTCCCGCACTTCCTCGATATGCTGCGTTTCGCTGGGAGCGCTTGCATCGCCGCCAAAACCCTCGATCGTCGCGGCAGTATTGTCCGTCGACCACATCTGCCCAGGGCCGATCGGACGCTTGGTAAAATCTTCGATTCCGCGCCCCAGCCACATTCGGAAACTCGTCATCGTCACCCGATACGCCCGGTCGCTCAGCCGCGTATTGAGCTCGTCCTGCAGCCCAATCAAAGGCTCCACTTCCCCTTCACCCACATCCACCGCCCTGCTCCCCGCCGGCCCCACACGCGTCCCCGCCGCCACATCCTGCCCATTCACATACCGCACAAACGGCACCACACCCAGCGCATTGGCACCCTCCTCCACCAACACCCCTTCCACATACCGCTGCCAGTGCGTAGGCCCGAACAGATCAAACGAAAACTCTTCCGCCTTCGGCCCTGCCGCCGCGATCGGCCCGAACCATCCACGAATTCGCTCGAACAACCCCGTCGCCCGGAGTTCACGCTTGAGCGTGTCTCCCCCTCCCGGCGGCTCAATCAGCACCGCCGCATAGCCCGGCACTGTCCCCGACCTGCCCCCCTCCTCTTTTCCCTCATCCCCCTCCAGCAGCGGGCACAGACGGGAAGTTTTCACGACCTTCAATCGAAGCCATCGCGCAACGTCCAATGTCGCAGCATCAACGTCTGCCGAGGTCTCCACGGACGTAATGTCCCGGTCTTCCACTTCACCACCTGCCCCGCCGCCGCCATTCCCCTCCCCAGGAGCTTCATTATCTGTGTCTATCTGTGTCTGTCCGTGGCCAATCCCTTCGAACTTCTGGCTACTGGCTTCTGGCTTCTGGCTTCTCTCCACGTCCGTCAGCCGCGCCAGCAACTCCTCCGTCGGACAGAGCCGCACCCACGCCGACCCCGCGATGGCTCCCTGCAGCACCAATTCCTGCAGCAGCATCACGCCGCCACCGGCCATCAGGATCGCTTCGATCACCTCCGTCATCTTGGCCCGCATGGCGCCGTCTTTGGCCGTGCTTGTGATGTTGGGCATCCGACCCGCGACAAAGTCCACCATCGTGTTGATTCGCCACCCGATGTCGTTTTCGATCACCACTTCTTTCCGCTGCACATCGACCGCTCCCGTCGAACTTGCCGCCCCATCGGCTGCGCGACGGAACCCCGTAATCCGTGCCGGCAGCCCGAGTTCCTGGAACTGCCGGAACGGCCGCACCGCGAAGCTCACCCCTGTTCCGCACGAAAGACTTGCCGCCAGCGCCGTCGTCGGATTGCGGTAATACCCCAAGAACCGCTCCAATCGCGGCCCGATCACGTCCCGCAGCCACGCCAACCGCGCCAACAAATCCTGTTCATTGATTTGCTCATCTCCGAACGCACCGAGTTGCAGCGTCATTTCCATCACCATCTCCTGTCATTCGTTTTCCCCGGGCCACCGAAACATGCAGCCCTCTATAACCCACCCAAGCGCCCACTTTGTGCGCACAAATGCGCCTGTGACAAGTTCGTAACTCTCGTTCCCGCCATCACTAAAAAAAATATTTTGTGTCGCCAAAATCCCCCCGGGAAAACGCATCCGTGCGCACGGATGCGTTCGCAAACGCCCTCAGGACAATTACATTTGAAGTTAGCCCCCGGCTCTACCGGGGGTCCGGATTGTTGTGCCAGCGTTCATACCCTCAAAACCCCCGGCGGAGCCGGGGCTAACAACAGGGCAAACGCATATTGGAGTTCAGAGCCGCGACCGTCAGGGAGCGACCTCGCGGCAATGCGTGAATAACGCAGGTCGCTCCCTTACGGTCGCGGCTCTGATGAGAAGCGAACGAATGACTGCAATGGAACGAAACGCGATCTCACGATTGCGGCTCCGTTTATTTTGCGTACAAAGAGAAGGACAACGATTTCCCAATGACCATGGACCCATTACCATGTTCCCAATGCCGCATTGTGTCCCTCATTCAAGCTTTCGTCTTTCGAATCTGATTCGTTATGGTGTGCTCTTTCTTCTGGCCCTTGTTCCTCTGACCACGATTTACTTCAAAAACGATCGTCAGGAGTGGACGGGCAACCACGCGCTCATGGCCGCTCCAGACGAGTTCTCTTACATGCTCACCGCCGAGTCGCTCCTCCACGGCCACGGCATTTCCACCCAAAAAACCCTCGGCCTCGATACCTTCTACCCCCCAGGCTACCCCATCCTCCTCGCCCTTTGGTCCCTCATCGTCCAGCACGGCAACGTTACCCCTTTTGCCGCACATGTTTTTAACGCCCTGCTCCTCTCCGCTGCGACCATCGTCGTGTACTTTTTTGCCAAACGACTTCTCTTACTGCTAGCCCCCGGCTCTGCCGGGGGTTTACCCCGCAACCACCAGCCTCTGGCTTCACCGGACAAACCCCCGGCAGAGCCGGGGGCTAACGAATGGCTGGCAATCCTCATCGCCAGCATTTTCGCCACCAATTGGCACGTCCTCGAAGGCGCTTTTTTTGTTTTTTCCGAACCCGCTTTTACGCTCGCCACTTGCGCATGGCTCGCACTCACCCTCCGCTGGCCGAACTGGCATCTCCATCCCCATCAAGCCCTCCTCGTCGCACTCCTGGCTATCGCTTCTTGGTCCATCCGCGGCGCGGGGATCGTCTGCATTGCTGTCACGCTTCTCGTTCCGTTGTTTGCTTTGCTTTTCGTCCGCTCCGGGCCATTCCATCTCTTCCGCCGCTTTGCCGTTGTTGCCATTATTTTGTTCGTTGCTGTCGCTTATCAGCTTGCTCTTGCACACTATTCGCCGGGAAAATCGCTTTTCGCGTCTGCCGCTCAAGGGGGGGGGGCCAACAGTTATCCTCACCAGTTCCTCCGCGGCATCACCGCTCGTGGACACCTCCAGTTCTCGCGCCTCACCGATTGGCCCGACCTCCTCGCCCACAACGCTCAACTCACCATCAGCCATCTCGACGATTTCGCCCGCTCCTTCACCCCCTGGCTCCACGATTCTTACGACGCCTTCCCTTGCTACCTCGTCGGCAGAATCTTCGCCCTTCTCGCCCTGACCGGCTTCGTCCGCCACCTCCTGCTCCGACATAAGCTCACCCCCACCCTCAACCTCTTTCTTATCCTTTATTTTGCTCTCTATCTTCTCTGGCCCTTCAACATGCCCCGCTTCTGGGCACCTATTCTTCCTATTATGCTCGTGCTGATCGCCGACACCGTTGGCTACTTTTGCACCTTGGCGTTTGCCCGCCGCTATTATGCCACTCTCCTTGCCCTGCTGCTGGCGCTCAACGCATCCGTACTGTTCGTCCAGCTCGGCGACTATCAACGCCGGATCAATAACGTTTCCGACGCCCTGGCCACCGCTGTCGCCACCGTTGTAAAACATTCGGATTCCTCTTCCCCTCCCATCGTCGCGGTTGCGGGAGACAGCGAGCGATTCGTCTTCGCCTGGTACCTCTCGCAAATCCCCGGAGGCCAAAATGTCGTGCTCCTTTCTCCTAGCCCTGTCGAATCCATCGAGAACTTTCTGATCCGCATGACCGAAAAAATCCAGGAAGAAAACACTGGCCAACTCTTTATTATCAGCTACTTCACCGAAACCTACTATCCGCGGCTTTTCTCGCAGTTCGCCAACGTGCAACTACATCCTCTTTTCCAGCGAGAGCGAATCACGACAGTCTGGCAGGTTCTTCCCCACGAACCCTCGGCAGAGCCGGGGACTAATGTGCCATGAGCGGATCACAACAGTTTTCCCCGCGAACCCCCGAAAGCCCCGCATTACCATGACGAAGCTCCTTAAGTAATCCCTCAAAAGCACCCAGGCGAATTGGTCGATAACTTATCATCAAGCACCCGTGTCGGCAGCAGGCGGACGCAGGTTCGCTTTTCCTGGCGTAGGGATATGACAGCTATGAATCACGCCCTCCTTGATCGGCTCAAACATTCGCCCCAGCTCCCCACCTTGCCCGCCATTGCCATCCAGGCGCTCGAACTCACTCGCAAAGAAAACATCAACATCAACGAAATCGCGGACCTGATTGCCAACGATCCCGCTCTCTCCGCGAAAATTCTGAAGACCGTCAATTCGCCCTTCTACGGTTTGCCCAGGCGAGTCTCCACCATCTCCCACGCGTTGGTCATCCTGGGACTCCAGGCGATCAAAATGCTCGCCCTGGGATTCTCGCTCCTCACCGACCTCAAGGGCAACACCCCCATCGGCGTTCCGCCCTTTGACTACATCGCCTTCTGGAAACGCTCCATCTACTCCGCTGTCGCCGCACGTCTGATCGCAAGCAAGATTGATCTGCTCCAGCAGGAGGAGGCTTTTCTTGCCGGCCTGCTCGCCGACATTGGCATTCTGTGTCTCCACCGCGTGGTGGGCAACGATTACGACGAGATTTACGCCAAGGCCACCGGCGATCCGCAGGCGCTCATTGAACTCACCCGCGGCGCGCTGGATGTCGATCACGTCGCCGTCGGAGCGATGCTCGCGGAGCATTGGCAACTCCCACCGGTGCTCGCTGAGCCCATCACACACCACCACGATCCCGCCAAGGCAGACCCGCTGCTCAAATCGCTCGTCGAAGTGGTTCACGCGGCCCTGATCGTCGGGAGCGTTTTCGCCTCCGAGAATCCCGCGTGCCACATTCTCAGTGTGCGTAAGGAGATGGCCGAGCGATTCAAGTTCTCGCCGGAGGATACCGAATCACTCCTCGCTGAGATCGGCACCTCCACCCGCGAAGCCGCCAAACTCTTCGAACTCAACATCGGACAATACCGTTCCTACCAGGAAATCCTCGACGAAGCGCAGCAGACACTTATCCAGCTCTCCCTCCAGTCCCAGCAGCAGGTCCAGACCATCAAGAAAGAAAACGAAACGCTTCTGGTCCGCGCCATCACGGATCCGCTCACCGGCCTGGCCAACCGCGCTCGTTTCGACGAATTCTTTAACGATCAGTTCGCCCTGGCTTTCAAGTTCCAACGCCCCCTGGCCATTTTGTTCATCGACATCGACTTGTTCAAAGAGGTCAACGACACCCACGGCCACCAGGCCGGCGACGAAGTCCTCCAACACGTCGGAAGACTCCTCAAGCGAGCCGTCCGCAACATAGACCTGGCGGCCCGTTACGGCGGCGAAGAATTCGTTCTGCTGTTGACCGAAACCGACTCCCATGCAGCCGCGCAGGCGGCCGATAGAATCCGCCTGGCGGTCGAAGCCGAACCAATCGCTTTGGAAGACCAAGTTCTCCGCGTGACCGTCAGCATCGGCGTGGCCGGCACCGACCGCACACGCATCTTCATGCACGCCAGCCAGCTCACCAACGCCGCCGACCGCGCCCTCTACGCCGCTAAAACCGCAGGACGAAATTGCGTGCGGCTCTTCCGGCCAACACCGCAAGCGGCCGCCGCTAAATAGTGTATTAGTAATTAAGTAATTAGTAATTGAGTAATTACTTATTTAACGTGATTTCGCCGTAACTTTTCTCAAAACAAACAGCGGCCTCGACCGACGTAAACCCTTGTATGGGTCAAAAAGACAGGGGTTGGCGGCAGGAGGCCGCCATGCAACGCCGTAAAGTTGTCCAGCCAACGGGTCGGCAAACAACCACAGACCGGACAGGCTCCGGGATGTTCCAACTTGGCCTGTCCCGACAAGCCCGCCATCGCTTCCATCAGTGCCGCGGTTGTTTCGCGATCAAAT
>WQYP01000111.1 GCA_009781185.1 Phycisphaerales bacterium | reverse complement strand
GATCCCCGAGATACCTTCCTGGCCCGCTCATCACGATATCCTCCATGACACTTCATCATGGAACGTATCGGCCAAAACGACAAGCGATCAGGAAAAAACGACCTGTAATGATGCTATAGTCTCAAAAAAATACACGTTTATCCTTGTGCGGGATTTACTTCTGATTTCGGATTTTAATCGGATTAAAGTCGGATTTTCGACAACTTCTCCAACGCCTTTTGACATCTGCCCTTCATCGCGTATTCGCTGGTATGGTCGATGATGTATTGCAATATCTTCCGCACATCATGTTCGCTGTAGCGGTGATTGCGTTTCCCTCGTCCAGGCGTTTTCACGCCGGCCAGTTTAGCATATTTTCTCAGCGTATCGTGATGCACTTCAATCATTTTCAGCACGATACCCACAGCGTATGTCACGGTGGGGGGCGTATCCGTTGACGGCGATGGTTGGGACGGTGGTGATGAGGTGTCGTTCGGTGTAAGCGTGGTTTCCTGTTCCCGCGTGATAGCCCCCGGCATAGATTCAGAGGATGCCGACTTTTCGCTATCGCCATTCGCAGGTTGAGTGGTTTTAATTTTACCTTCGATTAAATCCGCCCACAGTTTAAAACATCCAATGCACTCTTTGACGCGGTGCCATGGATCGGTCTCCGAATTGGCCTCCGACGGAAAATATTCCCGAAACGGCTTACACTCTTTGAGAACGATTTCCCACCAATAATCCCGCCATTTATCCTCATCGTCAGCATCGCGGGGGATATAACAGGAGAGGATATCTTCGGAGAGAAACGGCAATATGCCGTTGCGTGAGGCTCGTAGCACATGCTTTGCTGCTTCAGGAAGCCACTCACGATCGATCTCCCATGCACGCCCATGCTCCCAGTTAATGATAATGGTATTGAGTTCTTTGATTGTTTTGGGCTGTTCGGCGTCAGTTGAGGACAGCTTATCCTCTAGCTGTTTTCGTAAGCTGGCTGGTAGCAGTTGTAATTCCGAATCGGTGGGAACGAGCCCGCGAGCCAACATTTTTTTCGATGGCACCAGACTTTTCACTGCCTTATCCATCGCATCTTGCTTCTCTTTCGCCTTCTCCCGGATGCGTGCTGCGGCATGCCTTCGATCAGAAATTCCATAGCTCTGGCTCATCATAAAAGCGCATTCCACATGTCGGTCGCAAGGTCAGTCGGTCATTCTCGCGATTTCGATGGCCTTGTCCAAATTTTGCTCGGAGCTGGCCGGTGACGATATCGACGACGACTTCGCTGCCATGATCGCGTCGCTGCCGTTGTCGAAGGCCGAGAAAGCCGAAGCGGTCGGCGGCTGCTGGCTGGACAGGGAGGGGGCAAAGTATGAAGCGAAGGGAAAACCGGTAGAGTCAAGATGTGAGGCGGTGAGTGTGCAGGGTCAGAAATAGCTGGTATCGGTCCTTTCGGGTGCCGGGGCCTCAATAGTCTTCCCCAACATGTGATCTGATGGCTGCGTGACAAATTGGAAACTCCGCTCTACAATCAACCGCTAACCAATCTCACGCTTGGTGTGTTGCCGGGCAAAAATCCAACGCACGACGGGACGATGCCACATCAACTACTCAGCTTGTTCTCTGGTGCCGGGGGTTTGGATTTGGGGTTTCATCGCGCCGGATTTGAAACCGTTTTGGCGATTGACAACTGCTCCAATGCGGTGGCAACGTTCAACTGGAACATCAACGGTGGAGTGGCTCAAAAACAAGATATTTCCGCACTTGCGCCGTCAGAGTTCTTGCAGCTCATACCCGCTTCAGCCCGTCCAATCGGGCTGATTGGCGGTCCCCCTTGTCAGGGTTTTTCTCGCGGTAACGTTTCCCGCAAGAAATCTGATCCACGGAATTGGCTTCCGTACAGATACGCAGAGCTGCTTCGCGCAGCGAACGACAAGTATAAGTTGCATTTCTTTGTGTTTGAAAACGTCGTTGGGCTGGCAAAGAAAAAACACTCGCGACGCTTTACTCGGATTAAGAACAAACTAGACCAAGCCGGCTTCCACGTTTTTTCAGCAGAGCTTGACGCAGGCGGCTTCGAAGTTCCGCAACGGCGTCTCCGGTTGTTTTTAGTGGGTCTCAACAAAACTCTCTACCCCTCGCTGGAATTCAAATTTCCTGAGGGCAATTCCACTCGAAGACATGTCGTGGATGTTTTAAGCCAACTTCCTCCGCCGGTTTTCTTCCGGCGAGGCCTGCAGCCAGATGATTTCACCCACCATCCAAATCACTGGACAATGATGCCCAAGTCGCCCAAGTTCTCCTCTCAAAAGAACGCCAGAGGCCGGTCCTTCAAACGGCTCGACTGGAACGCAGTAAGCCCAACAGTCGCGTACGGTCATCGCGAGATTCACGTGCATCCGAATGGAGACCGGCGTCTCAGTATTTACGAAGCGATGCTTCTACAGGGATTTCCCGAAGATTACCAGTTGACGGGCACTCTGAGTTCTCAAGTCACGCAAGTATCCAACGCAGTGCCCCCTCCAATTGCAGAGGCCATAGCCCGTGAGCTGCTTTCTCAACTCAATTTCAGTTCAGGGCAGGCCAGCAGCGAACGGCGATTAAATGAACGAAGCAAGCCACGCAGGCTTACGTCGGCCGCATAGTCCAGCGAGGAAACTATCATGGTCCAGAGCGGTGCAGATCGAGATCGAGAACTCGCAAAGAAAATCCGGAGTGCCAAACCGGGGGACGCTCCTTTCCGCGAGACGTTACGCACCTCTGAGCGAGTCCTTAGGCGTGTCACCGACGGTATCTATCGAGAACCTTGGGCTGCTATACGCGAGCTGATCTCAAATGCGTATGACGCAGATGCAACGCGAGTCATTATTTCCACGGATGCACCACGGTTTCAACGCCTCACGATCCGGGACAATGGCAACGGATTCACAGCTGAGGCATTGGCTGCGATGTGCCACAACATTGGCGGAAGTCCGAAACGGACTCTTACAGGGGCGAACCTCGGCGTCACGGCGAAAGACGATCCGAATTTGAGCCCCAGCGGCCGACGGTTAATTGGGAAATTGGGGATCGGACTTTTCTCGGTTTCTCAGCTCACTCAGCAATTCCGAATCATAACGAAGGTTAAGGGCGAAAAATCCCGCACTATCGCCGATGTTGTCCTTTACCGGTATTCAGAGCCACGAAAGCAACATCAGCCTGTAACTGACGAGGTAGAGACGACCGGCGAAGTACTCATCACTAAGGTGGCTGCCGAAGACGCAGATGCTCATGGTACGGATGTAATTATCGATCATCCTCTCCCACGCACTCGCGACGAATTCCAGAGCCGCAACATATGGGAACTGATTCTAAACCCACCCTCCGATGCGGAAGGGGAAGAGAGCGTCGTGCGACCTATATGTCACATCGGCTACATTGGCCCGAAAGACGATGATACCTACCAAGAGAAACCTGTTCTGCCTTGGGCAAATGGCGACAATCCTTTAACCCGGTTTAAGAAACTCACGCAGGCAATGTTCGTAAGAGCCGACCAGCCCGGCGTCGAACGGCGTCCGAGTCTAATAAGTACGTTTGATAACTATTTACGTTTTGTATGGCTAATCGCTCTGAGTGCGCCGATCGATTATCTCGAAAAGCACCCATTTGACATTGGTGCCGAGGACGGAGTTCGCGTGTTTCGTCTGGGTGCCATGAAAGTAGGCAAGGCAGAAGAAATTAAACTCAAACCAAGGGAGAGGGTCCGTGACCGGCTGAAACTTCGAGCGCCAGAGAGGGGGGGGCTTCCGGAGTTCACTGTTCTAATGGATGATTTGGAACTGCGTCGTCCCATTCGTTTTACCGGGTTGCCGCGGACAACTAACAAGTTGACCACGCCGCTGCTCTTCGTGGGATCGGACGAGCCTAATATGTCAAAATTCGACCCCCGAGTTACGGGAGGGCCGCTCCAATTTGAGGGATATCTGCTCTGGTCTCCTCGAGTTGTTCCCGTCGAACACAACGGTGCGCTAATTCGAATCGGAGATTCCAGTGGGTCACTGTTCGACCAGACTTTCATGCGGTACCAAATCTCGGAGCAAACACGTAAAGAGCAAGTTAGCGCCGAAATATTCGTTCATGATGGAATGGATGCCGCGTTAAACATCGACCGGGAGAGCTTCAATCATTCGCACCCTCACTACCAGTATCTCACGGCGTGGATGCACGATGCGTTCAAGCAATTCGCGACAAAGCATAAATCACTGGGAAGTGAAACAAGGATGGCCAGTACTCTCGCAGGCCACGCCAAAGCTCGCGAGAAGCTTGAAGAACTTGCGGAGAATGCTGTCTCGCGTTTGACGGACAATGAAGAAACGCCCGTTGAAGTCAGGTTCGTAGACCATCCGGAGCTTTTTTCCGATGAATCCAAAAAAGAAGTAGTGGTTCTGCCCAGCTCAATATTAAAATCTGCATTAGGGAGCCAGCGCTCATCAAAACAAAACGCACTGGAGTACACAACTAATGAAGCGAAAATGGCTGCCATTATCCAGATCCTTTACGCCGCAGGCGTATTAGACAAATTGAGCCGTAATCGCAGAGAAAAACTCCTTGCCGATATTGCAGCCGTGGTATTCTTTCGAGGCGCAGAATGAGCGAAGAAAATACCACGAATTCGATACTTGAAGAGATTCTCCCTACTCAACCACTCACTCATGCCTCTGTAGGGGCACCTCCGCTGAACGAGTTCCTGCCGTGGCATTTACCCCGAAAACATCATGTGAGGAAGAAGCAGTGGGGAGAGGCATTAGAGGAACTCATTGATAAGCTGCCTGATCGCCAACTTATTAACTATTTGTGCTTGCCAGGTGAAGATCTGCTTGATGTTCAAGTATTTGCAGAAGTGTGTCGGCGTAAAAGCCGCCGTCTCCGTTACCTCGGGTTTAATACCGCACAGTCAAAGGAATCGTCAATCCAGCGCATAGCAGCAGAGCAACAGCTGCGACAGACTGATGTTGTGGAAGATAATTCGGAAGTGGTGCCGGATGGTTTCTCAAGCATCGCTTGCCAAAACTCGATCGGCCGCCGCTACATGCGGGACCGCGGCTCTTACGATGTTGTGAACCTCGACATGTGTGATTCGTTCACGACTCATCCACACGCGCATAATCACGATGCGGTATTGGAATTGCTTAATCATCAATCACATTGGCGGGGTGAGCCATGGCTTTTGTTTCTGACCACCCACACGAAGCTGAACCGCTTACAGCAGAAGGAATTAGAAATTTACGACAGGACAATCGAAGAGAATGCCCGCCAATCAGCTGTTTTCTGCGAATCTCTTGGTCGTATGGTGGCGGCGAGTGACTGCAGTAATGCTGATGTGGTACTGTCGCTTCTAAATCAGATGCGAAAGGACGACACAAATCTTTCAGGGCGGTGGCTTACGCTCGCCGTAGGCAAATGGCTGCTCGGTATAATGGCAGATGGGGCTCCTTGGCGAGTGGATATTCTTTCAGTGTACTGTTACCGAACGGGCCTGTTATCCGAACATGGCGGCCGCTATGCTTCCGATCCTCCTAATCTTTTCTCCATCGTTTTCCAGCTGCAGAAAATCCAACGATCGAAAACTGATCCCACAGGGCTTGCTTCGCCTACGACAATTGACGGCATGTTTGACGAAAAAAAACTGGCTGAGAAGATGGCCTTTTGTGTCGAGAAACGCACGATTGACCTTGACTGTCATTTGCAGGCCAATCCATCGGTTGCGACAGAACTTGCAACAGAATGCGAGTCTCTTTTAGGTGTTCGATATTATGATCGTGAGGCGTATAGATCGTGGGTGGGCAGATTGCCCGTTATCCCCTGTTAAATCTATGCGATAGAAAATGGCAGACGTTCTCAATAAAAAACAACGCTCCCGTTGCATGGCTGCGATACGAAGCACTGACACCCTGCCGGAACGCATTGTTCGAAAATTGGCGCATTCGTTAGGAATACGGTACCGGCTACACGCTAAAGGACTTCCGGGAAAGCCAGATTTAGTTTTCCCTCGCTTACGTGCTGTCATCTTCGTGCATGGATGTTTCTGGCATCAACACACTTGCCGCGACGGCAGGATTCCGACCAGCAGAACGGAATATTGGGAGCCCAAGCTCTATCGAAATCGGGCTCGTGATAAACAGCGCCAACGCGAATTGCGGCAGTTAGGCTGGCGTGTGATGGTCATTTGGGAGTGTCAGACCAAGTCTATCACAGTTCTTGAACGCCGACTGCGAAGGTTTTTGGTGGTGAACCCGCTGAAAAGTTCCATGCCAGGCTCTTGAGAGCAACTCTGCGAATGGTTCTCCGCTAGAGAGGATGATTTGCTGGCATTCTACTCCGGCTCAAAAGGCTCTCACTTAGGACTGTCGGTTTCGTTGTGGGAGCCATCGCCGTCCCAAGACTTTCACAGAATAGAATAGCCAGGCGATTCTGCAAACCATCGCCGACAAACCGAGACAATCTGCAAAGTAGCTGAAACACCTCGTTACCAGTGATGTATGCTGTTTGCCGATCCAGCGTGTAGTGAGCGACTGCGCGACGGTGCTGACCCATTCCAGCATATCCCAAAAAGCCAGACGGCGTCTGACCTTTTCCAGCATCTCGGTAGACCAAGTAAAATTTGTTGAATTGCTGATCAGGTTGATCAGTCCGAAACCCCGTCCCGCTTCAAATGTGCGACATTATTATCTCTTCGATTTTTTCGAGGCTCATCGCTTCATGTTCGGTAAATATCTGGGCAAAGGCAGCCACCAGATCCCGCCGAATGTGAAGATAATTGTCGATGGCCAGACGTGACACACACTTCTCATACCCTCGCAGGTACTTCTGAGCCTGCTCCAAAGCTACCGCCCGCCCTAGTGCCGGCAACCCGAGACCTTCACGCAAGATTGCAAGGTTGATCGTCTCTGTCGTCAAGGCCCGCAGCGCCCATTTGCCTCGCTCGGGATTGACGCTCCCTTTGAGCACTCCCAAATACCAATCTCCACACAGCGAAGCCCCATGCTCGCTCCGCTTACCTACTCGCAATTTTGGCGGTTTAATCACTTCGTAGTTTTTTTCGCTCGCCCATGCGGTCAACGTGGTGATCGCTGATTTATCAAGTTTCAGCCCGGTGCCTTGACCCCGTTTGTCTTTCAGCGCCTTTAAGTTGTCACGGAACGTTACGTACCAGTGCCGTTCGATCAACGCCCACGTAGGTTGGTTCGTTTTCAATGGACGAAACAAACGCTCATCTAGAGCGCGGAAGCACTCCGCCAACTCATACAACGCCGCAATGACCTCGTCTTTATAAAAGTCGTTGTGATAGATGTTTTCTTCCCCGGACTCCAGTAGAAAAGGCCACAAGATTTCTAGCACAATACACAGTGATGTCTCTTCCATATCGTGGAGCATGCATCCAAATGCGTGGAAGTTGGCGTTCTGCCTACGGAGCAATTTCTGAACATCCACCAGCTCTTGCCAATGCAGCCCTTCCGCCCAGCTCACTGCGTCAGTAGCATCATCGAGTCGCAATTGTTTTTGGTGCCAAGGCTCTTTCTTAACCAACTTTTTGAGTTCATCGAATAAACGCGAGTTTACGGTGTAAAAGCCGCGGTCTAGATGGTGTGGAATTCCCAAACATCCCTTCACCCCCTTCTCCGTTACTTTGCTCAAAGACGTGGAATAGAAGTCCTTGTGCGACCAACCCATCTGACCAAAATCAAGCAGCTCCAAATGCTCAGAAGCCTTCAATTCCTTGATCCACGGTTCATCAAAATTAACCACCACCGTTTCCGACAACAACTCCGGCTTCTGCCGGATTCCATCTAGGACCAACTCGGCATGCAACTGACCAAATACCTCGATCACAGGGACGTCGGTATCGTTGCCTCGCATGGCTTCGCTCGTGCTCCTCCATAAGAATCGGGCATTCTCTTTCCAGAACGGTTTGAGCCCCTCCTGTGGGTAAAACAGGTGCATTGTCAATCCCCCTAGTCTCAGTCGACCGTTTCCATCCTCCACAAACCCCTGCAACGTGTCAGCTATAACGAAAGTATCCGTCTTGGCGTCAAAGACCAGTTCCCACGAGCGTGTGCCACGCGTTGATCCATTCCACCGCATTACCCGGTAACAAATGTGCGGTTTGGAATGCTCCGAGATTTGCTCCAGACGTGACTGGATGACATTGTCAAAGCCGGCCTGCAAATCGCTTTCTTTGTTGTGCGGGGTTGTCTGGACGAACAATGCCGTCACCCCGCGCTTGGTGAACATGGTTTTGAGGGTATTAACGACCTCTGCTCTCGAATTTTGAAACACCGCTACATCGTTGAGCATGACCCGTGTAATATTCGGCCGTTCCTTCAGTATCTTCCAAACCTTGGAAATGTAATCTTCCTTCAACTCCCCTAGTTCGTTGAGCACCTCAATATGCAATCGTTTGAGGATATTCTTGTGGAACTCGACTTTTTGTTTTCCAAAACTGCCCGCCCCGCTCTTTGTCCTATCCCATTGGTCCCACGCCCAGTACCGCTGCAGCATTTTTCGACTTGCTTTTATCTCACTGTTTATAGCTAGGTATAGCACCTCCTCATGCTCCGATGTCTGCAACGCCTGCTGCAGGAAGCCCACTGCCACGATATTCTTGCGGGTTACATGGTCGCCTGTCAGCAAAATAGACGCGCCACGATCCGGTTTGTTATCCCGTTCTCCGTCGGACCGCCCTTCCAAGGCTAAAAAATCATTGAACGACTTCACCACCGTAAAAAGACCTGCAGAATCCCTATCTTCAGAGCCTATAGAATCTTCATCTTCAGAGCCTGCAGAATTCTCCTGCTCCGAATCGCTCGGCGGAACTGATAATTCTTCTAATTTCGCCGCCACCCGCCGCAGAACCCCCTGCGGCGTCAGCGAGACATGCATGCCTTCCGGTCGAAATTGCAGCACATGCCGTCCTTCGATGAAGGACTGATGCCGCGCCTTCCGTACACTCACAAAACGCCGCACTTCCGTCGAACTCCCCGCCTGCGGTTCGATCCCCACTTCGATAATCACCTCGGCCACAAAATCCCGCCAATCCGTCATTTCGGCGGTCTCCAAAGCCAACACCACCATCGCTTCTGGAAAAATATCCTGTACTATCCGGCTCAGAAGGAAAAACTCCTTACGCCGCGTTGCAAATGTCCCTTTACCTACCTGATCCGTAGCTTCTCGTAACGCATCAAACAGCGAATCAACTACCACCAGCCCCACCGGCATGCCATCGCCATGGTCCTTGATATGGTCCTTGATGCGTTTCAGTTCTTCCTGAAAGAACTTGCGCATCCGACGACTGCTGTCCAACCACTTCGCGTCCTCATCATCATGCACAGCGTCTTCATCCTTGGCCGCTTCGCTGACAGCGGGATGTGGCACCACAATGAATTCTGCTCCCTTCAATTCCCCTTTCTTAAGTTCCTCCCCCAATTCAAACACGTCTATCGGCATCTCCTGCACTACCTTCACCACCCCCTCTTTCCTTCCATCCATGACCTCCTCGTCGGTCTGCCTGTGGGCAAATGCGTTAAGTGTACGCTCCACTTCTTCTGCGGCCTGATCCAAACTGAAATACACTACCGATTGATTGCGGACCTGTATACATTCGCGCGCCAACATACAGCACAGGCTACTCTTGCCGGCACCGGCACTCCCCCGAATCAACACCGAGGGAAAAAGCCGTCCCTTTTCCCCCAAAGGTTTGATCCCTCCCCCCAAGATGTCATCTAGCCCTTCGATCCCAGTCCGAAAGGTAGTGGTGTTTACCGAAGTAACCGCAGAGTTCATTACGGCGCTCCTCAACCTCTTACATTAACCCTACGCCGTGATTGTGGCTGATGTCTCTTCGACTGTCTCTCCCGTGGAGGCACCGTCGACTCTGACTCTTTCGGTTCTTCCGTATGATGTCCCTTCTCTAAAACCTTCGTACCCACGGCCTCCAGCGCCTGTTTTTCCCCTGACAACACCGCCGACAGAACCCTCCCCGCCAACTGCACCCCTACCACAATCAACCGCACGCATACTGCTAACACTCCTACCACCGCAAAAATCACTACCGCCCCAACCGGCACGCTAATCAGGAGGATCGCCACAAACGCTGACATCTGCCAAGCAGACGTCCCCCCTCGCCACGGCACCAGCGACGGAAACCATCGCAACATCGCCGCCATGCCTAACGCCAAGCAAGTCACCAACAGAATAAGTCGAGCAGCTAACGCCCCTGCTTCCCCCTGTCCAGATGTACCACTCGCAGCCATATGCCCTATATCTCCATCGACAAGCTCGATTGATCCGCCAGATTGTAACTGGATCGAGCCCTCGGTCAAATACTGCTACTACCCGATTGCTACTATCCGATCGTCGACTTCCTCCGCGCGATAGCTGTTTCGTTAGCTTGACATGTTATCGACGCATTCGCGAAAACTCTTGAGTTGTTTTTCTAAACTTCCACACAAGCCCCCTGATTTACACCCCATTATTCCATCTGGACAAATTGGCGTATCACGATAAGATGCCTGCTCACCTCAGCTATCCACGAAGGTGCCTGTCTATGACTTATATCATCGAGTTTATCACCCTGTCGATCCGCGAAATTTTGCTCCGCACGTTCTGCGCCTCTGTAGCCATCCTCTTGGTCATGTCCTTGGTATGATTGTCGGAAATTTTGCTTTATCGGTTCTTTACGCGCCCCGCTAGAAAACTCAACGTCCCGCCCGATGTCCTCCGCATCCACGTCAGTCACTTCGGGCGATCGCCCATTCGCACACTGATATGGTGGTTGCGCACCCGACCATGGTGGTTATTCAGTCGACCATGGTGGTTGTTCCGCCGACGATCAAAGGTGTTTCCGTGGATAAGACGTCGCCGTTTTATCCGATTTGCATGGTGGTTGTTTGGTCGGCGACCAAAGATATTTCTCCTCCCTTCGAATAGCACCGATTTACGCCAAGGGTGGAACTACATCGTGACCCCCTACCCCTCCGACCACAATTGGGTCTGGAGGAAAACACGCCGTCGGCTCACTCACAACTTCACGCCAGTTACTCTTCGCGCTCGGATGATAACCTTTCTTGCCAAAATAGAATTGGTTTTCAAGGATTTCTGGCGGCACGAGACCACACGAATATTCTTCCCTGTGGAAACGATCAGGTGCATCTGGTTTTGGGCCTGGGTCAAACCCGCGCCCCACTTGATCCCTACCCGCCATCAACTTGTCGATCAACTCAAAAACAGAAAACTCCGCTGTACCTTGGCAACCTCCGATCGGTTTCATAACCCCCTAGGCATCGCCATCGCCCTTGATGCCGACTCACGCCATCATCCTAACGGTCCCAAAGGTTCCCTCCTCGTTGCCTTGGATAAACTTCATCGTGTCTATCCTCGTTTCTGGCTCTTAGCACTCTTCACCAATAGTACCCTTGACCACGAATTAACTCACGTTGTCCAAGAATCCTTCGCCGACGTCCTAGACCGCGAACGTCGCGAATGTGGCAAATGCACCGGCATGATCCGCTGGACACGCCATTTCTACGACGTTTGCTTCGCCGAATCCCATGCCGGTCTCAACGGCCTCATCGCTAGTGTGATAGTTAGTTGGCCTATCGTTATCATCTTATTCCTGCTGTCGTTGCTGTACTATTTGTTGGTTGCCAGTTGGCTGCTCTCAACCTGATAGTTGCGCCAGTACTGGCGGGAACCGCCACAATCACTTTAACTAGGCAGTTGAATATTCTTGTTTGCGATGCAGCTAATCCAAAACAATACTCCGGACTTCCTCTGGCCAAATTCGCGTGAAGTTATCCACCGTGAGATGCCCGACCCGCATTGAGTCGGCAACTTTGTCTATCGCCCCGTCCAACATCAAGTACATCACGGCTTCCACCACAATCACTACGATAAGCCGGGAACTCCAGCAGTGCGACGGCTGCTGGCGGGGAACGTCGGGAAGCGAAGGAAGCCCTGCCACCGGCCATATCTGCTACCGGATCAATCTGTTTAGCTCAACCGCTCGGAGCCATCAGAAACGCGGTTTCCTTCGCAAATCTCCTCCAAAAACTCTTGTGAAACGGCGCTCTTGCGCATCAAAGTGGCCGAGTGAGAAGCTGTTTTGGAGGCAAAAAAGGGTCCACTGGCGCTCGCATTACCCACCGCTCCCTTCGTTTTCGGCGGTGCCGAGCTGGGCAGGACAGCCGCAACGACCATGAAATTCGTGCCGGCGGCCATTCCTTTTACGGCTGCATCACCCAACTCTCGATGCTTGTTCGCTTCGGCAGCCTGCACGCCTAACCAGCTACCGCCCGTATCAACCCCGGCGTCTATTGCCGTTGTTGCGGGTGTCGTCGTCGATTGCCGCCGTCTTGCCGCCCTGTGAGCATACCTGACAAAGTGCAGGTTGGCCGGGTATGGATTGCGTTGCTGGATGTCCGCACGCACTACAAACGGCCTGTTTGACCGGATTATTCCGGTAATTGGCTATTTTGCGCCATTAGCGCGTAGCCACGTCCTCGCTTCGGCAGTGTCTGCAACAGATAATGGCGTCCGACCATTTTTAGCTTTGGCGTTCACATCAGCGCCTTGTTCTTTCAACCACTTCATGGCTTCGATTTGCCCTTCCATTGCCGCAAAGTGCAGTGGCGTTCCACCTTTATCGTTCTTGGCGTTCACATCAGCGCCTTGTTCTTTCAGCCACTTCATGGCTTCGACGTGACCATTCGCGGCCGCCATATGCATGGGTATCCAGCCCGCCTCATCTTTGGCATTTGTATTCGCGCCTTGTTCTTTTAACCACTTCATGGCGGTGACGTGACCTCCCTCTGCTGCCGCATGCATGGGCGTCCAGTCACTATGGTTCTTGGCGTTTACATCCACACCTCGTTTCTTTAACCAAGTAAGCACATCTATTCGCCCCTCTCTGGCGGCCAGATGCATTAAAACTTCGCCATCTTTATTTATTTTCGCGTGGATATTGTTGACATCACCGCCTTTCGCCTTCACCCACGCTTCAACAAGGGTGTCACTGGTGTTGCTGGCATTAGCGTGTGGACTCGCCTTCGCTTCATCATTGTTTTTGGTGTTTACACCTCCGCCGACTAATACGTTCCATTCGTGTGAGGCAAATTGACCGCTAACAAAGAGCATGCAAAGAACCCTCTGAACATCGTAATCGTATAGCTGGAGACTATTCTTCAAAAGTGTGCTGAAACGGGCAGAAAGTTGCTGGTCATCAGGCGTAGGATAATTTGCCTGTAGCCTGGGCAATGCCCGCAACCAAGCGTGATATATTTCACCACACGAATCACAGAGTCCGAAGCCTTTCCTATCGCTGTATGTGCGTTGTGCAGGTGCGGAGCGGTGAGCCGCGCAAATGAGGCAGCGCGTTGTGATATATCCCGCGCGGCCAAGTCCGACCTGTTCTTGCTGAGGCGCCTCCTTCGAAATTGCCGACGTCGAAACAGATTTTTCGGCGTGTGTGACTTGTGTCCTATCAGAAACGCGAGTATCGACGGCAGCTGGGCTTGCCTCCTTGACGTTTTTGGATACAGACGAAGGAGAAGTCGGCGTTAAGGTATTCAGACTCACGTGCCCACCAATGAAGCCGTAGCCGAGAATCGCGATCACGCCGACCACAAGAATGGCGGCTGCCGCTTTGAAACGCCACGACGACTTCTGCCGTTTTTTCATTGGCATCGTTGGTGATTTCGCAGAAGAACGCTCACGGGACGAGTGCGCTGTCCTCGCCGCTGCCAAATACTCAAGGCTATTTGGTGACGTGTTCTCCGCAGAGGAGCGCGGTGCTGGTGGCGGTGTAGTTTGCGTTTCCTGTTCAACCGGCGGAGGGAACGCCCCTTTGGCTTGGGGAGGCGAAGCCAATTCCGGATTACCGGTTGAATTCGCCGCCCTTGGCCTTTCCGGAACCACTCCGATGTTGCCGCATTTGCATTTGACCTTACGTCCTGCAAACGCCGCATCAAATTCCCTCTGCATTCCGCAGGCTAGGCATTGAAATACTATCTTTGTCGCGTCTGACATGATGAACCTTTCCTTGTCGATCTTGGTGACTGACTACCCGTAAAAAACGCGAATGGTTACACGAAAATTTCTTTCTCAGGCACGCCTGCCTCCATCAGAGCCGCAACTTTCAGGGCATGAATCTGCAAGATAAAGGCTGCGGTCTTCTTGACGTT
>WQYP01000110.1 GCA_009781185.1 Phycisphaerales bacterium | reverse complement strand
TTTTCACTCGCCCGTAGCGTTTTGGAGCCCCGCATGGCAATGCGGGGCTTTTGGCTCTCGCTTCCTGCGCATGTCATCACGCCACGACCACATGAAAAATGCTCTAAAGCGTGAACTCCACACGTGAACTCCATTTTTCAATTCGTCAACAATTCCTTCAGCCACGCCGCAATGACAGTCGCTTTGATTTCACCACCCCCTCCACCCACCGGCAGCGCGACATCGCCCAGCAGCATCGGCCAGCGGGCGGGATCGTCCACAAGACCGTGCGAACCTTTCACAAGACCGGCATCCTGGGCGATGCACTTTTTTACCGGGTCGAAGAATAATTCCCGTGTGTCAAAGCCGGGTTTGGAATGGATATCCACGGTGAACTGCCAACGTGGCTTTTCGGCGTCGGATTCCCACCAATCGTGGGCAAGCCATGCGTCTTTGGCTGCGAGCAACACCAGGTCGCCGGTTCGCTGATTGTTCAATCCCAGTGCCGCGATTTCCTGTTTGCGGAGCACTTGTTCTATGCCGGGTAATTGCTGTAAAGCGGTAGCGGCGCGATCTTCGCTGCATTGACGCATGTAGACGTGTGATACCTGATGGTCCACCATGGCGAAGGCGTCCGAGGCGTCATAATCCACCACCAGTTTGCCAGACTCGTCGGATTTTGTTTTGAGCAGGCCTGCTTGGCGCAGTGTGAGATTAGGGGTTGCGTAACGGGAGACCGCGTTCATGCCGTAATCGCCGGCGACGACGAAAATGCCGCCGTCGAGGCGAACACGCTGGGCGAGGGCGGCGAGCAGCATGTCGATATCCTGCAAATCTTTGACGACCGCGGGATCGTTCGGGCCTTTCCGCAGTAAGTTGAAATCCAACTGCGGTATATATACCAGTTGCAGGTCCAGGTGCTGGGTTTCCCAAACATGCTCGGCACATTTGACGATCCACTGCGAGCTGGGCAGGCCGGCCATCGGACTCCAGTAATTCATGAGGGGGAACGGGCCGAGCTTTTCGACGAGTTGCGGGTATAAGTTTGCCGGCGAACTCCAGCAGGCGGTGAGGGGTTTGCCGTCGGGTCCATGCTGCGGCTTGGGCGTGACCACCACGTCCGCCGCTCCGCACATCGCATTTTGCCAGAAGAGCATCGCGACTTTTTTGTTCATGCCTTGCCAGAAGCGTGGGCGTTCGAGCAGTGAGTTGCTCTGTTCCCAGAAAGTCACTTGTTTGCGGGTGTCGGCGTGATTGGCGAGGTCGAGATGGGGCCAGAGGGCGGGGCGGTTATGGGTGTAGAGGCCGTTGCAGATGATGCCGTGCTCGCCGGCGGTGGCGCCGGTGGTCAGGGTCGCCTGGGCGGTGCAAGTGACGGCGGGGAAGGCTGGGCGGTAACTTGCCGCATGCTTCATCCCCCCCCCCCCTACCGCAAGCGTCTTGAGGCCCGGCGTTTGTTCGAGCAACGCACGATCCAGGCCCGCTACCAGTACAAAACAAACTCTCGCCATGATGAGTTCCTTTCCGTTGATCCTGTTATTATCTCTTTGTACGTATTTTTCGCTACAATCTCCACTGGCAAACGAACGGCGGGCAAGCCCGCCGGCTAAATATTTATTACGGACTACATGATGATTGATGTGCTTTTTACGCCTGCGGACCATTTGGCTGCTGTGGAGATATTGCCGCAGTCGCAGGTGGTTGTGCTGGATGTGATTCGTGCGACTTCCACGATCACTACGGCGTTGCATCATGGTGCGAGGGCGGTGGAGTTGTTTCCGAGCTTGGATGCGGCGCGGCGGGCTAAGGCGGAGGGGGGGGCGAATGCGGTGCTGGCGGGGGAAACGAATTGTCTTAAGCCGGAAGATTTTGATCTGGGAAATTCGCCGCGGGAATTTGTCGCGGAAAAGATCGGGGGGACGACGGTGCTGCTGGCGACGACTAATGGTACGCTGGCGGCTTCACGGGCGACGGCGGGGAGAAAAATATTCATTGCGTCCCTGCTGAATGCTTCTGCTACCGCCGAAGCACTGTTACCCGAGATTGATTCGCTCAATACCCTCTTTTTCTGCGCCGGCACCCACGGCAAATCGTCCATCGAAGATGTCATCGGCGCGGGGAGCATCCTGTTCCATTTGCTTCAGGCGACCTATCGGACGAATCTTCCGTTCACCGATAATGCGTGGCTGGCTTATCATGCATTCGCGGCGGTTCGGGGGCCGTTGGCGGCGGCGCTGCGGCTGGGGGCTGGTGGATACAATGTGATTCGTGCGGGATTGGAAGAGGATATTGATCACTGTGCGCGGTTAGATGCGATGCCGATGGTGATTACGCTGGAGCCGAGGACGATGAGCTGCACAAAGTCGCGAATAACCTTGCGTGGAAACGCAAGGCTGCGGACGCCAGAGAGTCCCTCATGAAATGTACGAGTGAGACGCATGGGATGCGTTAAGCCTTGCGTTGCCACGCAAGGCTATTGGTCATTTGGGTTCTTTGAGGGTGTCGGATTTGGGGAGGTCGCGGAGGGAGGCGAGGCCGAAGATTTCGAGGAAGTAGCGTGTGGTGCCGTAGAGCATGGGGCGGCCGATCTCTTCGGCTCGGCCGACGATCTTGACGAGATTGTGTTCCATGAGGTTGCGAAGTGTTTCGCCGCAGGCGACGCCGCGGATGGATTCGACGGTGGCGCGGGTAAGCGGTTGTTTGTAGGCGACGATGGCGAGGGTTTCAAGCGAAGCGGGCGTCAGGCGGCCTTCGTCTTTCTTGCGGACGAGGCGTTCGATGTACTGGGAGTATTGGGGGAGGGTCAGGAGTTGGTAGCCGCCGGCACGCTCTTCGATGCGATAGGCGGCGCCTCCGCCTTCGCGAGTTGAGTAGAAGGCGTTAAGTTGTTCGAGGGTTTGTTTGACGGGCTTGGTGGAGTCGAGGCCGACGATTTCGGCGAGCTTGCCGGCGGTTAGCGGGATGTCGGTGGAAAAGAGAATCGCTTCAATGACTTGGAGCAGCGGCATGGAGTCGGCGGTGAGGTCGGGCGCGGGCGGCTCAGGCTGCGCAATTTCGGGGGTGATGGGGTCGGTGGTTTCGGACGTGGGTATAGGTTGTTCGCTCATGGCAGTGAATGTAGCTGCAAATCATCAGAGCCGCAATCGTCAGATTGCGGTTACTTTTGGCTTGATTGGGAGGATGGATGCAGGTACTGTTCGCGTTATACACGAAAGGAGATGTGATGAAGGTTTTGATCTCTTGCCTGGTGATGGTTTGCCTGTTGGGGTGTGCGTCGACAGTGAGGCCGCGGGAGCAGCAGCTTCCGACAACCACGGAACTTCCGACGGCTACGAAGCCACAGGCGGTTGATTCGGTGGTCGCGGTTCAGGCGGAGAAAGCGGACTTGAAGGTGACGTTCGTGCAGTTGAACGAGCTGCATGGCTATAGCAACGGCGACTCTAATGCGAGGATCACTTTCCTGTTTACCAACGTCAGTGGAAAGAACATAAAGGCGATCCAGGGAACTATCAAAGCAAGTGATCGATTCGGCGCGAGCCTGGGGGAGTTGAATGGGGTGGACATCCAGACGAACATCAAAACATCGTCGTCAATTCAGACGATCGAGACATGGAACGATGTGAATAGCAAATTGATACTATTGCTGGAGAAGTTTCCGAACGGGCCGGTGTTCACTTGGGAGACGACACGGGTACTGTATGAGTGAGGGGACAGGGGAGGGGTGTCCGCAAAACAGAGCTGCAATCGTAAGATTGCAGTTCGTGCGATTGTGCGACTGCAACCTTACGATTGCAGCTCTGTTTTGCGGCGATCGGTTACCAATCTTTTCGCATCTGGTCGACGATGGCGGAGGCAAGCCGTTCGATGGCCCATTGTTCGGCGTCGTCAACTCGCTCGCCGATCTGCGGTATCTCGGTCGAGGAACGGTTGAACTGTTTGCGTTCCACGAGCACTCGGCCGGAACGGAGGTCCTTCCATGTAAAATTGACCACGACGGTGATTTCGGTTTCGCGTGGGAGAATGGTGCCGAAACGGCGAGTGAGGACGCCTTCCTGGATGTCGACAATCTCGCCGCTCAACAGCGTGTCGGCGTTTTTGGCGTAGGCGATCTTGTAAGGCGTGCGAGCTTCGATGTTCTTGTCGACAGCCTCGGCAAGACGGAATTCCCACTCGCGGCGGAAAGTCTTGTTGTTGAACTGCACGGCGACGGTCTTCACGGAAGAGTTGTAGAGCGGCTTGGTCGAATAACCGCAACCGGGAGAAGCCAGAAGCCAGAAGCCAGAAGCCAGAAGGAAGAACATCCGAGCCGCGACCATCAGGGAGCGACAGGCCTTCTTTCCGCATTGCCGCACAGTCGCTCCCTTACGATCGCGGCTCTGATCGTCGAATGCCTTTGCCTTAGGGTGGCGGAGAGTCATTTGGAGGCCTCCTCGGGGATGCGGCGGGAGAGTTCGGTGCGGGCTTCGTTGGCCCAGGTGGTGCCGGGCCAGTTTTCCTTGACTCGCTTGTAGTAGAAGGCGGCGGCGTGTTTGCGACCGGCTCGCCAGTAATAGCGGGCGATCTCGAGTTCCTTGGCGCCTTCGAGCTGATAGATGCGATCGTCGACGGCACGGGTTTGCAGCTCGAGCGACGATTGTTTGTAGTTTTCGGAAATGGTGGCGAGCTGTTCGCGGGCGTCGTAGAGAGGGGTGAAGTCGAACAGGATGCCACGGAAATTGGCCAGCGAGGATTCAGCGCGGCGGATCTCGGCTTTGCGGACGTATTGCGAGTAAGGATAGCGTTTGAGGAAGTCGGAGTAGGAGTCGGCGGCTTCGGGGAATTTGCCGACCTCGTAGTAGTAGTCGGCGACGCGTAGGCCGGCACGCTCGGCGAGAGGGGCGCCACGCTGGCGGTCCTGGATGCGATCGAGAAGTTCGATGGCGTCTTCCGTGGCGGAGAAGAGGCGGAGGCCGAGGAATTTGCGTCTGAAGCCGCGGAGGAGCGCGTCGGCAATGTTGTATTCACGCTCCAACGTGTGGATGTACAGTTCGGAGGTCGGGTAATTGACGACGAGTTCTTCGTAGGAGTAAAGGGCTTCGTATCGGTTGCCGCGGAAAACCTCGGCATCCCCCTGGAGCAGCAAGACCTGCGGCATCAGCGGGTGCTTCGGGTTCTTCTTGATCCAGACTTTGGCGTCTTTGATGAGTTTCTTGGTGTTGCCGGCGGCGAGGTCCTTGACCATCTGGGCGACCTGAGCGTCGGGAGTCCCTTCGCCTGGCGGAACGAGGGGGACCCATGCGCCATTGCGGAGTTCCCAACCTGGCGGAGCTTTGACAGTGTTATCTGCCGCGGTCTTGGTGTCGGCTGCATGCGCGGCGGCCGTGAGGAAGGCAACGCACAGCAGAGCGAGCGCGAGAAGATGGCGGCGGCGTTGCGTTGGTTTTGTCATAGCAGCAAAGTATAGCGGGTGATGAGAGGGCTGCAACATCCTTTTTTCACCATAATCCTCCCCACTGCCCGATAATCCATACACCCCTTGATATAAAAAACACTTTCCCAGTAAGGATCGCTTCATGAAATCTCTGTTCCCCCTTCGGTGCCTCATTGCTTTGCTTCTGGCCCTTCTGCCGTTGGCCGCTTGCGGGCCTAAGCAGGCTCCCATTATTGAGGGGCCAACGGATAAGTACGATACCCCCGTCGTCGGATGGGGGCTCCGTAAACTGGATACCAAAGACTATCCCGACATGCGGGCCGCGTGGAACGATACCACGAATTTGGAACGTGCTATTGATAAGTCTATTCATTTCCTACAGAAGCCTTCATCTTCGCGATTCTATCCTTCAGCCAATCAGCCGGAGGATACCATCACATGCGATCAGATTCTCAAGACTCTCTACGACATGAAGGTGATGCTCCACAAGAACCTCACGCCTGATCAATTCCAGCAGGAGATTCTGACACGCTACGATGTTTACTCATCGAAAGGCTACAACGACAAGGGCGGTGTCCAGTTCACCGGATACTTCACCCCCATCTACCACGGCTCACGCACCCGCACCGCGGAATATCAGTATCCCATCTACTCGCGTCCACATGATCTCGTGACCGATCCGATCACCGGCAAGGTCATGGGAACCGCTTATCCTGTCCGTCGCGAACTGATGCAATCCGGGCGTCTGAATGGTCTTGAACTGCTGTGGTTCAAGAAGCCGCTCGAGCCGTTCATGATCCAGGTTCAGGGGTCGGCGCAGGTTATCATTGACGCTACCGGTGAAACGCTCTACGTCGGCTACGCCGGCTCCAACGATGCTGAACATGTGGGGCTCGGAACGCAGCTTGTCCGGGACGGCAAGGTCGACGGCAACCACCTCTCGCTGCCGGTCGTCATCGACTATTTCGAACAGCACCCCGCGGAACTCAAGGAGTACATTCTCCGCGACGATCGCATGACTTTTCAGAAGATTTACACGGCTGCTGAGGCGGCAAGCTGGCCGACCGGGTCGCTCAATGAACAGGTCACGCCGGAGCGAAGTCTGGCGACGGACAAGTCGATTTTTCCGCGGGCGAGTTTGACGTTTATCGATGTGGATAAGCCGGACATGGGGGGAAAGCTGGTGCCTTATAAGGGCTTTTTGCTGGATCAGGACAGCGGCGGGGGCATTCGTGCCGCGGGACGAGCGGATATTTACATGGGCATCGGCGATCAGGCGGGGCGACGGGCGGGGAACACCTTTGCGCTCGGCAGGCTTTACTATCTCTTTCTCAAACCGCAAGTTGCCCCCCCCTCTCCCCCGCAATGACCCCAAAGCCCAGGGACCGCGGTCCCTGGGCTTTATTTGCTTTGCTCCACGACCTGAATTTTGAAGGAATCCTTCACGTATCTCCTCCAGCCCTCGCTGTCGTAACCCGGTATGTAAATCACACCCGTTTTCGGATCGATCGTCAGCGTCGATGCTCCCCCACCGATCTTCAATGTTTGCTGTACTTCGTAGCGATCATTCGTCTGCCCGAGCACCAGGAGGTTGCCTTCAACGGTCGTGAGGAAGACCTTGTCTCCGTATACAGCGGAGCTCTCCACGGTGTTCCGCAGTTCCAACATGCCAAGGCCACGCCCATCAACGAGCGACAGTACTCCGAAGCGATTCGGCCAGATTCCCATGAATAACCGAGCATTCTTTTCGTCGAGCGACATCCCTGTCGGGCGGGCACCGTTGTGCAGCGGCCACTTTGTGAGAACCGTCATGGAACTCGTCTCGATGAGTGCGACCGCGTCGGGATTCGAATCTGCGACCGTGACATAGGCTGTGCCGTGGCCGTCGGAAACGATGCTCGTTACCCTGCCGTCGAACGCGATGGCACGGTCCGGCTTCCCGGTCTTGAGATCGATATCCTGTGAGATCGGCACGACGCATTTGGCTTCATAACAGCCCACCAGCACCTTCTTGCTTGGGGCATCGTAGACGCAGGCCGATGGATCGCCATCCACCGCAATCCGGCCGAGCAGGACGTTGGTCTTGAGATCGAAGACCACCACGTCATCGTCGCGGCCCAAGGTGATAAAGCCGCGATTGACCGCCGGTACCAGCGCCACGCCACGCGGCGTGCCCTTGACCGGAATCTCGCTGATCACTTTGCTCTGGGCTACATTGACCACCAGCAGCTTGTCGTTTCGTGAGACGTAGAGCAGTTTGCCTTGGTCATCAAGCGCCATTACACCGCATCTGCCATCGCCGCCGGGCTTGAAAGTCCGCGCGATCAGGTAATCGCCCGGCTTGGTGACCGGCGTTACCACCGCCACTTTGGACGCAAAGCGTTCATTGCTGCCACGGGAATAAGTGACGGTTAAATCGACACCGATCTGGACGGCATCCGCGAATGTCGCGGACTTGCCGTCCCTCGTGATAACGGTCACACCGCTCTCTCCCTCCTTGCCTTCCTTGACCGTGAATTTCAGAGAGCCGTTGCCATATTTCAAATCGAACGTTTTGGCCCGGGCATCCACCGCCAGGACCGTTCCTTGTTTGACGTTTTCTGCGGTCTGCGCGACAGCGTTACCCAGCATGAGAATCGTGGTGCAGACCAACGCCAGCCATGTTACGTCTCTCTTCGAATGATGGATACCAGCCATTTGAACTCCTGTTAGGGCCACAGGATCCACACCGCAACCGCGACGAACACCGCCGAGGTCGCCCAGCGAAGGCCGGCACCATTGCCGGTGCGGCGGCGTAACCACTGCGAGATTCCGCCGGCGAAAATCGCACAGGTCCCGAAAACGATGATCGTGCACAGAGCAAACACCGCCCCGAGAATCACCAACAGCAGCCACGTGGGAAGTCTCCCTCCCCCGTTCCCTTCACGCTCAACGACCCCTGATAGGAACACCAGGAAAAACAGCGTCACTTTCGGATTGAGCACATTCCCCAGGATCGATTGCCTGTAAACAGCCAGCAGCCCGCCCGGAGCGCTCTTGGCCTCCAAAATGAACGCACTTTTCGAAAGGATATTTCTTACCGCGAGGTACAGCAGATAAGCGGCCCCCAGACAGCGAATCACCAACAGCGCGTTGGGATGGGCTTTCAGCATCGCCGCGATGCCCAGGGCGGCCAATGTTGTGTGAACAGTCAACCCCGAAGCGAACCCCAGCGAAGCGACGATGCCGGCACGAACACCCTGCGTCACCGATCGCGTCACCACGGTCAGGATATCCGGGCCGGGCGAAATCGCCACCACGAGCGACGCCACCGTGAATTGCAAGAATGCCGATCCAGTCATCAATATCTCACAGGCCATGTGACCAAAACATCAGAGCCGCAATCGTAAGATTGCGAAGCGATAACCGCAATCTTACGATTGCGGCTCTGATGATTTAAGGGTGCATCCGCCAATAGTGGCAATTCCGAAAAAACGCCCGTAGCGACCCCGCTTTGCGGGGTGGCAGGTGGGGAAAATGCTTGGTGCAACCAGAATTGCCACTCATTCGGGATGCACCCATGATTTAACGAACGCGAGATTCACATGAAACAGAACGCGGATACAATGACGGATTGCTTGAACAGGGAGTCGTTATGATGGAACAACGTCGGCCGGTGGTGACGGTGATTGGTGGCGGGATGATTACGCGGACGCAGCTTCTGCCGACGCTGTATCACATGCAACGGCAGGAGAATGGGGGGGGGATCGGCGAGATTCGGATGTGTGCGCTGGATACGAAGCCGATCCTCGAGATGCGGCGAGATGCGGCATTGCAGAATGGATTCCCGGGACAGAATTTTGTAGCATTTCCGGATCCGGCGACAACCAAACCGACGGAATCGTTTCCAGAACTTTATCGTGAGGTGCTCAAGAGTGCGCCCAAGGGATCGATCGCGGTTGTGGCGGTGCCGGATCATTTTCATTACTCGGTGATTAAGGCGGGATTGGAAAACGATTTGCATTTGTGCGTGGTCAAGCCGCTGGTGCTCAAGCATGCTCAGGCCCAGGAGATCGAGAAGATGGCGAGGGAGCGGGGGCTGGTGGTCGGCGTTGATTATCATAAGCGATTCGATTATCGCAACCTGATGGCCCGCAAAGACTACCGCTCCGGCAAGTTCGGCAACTTCCGACTCGCACAAGCCCACCTCCACGAACCCTGGTACTATCGCGATTCCAATTTCCAGAACTGGTGCACCTGCGAAAACAGCGACATGTTTACGTATGTCGGCTGCCATTATGTGGATCTTGTTGCATTTATCACGGGGCTTCGGCCGGTGTCGGTAAGCGTTTATGGTATCCGCGACAAGTACCCCAACGGCCGGGAAGGGTTCCTCTGGACCGACGCCCGCGTGGTCTGGGACAACGGCGGCTGCCTCAGCATCGCCAACGCCATCGGCTATCCCAACGCCGGCGCCGGCGGCAATTCGCAGGGACTCGTCATCTGGGGACAAGGACCCAAAGACGCCACGCTCGTGTATCACTCCGATCAGTTCCGCGGCGTCAAACACAGCAACATCGAATCCGGCTCCGACCCCGGCGACACCATCTACAGCGAACCAAACCCGGACTATTTCCGCCTGCTCGATCAGGGCGGCGCGGGAGGAGGACTCGTCCCGGTCGGCTACGGCCATCGCAGCGTCGAGTACATCATCGACGCCTGCCGCCAGGCCGGCGCAATCGCTTCGCTGACGGAGCGGCAGAAGTTAATCAAGCAGTTCGACGCCGAAGGCATCATGGCCACGCCAGCCAACTCCGCCTATAACGAACTGGTCGTCGAAGCCGGCCGCCTGAGCATCACCAACGCCGGCCGCGAAGTCGTCATCGACTACGGCGAACACCCCAGCGTCCGTTTCCGCTAATCCGTGGCATCGGCGTCCCGCCGATGATCCATGATGCACGCAGTCTCATTTTCCCATGAACGCCGCACAGGTCTGGGACCGAGATCCTCCCAGAGCCGGCCAGACTCTACGGTTGCGTGGCCCGCGAACTCGCAGGTTCTATCCCGAGTGCATCAGGCGGATCAGTTACACCGATCTGGAAAACGACGTGCACTTCATCTTCATGACCAACAACTTTCATCTGGCAGCCTCGACGATTGCGCGACTGTACCATTGTCGTTGGGAGGTGGAATTGTTCTTCAAATGGATCGAGCAGTACCTTCGGATCAAGGCATTTTTCGGGAATTCGCAGAACGCCGTGCAAACACAATTGTGGATCGCGATCAGCGTGTACGTTCTGGTGGCGATCACAAAGAAACATCTCCATGCATCGCAGAGCATGGGAGAAATCCTGCAGATTTTGAGTCTCTCTCTTTTCGAGAACCCCCCTATTTGGCTGGTTCTGGCCGATGCGAAGATGATAATCGGCGAGTACGATGCTTGTAACTCCTTGCCGTTACTGGAGATTTAACCGGACAGTAGTGATTTCGAATGACGAATGACGCATCAAATCCGAATGCTCAAATGTTCAAATGACCGAAACAGTCGGAATGCCGCCTGTAGGCGTCCCCGTTTCAGTCATTGGAAGGGGGGAGCGTCATTCGGACATTCGGATTTGATTCGTCATTCGTCATTCGAATTTCGTCATTTAATCCGCTATCCTCCTCTGGATTCACCACTCATCTGGAGCGCTCATGTCTCTTCTCGTCACCGGTTCTCTCGGCATTGATTCCGTCATCACTCCCGCCGGCAAGGCCGACCACGTCCTGGGCGGCTCCGCCATCTACTTTTCCTGGGCCGCCGCCGCATTCACCAAGGTCCGACTCGTCGCCGTCGTCGGCGATGATTTCCCCCAGGAATTCGAAGCCGCCTTCGCTAATCCCAACATCGACACCACCGGCCTAGAACGCCGCAAAGGCTCCAAAACCTTCCGCTGGAAAGGCACCTACGACCCCACCATGAACGAAGCCACCACGCTCGAAGTCGACCTGAACGTCCTGATCGAAGCCCCCCCAAAAGTTCCCGCCGCCTTCAAAGATTCCAAGATCGTCTTCCTTGCCGCCACGCATCCCAACCTCCAACTCGACCTGCTCTCCCAGGTTACTGGCGGGGAGCGGGGGGGGGGAGGGGGGCCCAAGCTGAGCATTGCCGACACGCGTGATCTCTGGATCAAGCAATGCTACGCCGAGTCCCTCGCCGCCTACAAGCATTTCGACGGCATCGTCCTCAACGACCTCGAAGCCCGCCTGCTGACCAAAAAAACAAACCTCGTCGAAGCTCTCCACGACCTCCAAAAAATGCTCAAACCCACCGGCCCACGCATCGTCCTGCTCAAAAAAGGCGAGCACGGCTGCCTCGCCGCCATCGGAAACGATACCTTCTCTCTCCCCGCCTATCCCACCGCCCGTGTCATCGATCCCACCGGCGCCGGCGACTCCTTCGCCGGCGGCCTCTTCGGCTACCTCGCCGCCAAAGACCAATACGACCTCTCCATCCTCAAAAACGCCATCGCCGCCGGCACCGTCATGGCCAGTTTCACCATCGAAGACTTCTCCCTCAACCGCCTCTGCAAAGTCACCCCCGAAGAAATCCACGCCCGCCACACCGCCTACAAAAAAATGCTCACCCTATAACCGTGGCATCGGCGTCTCGCCGATGGAGCACCGAGTGGTAACGCGGTGGTTGGGCATCCCAATGTGTGTGACGTTGATCTTGTGAAAGGGCACCAAAAACGCTTGCGGCGTCGCGGACCTCTCCCACTATTTATTGACTCCAACATAAGTAATGTTCTTCGGAAGGTATAGCCGATACCGCGATATGAGACCGCATGGAAGCGCCAAGACGTTCCCGCCTTACTCTCCTGAGCTTAATCCATTGGCGTACGTCTGGTCGAATCTCAAAGGCTGTTCGACACTTGCCAACGCCTGTCCCGATGAGGTTGGCGAACTTGACGATCTTGTCCGGCAGGCCGCCAACCGAGTTCACCGCCGACCGGAACTTCTCCGATCTTTCTTCCGTGCAGCAAAGCTGCCTATGCGACTTTAAAAAACATTACTTATGTTGGAGTCAATAGCCTTGCGAGGGATCGTAAGGCTTAACGTATCCTGCGTGTCTTACTCATGCATTTCATGAAAGTCTCTGGCGTCCGGAGCCTTGCGTTTCCACGCAAGGCTATTGATCATATTGCCTGTGGGGGACATGCGAGGGAAGGAGGTGACGATGGCGGATGTGATACTGGATTATCAGCGGATGGTGCCGCACGGAAGCAGTGCGACGCGGCGATAGCCACAAAGAATACAAAAAACACAAAAAAATGAGTGATTTTCTTTGTGTTTTTTGTGGCGGGTATGAGGTTATTCATGGAATCGTGAAGTTGCGGATGGCGGAGCACATGGCTTGGATGTTTTGGAGGGGGATTTGGCCGATCATGTCCTGGTCGGGGCCGGCGATGAGGCCGGTGGGGCCGAGGGTGCGGAGGGTTTGGTGGACGGTATGTTGGATCTGCTCGGGAGAGTCGTTGGGAAGTGTGGTTTGGGTGGAGATCGCGCCGTGGAAAGCGATGCGGTTTTTGAAGCGGGCAAGTTGGCCGGGGGACATGCCGGCGGCGCTGACCTGGACGGGATCGAGAGCGTCGATGCCGGCGGCGATGAGGTCGTCGATGATGCTGCTCACAGCGCCGCAGGTGTGGTACATGACGGGGAGGTTGAATATCCTGGCTTGTTGAGCGAGATGGGCGAGTGAGGGGATGATGAAGCGGCGGCACATTTCGGGGCTGATGAACATGGAGCGTTGGGTGCCCAAGTCGGAGCCGAAGTAGTAGACGTCGATGAGGCCGCGGGTGGCGGAGAGATAGGCTTGGTTCATTTCGAGGTAGGATTGCGTGAGGCGATCGATCACGGCAGCGACGAGATCGGGGTTTTCAATAGTGGCGAGAAGGAAGTCTTCTTCGCCCATGAGATTGCGGCTGGTGGTGAAGACGGAGGCCCAGATGCCGCCGTAAACAGCAAGACCGGAGTCGCGGGCGGCTTTGGCTTTTTGGATGCATGCCGGAATGTCGAGAACGCTTGCGGAAGGCCAGCGGACGCGGGCAAGATCGTCGGGCGAGGCGGCGCTGGCGAGGATCGGCTGAGTGCAGTGGTACGATTCAAGATCGCCGTCTTTGATGGTGCGGTATCGGTTGCCGAAGAGGTCGGTGAAGTTGCCGTCCTGATCGGGCGGCTGCTTGGCGTCGGGTTTGAAGACGGGGCCGATTTGGAGCGAGTCGGCGTGAAAGTGCTTGAGGACGGCCAGATCGGAATCGAGATGAAGCTGCTCTTGAAGATGTTTCATCAGCGGCGATTCGGCGCGGAAGATGATGGGGATGCGGTCGATGTTGGGATTGCGGGCGATGGCGCGGAGAATGCGGTCGCGGGAGGAAAGGGAGGGGGCGGTCATGAGAGAAACGGACATGCGATACTCGTCAAATGGGGGACAGGACGACTGCCGCTCGCTCGAACCATTCAGTTTTGTGGAGCGTATCGCCACCATGTTAGCGGATCAGCCTGCGGTATTCGAGGTTTCGGCGACAAGGCTGCTTCGTTGCGGTGCATCCCGCCCTGTTCGGAGAAACTGTTATCCACGCAACTGTGTTAAAAGGTAAAGGGTAAAAGTTAAAAGGTAAAATCGCTCACTTTTGCCGCGAAAGCGAAGGTTTGGGACGACTCAAATACTTTTGGCCTTACTGGGTATCCCCTTAACTCCTCCTGACTTCGTCGCTGATTGCGGAATAAATCATAAGTCTTTATTTGACAAGGGTTCCATTTTGCGGCCGGGTGTCCCGTGCGGATAATGGGGGCATGTTTGTTCGCAAAAAAGCATTTGTTC
>WQYP01000109.1 GCA_009781185.1 Phycisphaerales bacterium | reverse complement strand
CGTTTTTTGCGCCCCGGCCATACCCCCACCTTGTCCCCCCCCCCCCCCCCCCCCCCCAAAACAATGCCCCCCCCCCCCCTCGCCCATGTGATTTTCAATGTCAGTCACCGCACTTTGAGGAGGTCACAATGTTATCGAACCCGTCTCCCTCCCCCAGTCCTGAGCCGTCGGGCCAGTACCCGCAGGAGATCGTTGATTACGTTATCGAACGCACGTTGATCAGGGCGAGGCAGACGGTTCGACGTGTGTACAACATTGGGGAGGTGGGTGATGTTCAGCAGGATCTGTTGGAGGATGTTTTTCGGCGGCTCCCGAAGTTCGACGGCGAGCGAGCGGACATCAAGACGTTTATTAGTCGCGTAATTGACAACAAAGTTTCCAACATGATCGACCAGTTCTGGTCGGCTCGGCATAGTGGCGAAGGGAGGGGGCCTTCGCTGGACGACTGGGTACTCGATGAGGATGGCGAATGGACGCGACGCCATAACATGATGGACGCGAATCTGCTCCGTGCTCATCGAGGGACGGATGAGGGAATGGGGGAAAGGCGTGGCGATCAGGAGATGGCGAATCTCAAGGCGGATGTTGCGGCGGTGATGGCGAAGCTGCCGCCGGAGCTGCGGGAGTTATGTGTGCGGTTACAGACTCAAACGCCGCACGAGATCATCCGCCAGACCGGGAAGGCCCGCGACGTTGTCTACAAGCAGATCGCGGAGATTCGGGAGGCGTTTACCAAGGCAGAACTGCACCATTACCAGAATGTTGAAAAAGTTTTTTCTTCGGAGGTTACGCATGGAAATGGACGACGTGGAAATGAATATTGATTTGGGCATTCTTCAAGTGGAATCGGCTAAGGAATATCATGCCAAGGCGGATCGGAATCTCAGCAGCCATCAGTTGCTGGATTTTATGAAATGTCCGTGGCTGCATCGCAAGAAGGCGATTGGGCTGATTGGCGATAGCGATTCGGTTAGCTACTTTGTTGGGCGGGCTGCGCATGTGAGGATTCTTGAAGGTCGTGAGAACTATATAGCGACGTTTGCATTGGGTGGGCCGATCAATCCGAAGACGGGCAAGCATTATGGTGCGAATACCAACGCATTTCGTGAGTGGGCACAGGAGCAGGGGAAGCCGGTGCTTTCGCATGAGCAGGCGGAACTCATTGAGCAGATGGCCAGCGGCGTTGCGATGAATAACGAGGCCGTCGATTTGCTGCTCTATGGGCGAAGCGAGGGGGTGGTGCGGGCGGAGTATTGCGGGACGCCGTGCCAGATTCGGATCGATTGGCTGCATCCGCAGCGTGGCATCGTGGATTTCAAAACCTGTGACGATCTCACCTGGTTTGAGGCCGATGCGAAGCGCTACGGCTACCACAAGCAGATGGCCTTCTACCAATCGGTGCTGGCGCAAGCGCTCGGCGGGATGATGGTGCCGGTCCATTTGATCGCTATCGAAAAGAAGGAGCCGTTTCGTTGTGGAGTGTGGCGCGTTACGGATGACACGCTGCAGATTGCCCGTCAGGAAAACGAAGCGGCGATCCGTCGATTCCTGCACTGCCGCCAGACGGATGAATGGAAAACAGGTTACGAAGAAATCCGCATGTTGAACGTCGCGTAACCAGAGAATCAATGGTGACTGAGGTGAGGAAATGACAGAACTGACTGTTATTCCAAGGATGAAAATAAAAGCTCTCTCGCCGTGGTTCGGTAGTAAACGAACGCTCGCGCAGGCGATCATCGAGGAGCTTGGTGTGCATCGTGCATACTTTGAGCCGTTCTGTGGTTCGATGGCCGTGCTGCTGGCGAAGGCACCTGCGGCGATGGAAACGGTCAACGATCTGCACGGCGATCTCGTCAACCTTGCTCGTGTTGTGCAGCATCCGAAACTCGGTCAACGGTTGTATCGCCGCTGTCGGCGGCTCTTGATGGTTGAGACGCTATTCAAAGAGGCTGCGAGACGATGGAAAGTTCGCGGCATCCCGCCGGCGGATACTCCGGATATCGAACGTGCCATCGATTTCTTTTACACCAGTTGGGTTGGACGCAACGGTGTTGTTGGCACGAAAAGTTACGACCAGGGATTCGCCGCCCGGTATACGCCCGGCGGTGGTCACGGTGGAACGCGCTGGCGTCAGGCAGTGTCGAGCATCCCGGCGTGGCGACGGCGGCTGGCGAGCGTGACGATTCTGAATCGGTGCGGGTTCAAATTGCTCGATGCGATTTCCGACGAGGACGGCGTGGTCGTCTACGTAGATCCGCCTTACGTGGTCAAAGGCGCGAGGTACGTCTTTGATGACAACATAAAACCCGCGTGTGTTTCGGAGGACGAATGGATAGCGGCTTTGGAATTTGCCAACCAGCATACGTTTGATATTCCCATCGAACGCGTCGCATGGCACTACGTACTCGCTCAGCGTGTGAAGCGATTCCAAAAAGCGCGGGTGGTGGTGAGTTATTACGAGCATCCGTTGGTCCGCCTTCTTTATCCGCAATTCGTTGTTCGCAAATGTCCGGTCGTCAAGGCGCTCGTTCAAGGAAACGGACATGTAAAAGGTGCTGTCGAGGCTCCGGAAATTCTTCTGCTGAATGGACCGAGCTACGCCAATGGTACAGATTTTGGCCTTTTTCAATGGGGCCCCCCCAAGCCTTTCTCCGCGCCCGGTGGCTTGTGGCGGGTGTCCTGTCCCTCCCCCCCCCCCCCCCACCCACTTCTTTTCGCCACTCCGGGCGCTTCCGGCGGCCCCTGGTTGGGTATCCCCGACGCCTTTCAACAAGGCTATTTCGGGTGCGGGTTCGATTCCCGTAGCTGCCTTTGACTGAACTTACGCAAGGAGATTTATCGATGACTTTGCAGAATATCCATCGCGGACGCAAGCACCTGCCGCCACGGTTGCTGATTTATGGTACGGAGGGTATTGGCAAGACCACGCTTGCTGCCGCTGCGCCGTCGCCGATTTTCATTCCGACCGAGGATGGGTTGGATCAGATCGACTGTGCCAGCTTCCCACTGGCCAGGAATTTTACCGACATCGAAAACGCTCTCCGCACCCTCATTCAGGAGAAGCACGAGTTCGAGACGGTTGTGATTGATAGTTGTGATTGGGCCGAGCGTCTCGTGTGGGATGCGTTGTGCGAGCAGTACGGCGTCACGAGCATCGAGAAGGTCGACGGTGGTTACGCTCGCGGCTACACGCATGCTCTCACTCATTGGCGACGACTTCTGGCTGATCTGAATACGCTTCGTATTCAGCGTGGCATGTGCGTGATTTTGCTGGCGCACGCGAAGGTCGAAAAGTTCGAAGACCCGGAGCACACCGCTTACGACCGTTACTCGCCGCGTTTGCATAAACACGTCACGGCGCTGCTGTCCGAATGGTCGGATGCGGTGTTGTTTGCGACGCGGAAGATCATCACGAAAACCGAGAGTGGCGGCTTTGGCCGTAACCGCACAACCGCTGCCGGTTTGGGGCAAGACGGCGGCGAGCGAATCCTTCGCACCGTCGGCAGTCCCGCTTGCGTTGCCAAAAACCGTTACAGCCTGCCGTCGGAATTGCCGCTGTCGTGGTCGGCGCTGATGCAGGCGATGACACAGGAATCAAGTGCGCCGCTACGTCTGGCGAGCGCTGAGCAAACCACTTCAAATAACGGAGAAACTCATGGCTAATCTCAACGGATTTAATGCGCACGAAGTCGAGCCGAGTACGGAGTTTGAGCCGCTGCCGGCGGGCAAGTATCTGGCGGCGATCACGGAGTCGGAGCAGAAGCCGACGAAGAGCGGTGATGGCAGTTACTTGCAATTGACGTTCCAGATTCTTGAGGGGCCGCACAAAGGGCGTCAGGTTTGGGCAAGATTGAATTTGCACAATCCAAGCCCAACGGCGGTGCAGATCGCGCGGGGCGAGCTTTCGGCGATCTGTCGCGCGGTCGGTGTGATGACGCCGCGTGATAGCGTCGACTTGCACAATCTTCCGATCTTGATCAGCGTCAAGCAAAAGAAACGCGAAGACAACGGCGAACTCACGAACGAGATCAAGGGTTACGAACCGAAGACGGCAGCGCCGGCGGTTGGTCAGCCACAACAGGCTCCCACGACCAGCAACACGCCGCCGTGGAAGCGGTGAGGTGATTCCGTTTATTCACTTGCACTTCTCTCGCCTCCCGTCGGCGCGTTCTGTGCCGGCGGGAGGAGGGGGGGGGGATTTATGTGTGTATGAAGGGAAAGTATATGTTTACAGCTACGTTAGCATATCCGCCAAGCGCGAATCACTACTGGAGAAGCTATGGGAGGAAGGTGGTGATCAGTCGGGGCGGACGGGAGTTTCGCACGAAAGTCTGCGCCCAGCTTGGTGGCGGGAATGGTCCGCGTAAGCCGCCGATGGGTGGGAGGATCGCATTGGCGATGGATGCGTTTCCCCCGGATAAACGCGTCAGGGACATCGATAATTTAATGAAGCCGACGCTTGATTCGCTGCAGCATGCGGGTGTCTTTTTCGACGATGAGCAGATCGATATTTTGATTGGTCGTCGACGTGAGGTTGTAAAGGGTGGGCGGCTTGATGTGCGGATCAATGAGTTTCCGTTGAGTGCTTGTCCGTTGTGTGGCGCGGCGTTTTCGGCGGGGGACAATTGATCATGTCGAAACGCACGAATCGAATGTTGGCCTTCAGTGATGTGCATTTTCCACATCAAAATCCCAAAGCGGTGGAGGTGTTTTGTCGGGCGGCGGAACGGATCAAGCCGGACTTGATCGTTTGTTTGGGTGATCTGCTGGATTGCGGGCATTTTTCGACGTATCCGCCGACGTTTGGGATGCCGGAGTCCGACTATTTCGACGATTTGCGGCAGGCGAACGCGCTGTTGGATCGGTTGCAGAAGGTTTGCGGTCGGTTGGTGATGGTGGAGGGGAACCACGAATATCGTCTTGATCGTTGGGCGGCGGCGACGGCACAGGGACGCGGGACTTATTCGATGCTGGCACCGCGTGTGCAGTTGACGGGGCGACGGAAAAATTTCACCTACGTTCGCTACGGTACGGTGTCGGGCACGTATCCACATTTCGCCGTCAGCAAACGCATCGTGGCGGTCCACGGCTGGTCGTGCGCCCGGCATGCGACCAAACAGCATCTGGATATCAGTCAGGGGAAGAGCATCATCCACGGACACACGCATCGTGCCGACGCTTGCATTGTTCAGGGGATATGGTCGTCGGCGTCCGGTGGCGTGATCGAGTCCCGCAGTGCCGGATGTCTGTGCAAACGCATCCCGCTCTATGGCACCGGCAGACCCGTCGAATGGGTCAACGCTTTTATCCTCGGCTACCTGGGCCGTCGCAGCGACACGCTCTACACGATTCCCATCATGGACAACCGTTGCATTCTGCCCGACGGCACGGAGGTGGCGGTGTGAGATGAATGTTACCACGACGGAAATCTCTACAGAAAAAGTATAGATCGCTCAAATGAGGAGAATAACCATGAGCGAACAAATGCTCGACATCGAAAAAATACGGATCGACGGTGATACGCAGCCGCGCGTGGCCATTGATGAAAATACCGTCAAACAATATGCCGCCGACATGGAACGCGGAGCGGAGTTCCCGCCGGTGCAGGTCATGTTCGACGGTGCGGCGTATTGGCTAGTGGATGGCTTCCATCGTTACCACGCGCACAAAAAGTTGAGTAAGGCCCAGATCGCCGTCGAGGTCGCCACGGGAGTTCAGACCGAAGCACAGTGGCAGAGTCTCACGGCTAACAAAACCCACGGCCTTCGCCGTACCAATGATGATAAGGTCAAGGCGGTTCTCAAGGCGATCAAATTGAAACCGGACCTCACTGACCACGTTATTGCTCGGCATGTGGGAGTCTCGCAGCCGATGGTGTCGAAGTACCGCGCATCCATTGAGGAAGCCCGCAAACGTCAGGAAAAAGTGGCTGCGGCGAAGAAGGCTGTTGATAAAGGTTTTCAACAGGCCCCCGGATCAGGAGGCGAAGTGAGCCGCCCGGCCAAGCGGATCGGCAAGGACGGCAAGAGATATTCGGCTCGCAAGCCGCAGAGCAAGAGGTCCGCCACCTCGTCGAAGCCTGCGATTTCGCCGACGGCGATGACGCCGATTCGGGGGCTTAGTCCGGTTGATGAGCGTAAGCATATTGGCATGTCGAAAGACCCGCTGATGGGGGCGCGGGCGCTCGTTGATCTCTTTGATCGGTCGTATCTCGAAATTCTCATCGCGGAAGTTCGTGCCATTCTTGATGGCACCGCCGGGACGCCGCCGTCGCTGCAGAACATCGCTCATCTCATTCAGTAGTTGTGTTTTACGGAAATCTTTCGTTTCGTTTTTCACCCCTTACATGGAGTTCTATTATGACTCAGGCCACTACCCAAATTCCCGCAGCCACTCATCGTATCAACCTACCCCCTCTCATTCCGCCCATTCCTCTCGACACCTCCGCCCCCCCCAAAGAGTCGCGTCAGCCTTACGTGATGAAACTGCTCATCACGCCGGAGATGGCGAAGCGTTGGTTGGAGCAGTCCAATGACCACAATCGTCCGATATCGCAGGCACATTGTGAACGCCTGGCTCGCGATATGCGGGAGGGGCGATGGAAACTCACGCATGAGGGGATCGCGTTTAGTGCTAATGGAAGACTGGTCGATGGGCAACATCGCCTCGCCTCTATTTTGCTGGCTGGCAGAAGTATTGAGATGTTCGTTTGGCTCGACGTGTCCGCCGAAACGCTCATGACGATCAACAACGGGCGACCGCGAGACCTGGTGGATTTGCTCTCGCTTTCCGGTGCGGCTAAGGGGATCGACGGGAACGACGTTGCCATCCTCCGCGCGATGCTCGGCGGGATGGGCAAGGTTCCGAACATGACCGCCGCTGAAGCCGCCGATGCTTATCATCGGCATAAAGAAGCCATCGAGTTCGCTACAGTTTATCTTGTGCGACGTGGGGGGATCAACGGCGTTGCGACCAGTGATATTCGCGCTGTTATCGCTCGTGCTTACTACTCGGTCGATTTGGAACGGTTGGCTACTTTCTGCCAGGTGCTTTCCTGTGGGGTGGCGACGTCTCCGGAAGATCGACCGGCGGTGTTGCTGTTCGCTCATCTTGTGCGGAACCCCGGTAACACGGAATTGGCACGTCATGATCGCTATGCCAGGACGCAGCGGGCGCTGGTGGCTTTCATTCGCGGCGAGAACCTTAATCGGCTGATGGCGGTTTCCACCGAGCAGTTCCCCTTGCCTAACGAGAAATAATGGAATTACGACCTTATCAAAAAGAGGCCGTCGAGGCGGTGTATGCGCATCTGCGTGGGCGGGACGACAATCCTTGCGTCGTCCTGCCTACGGCTGCCGGCAAAACCCCCTGCATAGCCACGATTTGCCGGGACGTGGTGAATCTATGGAGCGGGCGGGTGCTGGTGCTGGCGCATGTGAAGGAGTTGTTGGCGCAGGCGGTCGACAAGCTGCATGCGATGGCTCCGGACTTGTGGATGCATATTGGTGTGTATTCGGCGGGGTTGGCGAAACGCGACACGGCTCAGCCGATTCTCGTGGCGGGGATTCAGTCGGTGTATCAAAAAGCGAAGGAGCTGGGGCGATTTGATTTGATGATCGTGGACGAGGCTCATTTGATTCCGATGGAAGGCGACGGGATGTATCGGCGCTTCCTGGATGACGCCCGCGCCCTCAGCCCGCAGTTGCGGGTGATTGGTTTGACGGCGACGCCGTTTCGTCTTTCGTCGGGGCCGATTTGTGTTCCGCCGCCGGAGGGAATTTTAAATAGCATTTGTTACGAGATCGGGGTGAGGGAACTGATCGCCGCTGGCTATATCTCGAAGCTCAAAAGTAAAAGTGGGAAATTCAAGGCGAACACCGATGGGTTGCATGTGCGGGGCGGTGAGTTTGTTCCGGCGGAAGTCGAAACGTTGATGGATCAGGACGGGCTGGTTCATGCGGCATGCAGGGAGATTGTCGAACTAACCAAAGACCGCAAGTCGGTTTTGATTTTCGCTTCGAGCATCAAGCACGGCCAGCACGTCGCCAAAACCATCGAGCAGATTGCCGGTGAGGAGTGCGGCTTTGTTGATGGTGAAACCTCCGGCATTTTTCGTGACCAGATTCTTCGCCGCTTCCGTGAGGGGCAGTTGCGGTATCTGGCGAACGTCAATGTGCTGACGACAGGGTTTGATGCACCCGGCATTGATTGCGTGGTGCTGCTGCGGCCAACGATGTCGCCGGGACTCTATTATCAAGAGGTCGGACGCGGATTCCGTATCGCGCCGGGTAAAACAGACTGTTTGGTTCTGGACTTTGCCGGCAATGTTCTGCGTCACGGGCCGGTGGATCAAATCCGGGTCCACGATCCGGCGGCAAAACGCTTTGGCCCGCAAGGGCGACCAGCAAAAGAATGTCCGTCCTGTCAGGCATTGATCGCGACAGGGTACGCAATGTGCCCGGAGTGCGGTTTTGTTTTTCCGCCGCCGGAGCGGGGTCGCCACGAAGCGGAGGCTGGCACCGCTGGCATACTCTCCGGCGAAACCACGGACCTCGAATATGAAGTGCGAAACGTCAAGTACAGCGTGCATGTGAAACGTGACGCTTCCGAAAATGCACCGCGCACACTGCGAGTCGATTATGAGATCGGCTACTACCTGTACAAATCCGAATGGGTGTGCCTGGAACACAAAGGTTATGCACGGCAGAAAGCCGAAGCGTGGTGGCGGTTGCGGTCTTGTGCGCCGGTGCCGACGACGATTGAGGAGGCTGTGGCGTTGGCGGAATCCGGTGCGGTGGCACAGACGCTTGCGATCACCGTCCGTCATGTTGCTGGCGAGAAGTTCGACAGGATCGTTGATTGTGTGTTGGGGGCGAAGCCGGAGTTGGAGGCTGCTGTTGTCGCTGATGCGTGGGAGGAGAGTTTGCCGTTACCGATGTCGCCAGACGATGGCATACCGTTTTGATGCTTTTTTTTTAGGAGGTTTCCATGAATCAAGAAACGACGATTCCGCTGCCGATGCCGGTGCCGATGCTCGGCGCGCCGTCCGATCCCGATCTGGTCACGACGCCTGCGCCAATGCGTTTGTTGCCACCGTCACAAGGGCCGTGTTGTTACCAGTGTGGTGGTGCGACCATTCGGAACGGGACGTGTTTTGTTTGTACGGGCTGTGGTGCGACAAGCGGGTGTTCGTGAGGTTTTTTCTGCGTGATTGAAGTTGCCAGACAATATCAGCAGGCGGGACTGTCCGTGCTGCCAGCGAACCGGAGCGAAAAGCGACCGGCGCTGGCGGGGTGGAAGGACTATCAGTCCCGCCTGCCGACGGAGGCGGAGGTGATGGCGTGGTTCGCCAACGCCCATGATGCGCTGTGTCTGGTGACGGGCGCGGTGTCGGGCAATCTTGAGTTGCTCGATTTCGACAACGGCGGGGAGCTTTTCACTCGCTGGTCGGAACTGGTCGAAGCCGAGATGCCGGGGTTGATGGGGCGGTTGGTGATTGAAACTTCGCAATCTGGCGGCTGGCATGTGATCTATCGCTGCGCGGAGAAAGTCTGCGGTAGTATCCACCTGGCCCAGCGGCAACGCGCCGGCAAAGTTATCACGCTCATTGAGACGCGCGGCGAGGGCGGATTATTTCTGTGTCATCCCACGCCGGGCTACGAGATGCAGCAGGGGAAGATTGCGGAGCCGCCCTTGCTGACGGCGGAAGAGCGGGACATTTTGCTTGAGGCGGCGTGGTCGCTTAATGAGTTGATTCCGTCGCCGGTGGCGGTGCCGTCCGATCCGCAGCCGCACAATCACGGCGAGCGCCCCGGCGATGCGTTCAATGCTCGTGGCGATATTGCTGCGTTGCTCGTTCAACACGGCTGGATGCTGGTCCGCGATGGGGAGAACCAGTATTGGCGACGGCCCGGCAAAACCAAAGGTTGGAGTGCAACCCTCAAAGATCGCGTCTTCTACGTCTTCTCGTCCAACGCCGCGCCGTTCGATGGACCCAAGGCATATGGCCCATTCGCCGTCTACACGATGCTTGAACATAACGGTGATTACACCCGCGCCGCGTCGGCGCTACGAATGCAAGGTTATGGATCGTCGCCCCCGTCGTCTCCGTCGCCGTCACCGCCGTCGTCGGCGTCGCCCTTTCCCACATCTCCGTCGCCGTCGTCGGTGTCGGCGACATCTCCCTCCCCGCCCTTGGAACCTTTGAGTATTCGCAGCCTCATCGGAAAGTATCCCGAGCTGCGAAAGCCTATTCTACACGGTCTCTTGCGTGAAGGCGAGACGATGAACTTGATCTCCGCATCAAAAATGGGAAAATCGTGGCTCGTCATCGACTTGGCGTTATCCATCGCCACGGGGCGAGACTGGCTGGGGCAGTTCCATTGCCAGCGCGGTGACGTGCTCATCCTCGACAACGAACTCCACGGCGAAACGTCTGCTCACCGGATTCCCAAGGTAGCAAGCGCTCGCGGAATCCCCGTCGACGCTTACGCCGACCACGTTTTCGTGCAGAACCTCCGTGGGCATCTGCAGGACGTGTTCTCGCTGGATACATACTTTCAAACGCTCAAACCGGGACGGTTCAAAGTCATCATCCTCGATGCTTTTTACCGCTTCATGCCGCGTGACATGGACGAAAACGACAACGGCACAATGGCGGCATTGTACAACCACATCGACCGTTACGCCGATCGGCTCCGCTGTTCGTTCGTATTGATTCATCACACCAGCAAGGGCAACCAGTCCGGCAAATCCGTGACCGATGTCGGCGCTGGTGCCGGCAGCCAGAGCCGCGCCACGGATACGCACATGGTGTTGCGGCCGCACGAAGAAGACGACACCGTCGTCCTGGACGCGGTTGTACGTTCATGGCCACCGGTCGCGCCACGTTGCTTGCGTTGGAATTTTCCGATCTGGTCGCCCGCCGATGAACTCGATCCTTTGCAACTCAGGAATGACAGCGGACGCAAGAAAACAGAAAAGAAAGATCAATGGACGCCGGAGACGTTCGCGCAAACGTTCGTGCAGGAACATCCCATGACACGCGCGAACATTCTCACCGCCGCCGGTCAGGGCGGCATCTCAGAATACCGTTCCCGCATTCTCCTACGTCAAGCTGAGGAAGATGGGTTGATTGGCCGCTTCGGTGAACCCAAGCGAAACCAGCCTTGCGAGTACGTTCGTCTGCCAAAATGTCAGTCCGAATTTCAGGAGGACACGTTATGAAATGCTGTGAAATGGGACGCAGAACGCCCGGCAAACGGAACAAAAAACGCCTCGTAAAACGTCAGAACGTATTCGTGGAGCGATATATGAAATTCATCACACAGAATCGCCACGCCTGGTCGGGATTCGTGGTGAGTCGTTCCCTAAAGGGAACGACTCACCACGAATCCGACCTGCACAGGCGTGAGGGTTTTGACAACCCACGGATAGGCCACAACTCGCGCACGGTTGGCCCACGTCGCGGCGTTGGAGACGAGTTGGCCAACAACGCCAACTCGCGGAACTGGCGCGTCGTGAGGCGAATAAACGCGACTGCCAAAAGTGTCTGCCGAAATGGCAGAGAGATATGCAAATTGGTTCCTTCCGGGCGATTTCGCGCGAAGATGGCCAGGGGAATGGTCGGCTTGATTCTTTTTGTTTGTTGCGCGTAGCGAACATCGAAAAAACGGTCGGATTTTGGTTCTGTGAATCTTGAAACGGCGTTTTTATCGGAGGCCCTCGTTTATGCAGATGGTTACTCGTCACAGCGACCTACCCATCGAGTTTTTGCCGTTTTGGTGTGGTCGATGTGGTGAGAATCGCGTCGCTGGGCGCGGGGAACATTGCTCTCGTTGCCGGGCGATTCCGCGATTGGAAGACTTCGCTTGTGGGGTATGCGGTAGGCCAGCGTCCGTTTATTTCGTCTACGGCTATCGCTGCCAGCAACATCAGGACGTGCGGGTTCCGAGTCAGCAGATCGGTGGTGGGTCCGACTTCGTCGGGAGCGTCAGCATACTTTTACGCCGCAAGTTTTGAAACTACGTATTTTGACACTTTGTTTTTTGAGGAGATTTCAAGTGAACATAGAACTTCGCGACATCAGCACGATTCATCCCTACCCCGGCAACCCGAGACAGAACGACGAGGCGGTGGATGCTGTGGCGGCGAGTCTGAAGGAGTTTGGGTTTCGCCAGCCGATTGTGGTCGACGCCGAGGGCGTGATTGTTGTTGGGCATACCAGGTACAAGGCGGCGCGGAAGCTGGGGCTTACGCAGGTGCCGGTGCATGTCGCCACCGACCTGACGGCGGCGCAGGTGAAGGCGTACAGGATCAGTGACAACGCGACCAATGAGATTGCGGAGTGGGATTATGAACTTTTGCCGATTGAATTGACAGCGCTCAAGGATATGAATTTTGAGTTGGGGCTGTTGGGCTTCGATCCGGAAGAACTTCAGCGGATTATGTCTGGCGACGTGCAGGGCGGCATGACCGATCCGGACGACGTACCGGCCCCGCCGGACGAGGCGATCACCCAGCCGGGCGATTTGTGGATACTCGGCAACCACCGGCTACTCTGCGGTGACAGCGGCAAAGCGGAGGATGTGGACCGCCTGCTCGATGGAAATACCATGCACCTGTGCGTGACCGATCCGCCTTATGGCGTTCGCCTCGAACCGCGCAGCAACAATGCCATCGCTGCGGGTTTTTCACGCTTTGAAAGTACGCGGAAGGCGGGCGATCTCGGTGAAGATGGGCAGCCCGTACAGCATAAACTCCGCGCCAAGGATCGGCCTATCGCCAACGATTCGGTGACCGGCGAAGCGTTCGAGGAAATGCTCGATGCGTGGTTTGGCAATATTGCTCGTGTGCTTGAGCCGGGGCGGGCGGCATATTTGTGGGGCGGGTATGCGAACTGTGCCAACTATCCGGCGGTCATGAAGAAGGTGGGGTTGTTTTTTGCCCAGGCTATCATTTGGGTCAAAGGGTATCCCGTGATGAACCGCAAGGATTTCATGGGCAACCATGAGTGGTGTTTCTACTGCTGGCGGGAAGGGGCGGCTCACAAATTCTACGGCCCGAATAACGTCACGGACGTGTGGGAGGTCAAGAAGGTCAGCCCGCAGGTCATGGAACATTTGACGCAGAAGCCCGTCGAGCTGGCGGTGCGGGCGATGCAGTATTCGTCGCTGGCGGGGGAAAATGTGCTGGACCTTTTCGGCGGCAGCGGCTCCACGCTCATCGCCGCCGAGCAGACGGGACGGCGGGCGTTTCTCATGGAACTTGATCCGCTGTACGTCGATTTGATTGTGGATCGTTACCAGCGTTTCAGCGGTAAGCCTGCGGTGCTTTCTCGCACGGGGGATTCGCCGATTCCGATGAAGCCGCGCGAGGAGGGCATGCGATGAGCCCCCCCCCTTTTTCCCCCTTTCCCCTCCCCCCCTCCGTAAACAACCGAGGCCCCTGTGCGGGGCCTCGGAAATCATTTCTGGAATTTTTGCATCTCTACGAAGTATTCGAGCACCATCAAGTATGTGCCGACGCATCCGTCGCAGCGGCGCTGCACTTTGGCGGCAACCTTGAGAAGATCGTCGTCGGTGATGGTGGCGGGGAGTTTCCAAGTCCTCCGAGCCTTTTGGCCGGGTTTGGGATTGTGGACGAAGCTGTTGATCCGAATGGTGGCGTCTTCGATTTTTCGTTTGATGGCTACGTGTCCGGCTTTTCCGGTGAGTTCTATTTGCGTGGCTCGCATTGTCATCTCCTTTATAATTTTGGTATATACATAATACAATTTGTTTGCGGTCGCATCAAGTTCAATTCATGCTTAATTCGTTCTTTTTTCATGGTTTTTCGCGGTTTTTCGGGGGCTGAGATGACTACACGGTCTATCTTCTATCGCCACGCAGAAAACCCCGGTCGCGTTAGCCGGGGTGGGAGGGGTGAGTTGGAGCGGTGTGATTCAGGCGGCGGCGGCGAAGAGTCCGCGACCGGTTTTGGTGAAGCGGCTCTCGCCGGGCTTGTTGTCGATCTCGCGAAGCATGGCCGAGTAAATCGTGGCCGCTGGGGTGCGTCCGTTGGTGGTCCACATCCCCTTGGCGAGCATTTCGTCGACGATGGCTTTGCAGGTCATGGGGCCGCCGTTGGCCTTGAGGACTTCGTAGGCGGCGTCGAGGCCGCTGGGCTTTTTGGCTTTGGGTTCGCCGGCGTTCTTTTTGGCTTTGCCCGACTTCGTCGGCGCGGCGGCTTCGACTTCGGCGGGCATCGCGTCGGTATTGGGGGGGGCGGCGGCGGTGTCGGGGGCCTGCTCCAAAATGGTCGCCTCGGCGATCTGGACGTCGTCGACCTTGGCGCGTTTCCGGGACTTGGCGGACTTGCTGCTGGCCTTCGCGGTGGTGGTTTTCGACTTGGTGGCTTTGGCGTTGGTGGTTTTCTTGCTCTTGGACATGGTGAAATCTCCTTTGGCCTTGTTTCGGCTGGCCGGGCCGTTCCGCGTTCAATGGGTGCGGTTGCCCGTCCGGGGGGGGGGGGGGGGGGGGGGAATTGCCCCGGCCCCCCCGCCGGGCCCCCCCCCGGGGCCTCGGGGGGCAATTTTTAAATTCTAGAAATTTCTCTAAAT
>WQYP01000108.1 GCA_009781185.1 Phycisphaerales bacterium | reverse complement strand
TTTCCGGTGCGACGGCGGGAGCAGTTCCCCAAAAGTGGTGCCCGGCCCACTCGTGGGGTAATTGGCCCCGTCCAATTCCCCCCCCCCCCCCCCTCTGTCGATGGCGGCGGTGATTTCTTCCTGCAGTCGCTCCGGCCGACGCGTCTGGTAGATCGCCACATCCTCGACGCTCGCACCGAGTTTCAGCAGTTCCTCCCGCAGCGCAGGCCGCGCTATGTCGGCGCGCAGCAGCAAAAACCGCTTCCCCCGCATCTCTTCCTCGCCGATGCGTTTCTTGAGTGCAGCGGCCAATTCCTCGCCTACTGATTTCTCCGGCACCACGTCGGGCGAAATGCCGATTTGCTTGAGCGCCTCAGCCGTCGCCGCCCCGATCGCCGCGACGTTTGATGCTCCGAAATGCCGGGCGTCGAAATCCAGGTGCTGCAATCGCTCCCAGGCCGCTCGCACGCCGTTGGCGCTGGTGAACACGACCCAGTCATAGGTCGGCAGATGCATGAGTTGCTTGTCGATCTGAGCCACCCCCCCCCCCTGTTCATCCGTCGGCGGAACGGTTTCAATCGTCTGAGCCTCCAGCACCTGAGCGCCCAGTTCCGCCAGTTGCGACGTCAATTCGCTGGCCTGTTGGCGCGTCCGCGTCACCAGCACCCGCTTGCCAAACAGCGGACGCCGTTCAAACCAATTCAGCCCCCCCTCCTTTTCTCGTAGCGACACGACTTTCCCCACGATCGTGATCGCCGGCGCCGTGATCACTGCCTTCTTCGCCACATCAGCGATCGTCGCCACCGTCCCGGTGACCGTCCGCTGATTTTCTCGCGTGCCCCAGCGAATCACTGCCGCCGGCGTCGTCCCGTCCAACCCGCCCGCCATCAACTTCTGCATGATCTCCGGCAGACTCTTCACCCCCATATAAAACACAATCGTTCCCCCCAACCTCGCCAACGCATCAAAATCAACACGTCCTCCCTTTTCTGGCTTCTGGCTTCTGGCTTCTGGCTCCTCTCTCTCATGCCCCGTCACGAACGTCACCGTGGAGGCAAAATCCCGATGTGTCACAGGTATTCCCGCGTATGCCGGCGCAGCGATTCCCGCCGTCACCCCCGGCACTTCCACAAACGCCACCCCATGCTCTCGCAAATACTCTCCCTCTTCGCCGCCACGCCCAAACACATAAGGGTCCCCGCCCTTCAATCGCACCACCACCCATTCTCTTCTGGCTTCTGGCTTCTGGCTTCTGGCTACTTCCACCAAAATCGCCTGAATCTCTTCCTGCGTTTTGGTATGCCGCCCCGCACTCTTCCCCACATACACCCGCTTGGCGGCAGGGGGGCACAGTTTCAAAAGCTCCGGATTCGCCAGGTAGTCGTACACCACCACATCGGCGCGGCGTAGCACCTCGGCCCCTTTGACCGTCAAGAGCCCCACATCCCCGGGTCCCGCTCCCACCAGATACACAGTCGTACGCATGTCACTCTCCAAAGCAGGGCAAACGCATGTGGCGTTCAGAGCCGCGACCGTAAGGGAGCGACCGTGCGGCAATGCGGGGGCGGTGCCTGTCGCTCCCTGACGGTCGCGGCTCTGATGGTCAAATGCGTTTGCCCGTTCCCCCCTCAGTATAAAGAATTTTACGTTGCTACGCCGATAGCAGGCGCGTATCTTGAGCGTTTTCTTCCATCGGAAGCAAATCCCGGCTAAAGCCGGGGCTATATGGTGCAGTATGAACATTTCCATGAAGCATCGGGTGGCGTGCGTGGTGGCATGCTTCATGTTGGTGGCGTGGCTGATTGTTTCGTGCCAGAAGCCGCGGCGGGAAGAGCCGGTGTTACGTAATACAAGCGTCTCGCCCGTGCACATGGGGGGAGGAGGTGGGACGCCCCTGCTACGCGTTACGGGTAAGCCGCGGCTGCTCGGAGCGGTGCAGCCGGCGATTGTGGTGGTGCCGGAGAAGATGGCCGAGCCAATGGTGCGGGTACGATTGACGGAGGCGCAGGATCGTCCACCGGTGATTCGCAAGGGGGCGTATCGTGGGCGTGTGGAAACGGTGCAGTTGGCGAATGGGCAGTATGTGGCGGTGAATGTGGTGCCGATGGATGCGTATCTGGCGGGGGTGCTGCCGAAGGAGTTGTATGGGTCGTGGTCGATGGAGACGTACCGTGCGCAGGCGATCGCGGCACGGACCTTTGCGCTCTTCCAGATGCTCGCGGACGGGAAGAATCGCCAGTGGGACGTGAATAACGATGAGTCGTCGCAGATGTACGGCGGGATCGCCGGCGAGACGGCAAAGAGCCGGGCGGCGGTAGCCGAGACGCGTGGAATGGTGCTGCAGACAACGATTTGCGACAGCCAGGGCCAAACGCGAGAAGGAATTTTCTGCAGTTTTTATTCTGCGTGCATCGGTGGTGCGACGCAGGACCCGTTTGAGGCGTGGGGCGATCCGCAGGTGGGGCCGTTGTCGGCGAGGGTGATCGGGCCGGTGGATGAAGGGTGTCCGAAATATGCCTGGCCGACGATGCGTGTGAGCAAGAGCGATATGACACGGTGCGTGCGAAGCTGGGGCGAGCAGAACGGTTTTGGGTATCTCACAGAGCTTGGGCCGATCGCGTCGGTGACGATCACCAAGCGCAACGCGGCGACGGGTCGGCCGACGGAGTTGACGCTGACGGATACGACCGGGCGCACCGCGCCGATTCGCGCAGAGGAATTTCGACTGGCGTTGGTGCGAGACCCCACAGGCACAGCACCCAAACCGTTCTCGAGCAATTTCGGCATACGCGATGTCGGTCCGGCAATCGAACTGGTCCATGGCAAAGGCTATGGCCACGGGATCGGCATGTCGCAGTGGGGGGCGGAAGCGCTGGCGATGAAAGGATGGACGTATGGAAGAATTTTGGGATTCTATTATCCGGGCGCACGGCTCAAGCAATTGTGGTGAGATGTAGGAGTTGGCATGACGGGTCCCTATATTCTTTCGCTCTCGGAGAGCACGGAGGTGCGTCTCGTCGGCGGGAAAGCCATTAATCTCGCGGCACTGATTCGGGCGGGTTTTCCGGTGCCGGACGGGTTCGTGATTACCACAGCGGCGTTTCACGCGGCGGCAAGCGATAACGTTGGCGTGGAAGCGGCTATCCGTGAACGATACTGTGCATTGGGTGGCAAAGCAGTAGCTGTGCGATCCTCTGCGACCGCGGAGGACATGGCCGGCGCGTCGATGGCGGGACAGTATGAAACGTATCTCGACATCGTCGGCGAAGACGCGGTGATCGAGGCGGTGAAAAAATGCTGGGCGAGCGTATCGACGGCGAGGACGCAGGCGTATTTGCGTGAGCACGGGATTGATCCCGCCGATGTGGCGATGGCGGTGGTGGTGCAGGAACTTGTGCCGGCGGAGGTGGCCGGTGTGATGTTCACGGCAAATCCGCGGACGGGAGATGAACGGGAAATTTTGATCGAGGCGTCCTACGGATTAGGCGAGGCGGTAGTATCGGGCTTGGTGCAGCCGGACACGATCGTGCTCGACGGAGCAACGGGGGCAGTGAAATCGTACGTGATCGGGACGAAGGAAGTGGCGATTCATCCGAGCGGCAGCGTCAACGGAGCACCGCATGGCAATGCGGTGGTTGAGCACCGATATGCTCACCCTGCGCCGGAGGAACAGCGGAAGGCGAGATGCTTGGCGGATTCGCATCTGACGGATTTGTTTGCGTTGGCGCATCGGGTGGCGGCGCATTTTCAGTTGCCGCAGGATACGGAATGGGCGATCTCAAAAGACGGCAAACTGTATCTGCTGCAATCGCGTGCAGTGACGACGCTGGCTGCGGCCAGGCAGCGGACGGCGCTGATCGAGGAGCATCGTAAGACGCTCACAGCAGCGAAGCAGCAGGGCCGAGGAGACTGGGCGCAGCACAATCTCGGCGAGACGTTGCCGCAGCCGACGCCGCTGACATGGTCGATTCTGCAACGGTTCATGACGCCGGCGGGCGGCTTTGGAAAAATGTATGCGCTGGCGGGATACGAGCCGTCGCAGCAGTTAAATCCGGAAGGCTTCCTGGAATTGATCGCCGGACGTATCTACATGGACCTTTCGCGGGCGCCGGAGATGTTTTTTGCGGAATTTCCGTTTCGCTACGACACGGAGTTGCTGCGTGCGACACCGTCGGCGGCGCAAGGGGCGCCGACGATTCCCTGCGGTTCGGTGCTGACGCAGTTCCGGATAGGACGGAAGCTCAGACGCGTCGGTCAACGGCTCGCGGAACTGGCTCGCGATTTAGATACGCATCTCGATTACAAACTGATTCCGGAATTCCGCCAGTGGATTCGGCTGGAATCGCAGGTCGGCCTTTCGCGGCTCGACGTGGAGGAATGGCTCGAAGTCTGGCAGTGGCGGGAAAAGAGGATCATGGACGAATTTGCGCCCTGGTCGCTGCTGCCGAGCCTGATCTGCGGGATGGCACTGGAAAATTTGCGAAGTTTTTTGTCCCCGCACGTCTGGGATCAGGACCCCGCGGAGTTGGCGGACATGCTGGCGGCGGGGGGGCCAGAAGATGCGACGATGCGATCGAATGATGCGTTGTATCGTGTGGCGAGCGGGACTTTGCCGCTGGAGGCGTGGTTGCTGGAGAACGGCCATCGCGGTCCGGAAGAGTTCGATCTGGCGGCACCGCGATGGCGAGAACGTTCGGAAGCGGCGAGAGCTCTGGCAAAACATCTGCTCGGCGGCGCTCGCCCCGAAGAGGAACATCGCCAACGACAGCAAGATGCGAATCAGCGGATCGCGGAGTTGAAAACACGCTTGCGTCCGCGGGAACAGCGGGAATTGGACGAGCGCGTGACGCTCTGCCGCCGCTATCTGCGTTTCCGCGAGGACGGCAAACACGAATTGATGCGTGGTTATGAGTTACTGCGTCACATGGTACTCGACGCCGCCCGTCGCTTGAACCTCCCTCCCGCGGACGTATGCCTGCTGACCTTCCCCGAACTCGCCGCCGCATTACGCCCGTCAGCCCCCGGCTCTGCCGGGGGTTCGCCCAGTGATGTGATTAAAGATCGCCGTGCCCGTCGGACCGCGGAGAGCCGCATCGCATTGCCGGATGTGATTGACGAGAAGGAAATCGAGCGATTTGGCGAGTTGCAGTTGCCGTCGCATACGAATCGACTGACGGCGTTCCCCTTGTCGTCTGGCCATTGTCTGGGCCCGGTACGGATCGTTGCATCGCCGGAGTCCGCGGAGGATCTGGGGAGGGATTACATTTTGGTATGTCGCAGTACCGATCCGAGTTGGACGCCGTTATTCGTGAATGCCGCCGGGATCGTGCTCGAGTGCGGCGGAACGCTTTCGCACGGGGCGGTAGTGGCACGCGAGATGGGCAAGCCGGCGGTGGTGCTGCCAAACGCCACGCAACTGCTGACAGAAAATCAACAAATCGCGGTGGATGGCACGCTCGGAGCGGTGATGTTGGCGGGCGAAGAACCGATCACGACGTCCGGTGAAATCCCCCCTGACCCCAACGACATGCGTATTGCCTGGGATTGTGTACCGCCGGTGGCGGGGCGACGCGAACGCACTTCATCGTGGCTTCGCAACATATGTTTGCTGCTCTGGGGCGTGTTCCTGGGGCTGGTGTTCCTGCTGCCGCAGACGCAACTGTACGAGGCGTCGATGGCCGCTCTGGACCAGGTCCTCTGGCCGTTGGTCCGCAGTCTGGGCGGCCCGATCACCGTGGCCATCATCGCGGCATCGCTGGCGATCCTGTCGATGATCGGTCAATGGCTGCTGTGCGACACACCTCGTTTGCGGGAAGCGAAGCGTCGGGCGGCGTTGCTGCGTCAGGAATTGGCATCGCTTCCGCTCGGCTCGCCGCGTGGGCGGGCGATTGCGTCGCTGGCGGCGCCGGTGCAGATGCGTCTGACGCTGGCGGCCTTTGTGCCGCTGGCGGTCCTGCTGGGGCCGATGGTCATGTCCTTCCTTTGGCTGCCGGAGCGAATCGATCCCGCGGTTCAAAATCCCCGTCCCGGTGCCACCGCCATTATCTCCGCAAGCATCGACACCGATTACGCCGGCCCCATCACCCTCACCGCCGACCCAGCGCTCCAACCCGCCGCCGAATCGCAGACAGCCACGCCGATTCGCCCCGTCCTCACGACGCTCGTCGCCCAGTTGCAGCGTGGCGAAGTTCCGCCCGCGGTACGATCATTGGTCGCACAGGACGGCAAATCCCCGGAATTTCTCGCAACAGACCTGCAAAAATTCCTGCAAATTCCCCCTCATTCTTTACCACCGCAAACGCTTTCCTGGAGCATTCTTACGCCGCCCGAAACTGCCGCGATTTACCACGTCACCGCCACCGCCGCCAACGGCCAGACTCTCACCGCGCCGCTGGTACTGGGCGACCTCGCTCCACCGCCCGCCGCCCAGACCGACGAAAAAGGTAACCGCTTCCAACAGATCATCGCTGTCCCCTCCGGCTCTCCCCCCGGCCCGATCCTCGCCTTTCGCATCCGTTACGCCGATACTCGCCGCGTCGACGCTCAAGCATTCTTCGCGCCTTTCGCCCCATTAGGCTGGCATTATGACTTCGGCTGGCTAGGCATTTATCTTATAGTCTACATGGCAGTGCTATTTCCCACACGCTGGCTGCTGCGGATTCCATGAACCGGAGTTCATACTTTAGCGTGTCACATAACATGCTGAAGCGTGAACTTCGTGGAAAAAGCGAGCTTACGATTGCGGCTCTGATGTTTCTCATCCGGTGATTGCTCTGTGCGGGTAGGGGGGATATCGTGGTGTCAGGAAGCGGTGCAAAGGGCTGACGGGCGTGAAAAAAGGCCAGCCCGGGGTATGGCTCCGGACCGGCCTGGATTGCGGGCCGACTCGCTTGGCTCAAGCGCCGGTGAGAGAGGGCCCGTAGGCAGCTTTCTCCGCGACGCCGCGGCGCGACGAGCCGACCAAATTCGCAACCTTACTTGTGCTGCGGCGGTTGCTGCATGTGCTGCGGCGATGAACTCTTGGGCTCCAGCGTCTTGCTGCTCTCGAGCGTCTTGGGGCCGTTAGGAGAGGTGGCCATGCCGGCGGTGATCTGAATCTTCCGCGGCTTGACTTCCTCTCGCTTGTCCAGCGTGATCTTCAAAATGCCTTCCTCCAAAGTCGCCTTGACCGAATTCTCATTCACCGCGGTGGGCAGTGTGAAACTCCGTTCGAAACGGCTCCACCGGCGTTCCATGTGCAACGGCAGCCTCTCGCCTTCCTTCTTTTCTTCTCCTTCATCCTTACGTGACCCACGAATGGTCAGCACGCCTTCTTCCAGCGTGATCTCGATATCCTCCTTCCGAAACCCCGGCATCTCCGCGTCCACGTAGAACCGATCCGCATCCTCATGCACATCCACCGCATACGGCGCCAAAGTCGCTGGCACCTCCGCGCTCCCCCAGAACCGATTCAACATCCGATTAAATTCGCGATCCAGCACGTCGATCGGGCCTTCCACCATGGGTTGAGTTCTGCGAGCTAACATTGTGATCTCCTTTTTCGCTTCGAAGTCCTTGTGGTCCATGGGTACGTTTTACAAACCACGTACCGCGGTGTTAAATCGTCAAGTCGTTAAATCGTTAAGTCGTCAAGTCGTCAAGTCGATTTCACAATTTAACGATTTAACGACTTAACGATTTAACGGCATTCCCCGCGTATACTTGTGTAGACAAGCGCCTTCTCTTATGGTGCCTGCAGCGTGTTCTCGCGACTTTGCAGAGAAAGGAAACGATTATGTTCATCAATAGTGTCAAGACCGCGATGCTCTTGGCGCTGCTCATGGCCTTGTGCATGGGCATCGGTTACGGCCTCGGCCGGGAACAGGGCATGCTCATCGCCCTGATCTTCAGCGCCATCATGTCCTTCGGCAGTTACTTCTTCAGCGACAAGATCGCCTTGGCCTCCGTCCGAGCTCAGCAATTGGCGCGTGAAGAGGCTCCCGAGCTTTACGATTTGACCAAGACTCTTGCCGATCGTGCCGGTATCCCCATGCCGCGGCTGTATTATTCGCCGGAGCAGGCTCCCAACGCCTTCGCCACTGGCCGCAATCCTCGCCACGCCGCGGTCTGCGTGACTGCCGGCCTGATGAACATGATGTCCGGCAAGGAACTCGAAGGCGTCATCGCCCACGAACTTTCGCACGTGAAGCACCGTGACATTCTGATCGCGACGATTGCCGCGATCATCGCCGCGGCCATCAGCTACCTCGCGCACATGATGATGTGGTTCGGCGGCGGTCATCGCGACCGTGATAATCCGCTGGGCATCATCGGCGTTCTGCTGACGATCATTCTGGCTCCTCTTGCGGCCGGTCTGATTCAGATGGCGATCAGCCGTTCCCGCGAATACGCCGCCGACGCCCGTGGCGCCCAACTCGCTGGCGGCCCGGAAGGCCTCATCGGCGCCTTGAAAAAACTCGAGGTCGGCAATCGTCAGATCCCCATGAACATCAGCCCCGCCGAGAGCCACATGTTCATCGTGCGTCCCTCCATCGGCCAAGGCATGGCCAACCTCTTCCGCACCCATCCACCCACCGAAAGTCGCATCGCCAAGCTCGTCGAACTTATGGGCAAGCCCAACCCCTATGCCTTTTAATGGGGGAATTTGGTAATCTGGTGATTTGCTGATCTGGTGATTTTGAATTTGGCAATGGAATGGCATCCCCGCATACGCGACAGAGCCAACCACCAGATCACCCAATCACCAGATCACCAGATTTTCACGGAGACTCACCATGAAGTTGCCATCATTTCTCGGCCTGACCATTCTCATCGCCCTGACCACGTTGGCGATCGCACAGCAGCAATCCGCCCGGCGTCCGATGCGAACGTTCGACACGCCGTATTACACGCTGAGCACGAACATTGATGACTCGCTTGCCCGTGAAGCGGACCTTCGCATGACGCGTATCTTCGAGGAATACCGGCGTCGCACCGCCGCCTTCAGCGTCCCGCCCAAGGGCAAGTTGCCCTTCTATCTCTACGCCACGTCCGCGGATTACTATGCTGCCGGCGGTATGAAGGATAGCGCCGGTTGTTTCGTGCGGTCCAGTAGCGGGTCCAAGCTCCTGGCCTGTGCGGAGCACGGCGATAACCCCATGACCTGGCATATCATCCAGCACGAAGCTTTTCACCAGTTCGCCGCCGCGACCATCCGCGCAGAACTTCCCACCTGGCTCAACGAAGGACTCGCCGAGTATTTCGGCGAAAGCCTCTTCACCGGCGATTGCTTCATCGTCGGCATCATCCCTCCCTATCGACTCGAACGCGTCAAAGAGGAACTCACGGGGAAAAAATGGAAGTCTTTCGCCAACATCACCACGATCGCGCCTGAGGTGTGGGCCAAACAGATGGACATCACCAACTACGATCAGGTCTGGGCCATGGTCCATTTCCTCGTGCACGGCGAAGATGGCAAATATGTCAAAGCGTTTGATGAGTACCTGAGAAGGATGAACAATGGCACACCGCCGGCAGACGCCTGGGCAGGAGTCTTTGGCAAGGATGTTGTCTCGTTTCAGCAGAAGTGTGAGAAGTGGTGGTCGGAGTTGCCGGAGAATCCCACGCGGGAAGCCTATGTGCGGGCGATCGTAGCGACGATGACGAGCCTGTTGGCGAGGGAGGAACTCCAGAAGCGGAAGATCGATGATTTCGCCGGATTGTTAGCGGCGCCAAAGCCGACGGACGTGAAGCTGAGCCGCGACATGTGGCTGCCGGCAACGCTGGTGGATGGCGTCAGTAAAGTGGCGAAGGGTGGGGATTGGCAGTTAGAGCGGCCGAAAGGGGGAGGGTTGCCTCGCCTCTCATGCGTGGTGCCACAGATCGGAACCGTCACGGGAACCTTCACGCTCTCCGGCAACCGCGTGAGCAGCGTGACAGTGACTGTGACAAAAGAAAAAGAAGGCGGATGAATGGTTACTTGATCAGCGTCAAGTGGCCGAGGAGGGGCAACTCTTTCTTTTCACCGTTGGCGGCGTTGATGATGCCGATGATCATCAACGCTATCGCGCCCAGGAACATCAGAACGGGCACCATCTGCGAGATGCAGCCGCAAAACATCGACAGAAACCAGATTTTGACGAGGTAGTTTTTTGCAATCATTCCGCCCACCACCAGGATCGTGCCTACGACCAGAGTCGTCAGCCAGACGATGAACACGAGCAGTCCCTGATTGGCGTGAAAGCGGGCGAACTTGGATTGGGGGGCAATGATCAGCGGGATGATGAACAGGATGTAGCCCAAGATCGCGAGGCCTTTGTGCTTTTCCACATCGGGATCGCTCGTGGGCGAGTCGGATACTTCGTGCACATCAGGCTTGACGATCACGGGGATCGGCTCAACCCACCCAGGCTCGCCAGGCTTGGGCCTGACGGGTTCCGCAGGTTTTTCCTGTGGTTTCAGATCGTAATCGCCTTGGTCAGTCATTTCGATCCCCATTAAAAAGAGCGTACAGGGGAAGCGTAGCGACGCCGGGGCAGCTTGGCAAACGCATTTGGGCTTTGCAGGGAGTCGTTAAATCGTCAAGTCGTTAAATCGACTTGACGCTTTAACGACTTGACGACTTTTGCTGGGCGCAGGATCAGAGGCGTTGGGATTGGACGTAGTCGGCGAAGGCCAGCACATTGGCGGGTGGGGTATCACGTGGGATTTCGCAGCCGGCGCCGATGATATAGCGGTCGCCGGCCTGACGATGGCATTCGGCAAGAGCGGCATGGATGGTTTCAGGGGTGCCGTTGCGAACGCTACGGACGGGATCGAGATTGCCTAACAAAATTTGATGGGGACCCATGGCGACGCGGGCCTGGGCGATGTTGACGGGGTAATCGAGATCGACGATGTCACTGCCGAGTTCGCCGATGGGAGCGAGGAGGGCGGAGGTGTTGCCGCAGATATGGAGACGTGTTTTGGCGCCCATGGCGTGGACGGCGTCGATGAGTTTTTTTTCGATGGGCCAGACGAATTCGTGGTAGATGTCGGGGCCGACGAGGGAGGCGGCCGCATCGCCGATGCCGATGATGTCGGCCCCGGCGTTGACTTGAGCGCGGGCGAACTTGATGGCCATCTCCAGGCAGAATGCAAAAAGGTCTTGGACGAATGTGGGGGCTTCGAGGAAATCGAGCATGAGGGCATTGATGCCGCGGAGGTCGGCAGCCTCGGCGCAAGGGCCTTCAACCCACCCTTCGACGAAGAGCTTTTTGCCGACACGTTTGTGCAGTTCGGCTACGCCCTGGACGCGGTCGGTCATTCTGCCGCCGCCGAACGGGTCGGGGATTTGCATGCGGGCGAGATCGGTGGGGTCTTTGATGCAGGGCTGGGCCTCATCCATGGCCGGGGGTTGATCGTCAAACCAGCGGAGAGCTGCGCCGCAGTCGCCAGCCTCGCGGCCGGGATCGGAGATCGCGGAGACATAATCAAAGCGATAACGCTGGGCGGTCTGAATCTGCGCGCCAGCCAAAATGCGGTAATCACGAGCATACTGGCAGTACTTCACGCCGGCGGTGGCGGCGGCGAACATCATCGTGATCGGCATCACGCTCAGCCGATCCGTCGGTCGCCCTTCCATCATGGCGGTCAATCGCTCGTAACTATTCATGGCGGCGTTCCTCGCTTGGGGCATTATGGAGAGGATTATCGCTTTTTCACGCGGAAGGAACCAGAAGGTGGAAGAAATTCGAATTTCGTCATTCAATACCTGTCTGTGTCTGTGGTGAAACTTTACTTATGCTCACATCGGTGACTAGACTTGCTTGTCGGGAATCCCGGCTAAAGCCGGGGCTATATGAGGGAAGTGGCGGAAACGGAGAAAGGAATTTTTGCAATGCCTATCGAAATCACGATGCCGAAGTTGACGGATACGATGACGGAAGCGACGTTGGCGAAATGGCTCAAGAAGGAAGGGGATGCGATCAAGCCGGGCGACATGATCGCGGAGGTGGAAACGGATAAGGCGACGCAGGAACTTGAGGCCTTCGAGGCGGGGACGATTGCGCGGATCATGGTGCCTGAGGGTGGCAAGACACCGGTGGGAGCACTGATTACGGTGCTGGCTCAGCCGGACGAGGATGTTGCGCAAGTCGCGGCTGAGTATGAAGGGGCGATCATTGAGCCTAGGCCGCGGCGGGAGGAGGTCAAGCCGCGTGTTGAACGATTGGCAGAGCAGCCTGCGGGGCCGGTGATGCCGGGGCCGGAAGAGCAGATCGCCGTTGAGGATCACCATGAAGGGTCGGAGCCGGAGGCGTTGGTCACAGAGGGGGGGAGTGGGGGGCGGATTTCGCCATTGGCTCGAAAGATCGCGGAAGAGAAGGGGATCGATGTTACGACGTTGCGGGGCAGTGGGCCGGATGGACGGATTGTAAAACGCGATGTGATGGAGGCGGTAGCCCATCAGAGCCGCGACCGTAAGGGAGCGACAGGTTCCGCATTACCGCACGGTCGCTTCCTTACGGGCGCGGCTCCGATGGGCACGGTGCAGGCGGCCGGTCCCTCCACCGCGGCACAGGCTGGCCCTTCGCATCTGGCGGTGAAGCTCGAACAGAAGAACTTCCCGCTTTCGAACATGCGTCAGACAATCGCCCGGCGACTGCTGCAATCAAAACAGTATATTCCACATTTTTATCTTTCCATCGATATCATCATGGATTCTTTACTGAATATGCGTACGCAGCTTAATGAGCAGATGGCAGTGATCGGAGAGAAAATTTCAGTGACGGATTTTATCGCCCGTGCCGCGGTTATGGCGCTCACACGCGTTCCGGCGGTGAACTCGAGCTTCGCGGAAACTGCGATCATTCAGCACGGAACGGTGGACCTGGGCATTGCGGTGGCGGTGGAGGAGGGACTGGTGGTGCCGGTAGTGCGGCAGGCGCACACCAAGTCCGTTCGCCAGCTTACGCAGGAGATCAAGCAACTGGCGGAACTTGGCCGGGCACGAAAACTCAAAGCCGATCAGATGACCGGCTCGACATTTACGATCTCAAATATGGGTATGTTCGGCATCAAGAACTTCCACGCTATCATCAATCCCCCGGAATCCGCAATTCTCGCAGTGGGCGGCACAACGTGGCAGCCGGTGATAAAAGAAATCGACGGCAATCGACAAATAGTGCCGGCACAGGTCATGCACGTATCGCTTTCAGCGGACCACCGCGTAGTGGACGGAGCGACCGGAGCAAGGTTCCTGCAGGAAGTAAAGGCAATCCTTGAATCGCCAATGTCGATGCTCCTATAGCTTTGCGTTTCCACACAAGGCTAGAACTTTTTCACGTCAAGTGTTTTGAACGCTTCTTCCACGGCACTTGCGGCTTTTTCAAATTTCTCCTTTTCGCCCCACGCCTCGAATGTGTAGACATATCGCGGCGTTGCGGCGATTCCCAGCAGATAGCCCTGCTTGCTCGCTCCGCGGTCTTTGACGCCGATGAGCACCCGTGCGACGGTTCCGTCTTTGAGCTTTACTTCTCTTTCCTGCGAAATCGCTATGGCCCGATTTTCCACCAGGATTTTCCGGGACAGGTCTCGCCAGAAGCCGACTTCGCCGCCATCGTAATTGGTTTGGCGTTTGAGTTTGATGACGACCTCTTCGCCGTTCATCGCTTCGGTCACGTAATCGCGTTCGAAGTAGCGGACGAATCCGGCGGGCAGAGCGAATCGTTCGTTGCGTTTCCAGCGGCTTGTATCCGGCGATGCGGCAGTCATTCCCGCGGTGACGCCGTCGCCCAGGTCTCGCACCCACGCAAACGGCAAATTCATCACGGCCTGCTTCTGCGCCAGAGGCGAATTGAATTCCGCCCGGATCGTCGACATCGCCACCTGGGATTGCATGTACTGGATTTTGCCCTTGAGTAGCTCAATCGTCTGCGTGACGCGTTCGAGTTCCTGTTCGAGCTTGATGGTGTCCTCCATTTTTTCGCTTCTTTCGACCAGAGCTTCGAGGCGTTTCCGCACGTTCTGGGCGTTTTCCAGGCGAATGGCCAAGTCACGCATTTCTTCGGTGACATCGTTGGCCTGCACATGGCGTCCGGTCACTTCGCCGAGCTGTTCGATCGCGGACATCACTTCTTCGAACTTTGCTGCCGGCACTCGCACGATGATGGCGGTCCCTTTGAGTTCCTGCAGATAACCACCTGCTTGCTCAGCTCGCGTCTGCACGGCACGCTGGGCCGCGAGAATATCAGGAGCCACGATCGACAATCCCGCCTGGTAAATAATGGCCCGCTTTTCCACCGGCTTGTCCTGTGACGTCACGGCACTGGCTAGAATCACCCCGTCGCGGGGCGTCTCGCCCATCGGTGGAGCGCTCGCCGTCTCTCCCGCGGCAAGCGAGACAGACTCAACATTCAGTATCCCCGACATCTCTCGCGTCGGCGCCACTCTACTCACAGCACAGGCTCCCACCGTCATCACGAGAACAAGAATCCAACCCAAACGCATAGCGACCTCCTTCGTCTGTTACCCCATTAAGTGCGCATCCTGAACGAAAGGTTCAAAAAAAACGACCATTTTTCAATGCAGCCCCCAGGGCGATTGCATTTGACCATCAGAGCCGCGACCGTTAGGGAGCGACCGTGCGATCCTCTAGAAATAACGCAAGTTGCTCCCTTACGGTCGCGGCTCTGATGGTCAAACCCTTGGCAAAGCC
>WQYP01000107.1 GCA_009781185.1 Phycisphaerales bacterium | reverse complement strand
TCACCTGTATCCCCAAACGCGTCAAGCTTCTGGACCTGGAGGATGCCATCGGGGTGTGGCCATTTTTTATGGCCAATCAGACGATTGCCCCGGAAAATCAGAGCCGCGACCGTCAGGGAGCGATAGGCGTTATTTCCGCATTGTCGCACGGATCGCTCCCTGACGGTCGCGGCTCTGATCGCCCTGATTTGCCATAAAAAATGGCCACACGATTACCTCCTGCACATCCTGCAAAACGGAGAATGCAATGGCCCTGGCGGGGGCTGACGGTCGGCAGGGCCGAGTTTCGTCTTGTGTGCATAACGTGTAGAATGAGGCTCTCCGGCCGGGGGTAGCTCAGCGGTCAGAGCCGGGGACTCATAATCCCTTGGTCGTGGGTTCGAATCCCACCCCCCGGAATGGTACCAAACGCTAGCCTCCGGCTCTGCCGGGGGCTAGTGGTTTTTGGCCCAGTGGTTGGCCAGGATGCCGTTTACTAGAAGCTGCAGCGGATGATAGAACATGATCGGCAGAAGGATCAGCGACAGGTCGCTCGTGGGACGATCGCCGAAGATCAGCATCGCCAACGGAACGCCCATGGCGAGCGTTTTTTTCACCGAGCAGAAGTAAGCGGCGATTCCGTCCTCGCGATTCATCCGGAAAAGACGGCAAGTCGTGCCGATCAGAACGGACATCCCCAGAAAAAGGATGGCCGCAAAAAACAGGACCCAAATCGTCATGGTCATGCCATGGTTTTGCCAGATTTTTTCCTGAACGGAATCGCAAAATGCGCTGTAAACGATGAAAACGATGACGGCGTTGCTGATGCGGGCGGTCCATTTCTTGTGAGCGTCCACCCACTCTCTGACCAGGGTGCGCAGGGCCATGCCCACGAAGAAGGGGACGAGCGTCAGGAGAAGGATTTTCAGGAGCATGGGACCGATCGGGCCGGTCTGGCCGGTGGAACGCATGAGCAGTTGCACCAGGAGAGGCGTGAGGACCACGCCGAGAATGTTCGAGAGAGCGGCATTGAACAGGGCGCCTGCGGTATTGCCGCGAGCGACGGCCGTGAGCACGACAGATGTCGAAACCGTAGATGGCAACACGCATAGAAACAAGAATCCGTCACGGATGGCAGCCGGTTCGCCGGGCCAGACCCAGGGGATGATCACGTGATAGGCCAATCCCGCCAGCGGGAAGATGCCGAAGGTGAATGCCTGGATGAGCAGGTGGAGCCGCCAGTTGCCGGCGCCTTGCTTGACCTTTTCGAAGGCCAGCGAGAGGCCTTGGAGGAGGAGGATCAGGGCGATGCCGAAGTTGTTGACCAGGTCGGCGTGGAGGAAGCCTCCGCGTGCGCCCGGGGCCGGGAGAAGAAACGCGACGATCACCGCGACCAGCAAGGCAAGCACGAAACCGTTGCTTCGAATCCAATGTGCTTTATCCATAGAGCAGACATCACTCATTTGGTTTTTCGGGGAAGACGGGGCGGCGCGGGTGGCCGGGGCTGGCATCGGGGATCGTCATGATCTTCACTGCCTCCGGATCGGTGGCGGGGAGCCACTGACTGCCGGGCTCGACCGCACGTATCAAGCGGCTTTCTTCCAAGGCATTCATCCGATTCAGGTCGTCCGCGGGCAGTGACTGAGTCCAGTCACGGACCTTCACAGGATATTTGACGTAGTACCATATTTTGGCATCTTTCTCCGTGTCGGCCTTGAACTTCACGGCGATGACCAGGGAGTCCGTGTCGTCGTCGGCGGGGAGCGGAGGTATGTCATTGACAGAGCGTACTGATTCCTTGCCGGTGGTTTCGTTCACGAAGAACGCAAGGCTCGAATCGCCCGAGAAGTTGGGGCGAGGCGGCGCCGAGTTGCGATGGTTCAGCCACAGTACGAGGATCACCAACACCACGATAACGGCAATGAGAGGGTAACCATATTTTTCGATGAACTGTCGCATGAACGAGGCCTTAAAAAGAGGACGGCAAGTGAGTGGTAATCGGGCAGTTTATCCGCCGCGGGTCGAAGAAATGCGAGCCGGATTGTGGTACCAGACTGAGTAGTCGTAGGGCTGGCCGTTGTTGACGTTGTTCCAGTTGCTCTCGGGATGATTCTTGAAGGTGCGAGCAACATTTGGAACTCCCGGTTGGTCGTCCTGGTTCCAGATGGTGCTCCATTCGACCTGACCGCCGCCGAGGAGGTAATTCGCTCCCTTCTGATGGCGTACGGTATAGACGCCATAGCGGCCAAATTCACCTGTTGTGTCCGTCCAAATGCTGGCAGAGCTGGCCCCCCCAGCCCCAATGGCACCGGCGAAACCCGTGTCGCTCTCAACGCAGACAATGCCCTTCGGTCGCCAATAGCTTATCCTCATGATAAAGGGAAGTACGCCGTGGCTACCATCGCTCCGAATCGGGACCGTCTGATTGGGGACGTCATTAGGATCGCCAGATTTGGCTTTGTCCCTGCCGCACGACCTATAAATCACCGACCCGGCATAATAGCCCATTCCGTAGCCCCCCTGCTTGCTGCCGCCTTCCAATATGTTGCCAATTTGGTTTTTCTGATTGCCGGTGGGGTTATCGTAGGCCGCGGACGGGCAGTAAAAGATGCCTCGATTCTGTGCGAAAGCGCCCGAAACCAGGTCTGTACTGAGAGCCCAGTTGGCCCGAATGTACTTCTGCCTGACCACTCCCTCGGCCACGAGTTCTTCCGGCCAACCAGCCTGCCAATTATCGCCTGTTGTGGTGCTGTCAGACGGGCTCATGACGCCTGTTCTAAAATTCCATTGGATGCATACGGTGCCGCTATCGGGAACGATGCCGTTGTTCAGGTTGGCGTAGGCGAACATGGCCGAGCCGATTTGTTTGAGGTTCGTCTGGCATCTGGTTCTTCTGGCCAGTTCCTTGGCCTTGCTGAGCTGAGGCAAAAGCAGCGTAATCAACAACACGACGATTGCCACGACCACCAATAATTCGATCAAGGTAAATCCGCAGCGACGTGACATAAGGCAACTCCTACCTACCGACCGCAATGACGTGCAATCTTAGGGTGTGGCCATTTTTTATGGCCAATCAGACGATTGCCCCGGAAAATCAGAGCCGCGACCGTAAGGGAGCGACAGGCGTTATTTCCGCATTGTCGCACGGGTCGCTCCCTTACGGTCGCGGCTCTGATCGCCCTGATTTGCCATAAAAAATGGCCACACCCCAATCTTATGCACGTGCAATCTTATCATCGTTTATACGAAGACGTTCGCTATAATACAGGATTTTAGCCTTGCGTGGAAACGCAAGGCTTCATGTATCCTGCGCGGCTCATACATACGTTCCATGAGGGGCTCTGGCATCCGCAGCCTTGCGATTCCTCGCAAGGCTATTGATGCCCAGTTCGTCGGCGTGATAGCTGCTGCGGACGAGTGGGCCGGATTCGACGGCGGAGAAGTGCAGTTCCTCCATGCAGTATTTTTTGTAAGCGGCGAACGTGTCGGGATGGACCCAACGGGCGATGGGGAGATGCTGTTTGGTCGGCTGAAGGTATTGGCCGAGGGTGAGGATATCCACCCTCCCGCCGAGTTCATGGGCGCGCAGGTCACGGAAGACCTGGTGGAGTTCATCGTCGGTTTCGCCGATGCCGACCATGAGGCCGGTCTTGGTGATGAAACCCTGAGCCTTGGCACGGCGGAGGAGTTCGAGGGAACGCGGATACTTCGCCTGCGGCCGAACGTGGCGGTACTGCGACGGAACGGTTTCAATATTGTGATTGAGAATATCTGGTTTGGTGTCGAGGACTTTTTGCAGGGCGTTCCAGTTGCCGGCGAAATCGGGGATGAGCGTTTCGATAGTGGTGTCGGGGCTGGTCTCGCGGACGCGGGTGATGGTTTGGGCCCAGATCGCGGCACCGCCGTCATTGAGATCATCGCGGGTCACGGAGGTGATCACGCAATGCTTGAGATGCATGAGGGCGACGGATTCGGCGACGCGGCGAGGTTCGTCGAGATCAGGTTTTTCAGGGCGGTCGGTGGCGATGTTGCAAAAGCCGCAGGAACGGGTGCAGACGTTGCCGAGGATCATGACGGTGGCGGTGCCGCGGGACCAGCATTCGCCGAGGTTGGGACACATGGCGGATTGGCAGACGCTGTGGAGATGATGGCCGTCGATGTTGCGGCGGAGGTTGTGATAAGCCGGACCTGCGGGGAGTTTGACGCGAAGCCAGGGCGGCTTGCGGCCGGGGTGGTTGTTGGAGAGGACGTTGAGGTTGACGGAGCGTGACATGGATTGATTATAGGTAGGCGGGACCGAAGGTTTCGATGTGGAAACGAATAGCGGACTTCACATCGGCTAATGCATCTTCATAGCTGTTACCTTGCCCAACAACAACGCCCTTCAGGCCCAAAGGATAAGCCACGTAGGCATCTGGATGCTTTTCTACGATGATTTTAAGGTTGGGTTTTGATTTTTTTTTTCTGACATTGCGAACCATGACAATCCTCGCAAACACATGTTACTGCTGATTATACCACGAACCCCACATCAGGAGTGTGCGATGAGTTTGAGGAGCCAGTAGGCGGCTGGGGCGGCGAGGAGGGGGGAGTCGAGGAGGTCGAGGATGCCGCCGAAGCCGGGGACGCGGCCGGAGTCTTTCACGCCCGCGTCGCGTTTGAGGAGCGATTCGAGGAGGTCGCCGACCTGGCCGATGGCGCCGAGGATGATGCCGGCGATGATGGCTTGGAGCGGTGAGAAGGCGCGGAGCAGGGCGAGGGCGACGAGTGCGGAGAAGGTCAGGCCACCGATGAAGCCTTCGATGGTTTTGCCCGGAGAGAGCCAGGGGATGAGCTTGTGTTTGCCGATGAGGCGACCGATGGCGTAGGCGCCGATATCGGCGGATTTCACCACGGCGACAATCACCAGAAGCATCCATGCGGAATGGGTCAGGCAGATGGGCAGGAAGAAGCCGGGGAGAACGCCGAGGTACGTGATGGCCAGAAGGGTGGCGCCGGCGTTGGCCATCGCGCCGTCGACCTTCTGCCGACGGGAATGCATGATGACGGCGGCCAGCAGAGAAAGACTGAGAATGGTCGGAACGAGATAGTGCGGCTTTTGACTGCGGGTCCAGCGAGCCATCTTGAACCAGGGAGAAGACTCGAGCGTACGGAACTCGACAGCAACTTCGGAGGAAGGCGAAGCAAGAGCGGAACGGGCGAGTTCATCGCGTTTGTTGACGATGGAATCGGAGGCTTGTTCGACCCAGGGCCAGATCATACAGAGCAGCGAAGCGACGACGATGATCCGCATGGAAAGGGTGATGTTTTCGCGTTGGAGGAGTTGCTGCATTTCGCGCAGGGCCAAAGGGATCAGGAGAATGCAGACCAGAGCGATGAAGGTGCCCGGCGGGGTGGCGTAGGGGCGGATGGGCCAGTCCTGCGACGACCAGGAATCCAGCGCGATGGCGGCAACGAACAGGGCGCCGAAGAGTAGACCAAAAATGAGACGATGGCGAAGCATGATGGAAGAGTATAGACGAAAAATTAAAATTTGAAATTTCCGACATTTCGTTCCGACATGCGTTGCGCTACCTGTCGGGGTATAACGCGTATATAGGCACAATGGCATACGCGTGAGCCCCATAAAAGGACCATGAGGCAATCCGAAAAGTGCGGGAAATCGTATGAGTAAGGGGTCTAACGCTCTGCGTTTGCAGCAGTTACGTCATCTTCGCACGTTGGTAAGAAAAGGATCGAACGGTATCACTTTTGCCCCCGTGATTAGTGGAACGCGGCCGCCTCAACCAGAGCCGGAAGGAGCTACCATGACGAACTTCATTCAGCCTCCCCCCCCACCGAAGCTCGCGCGTGCCAAGCTGGAATTGAGCCCGCGGCATCAAGCGGCTCTCGAAAGCCTCGCCCTGGATCAGCGGGACCTCGTCATGGAATCCCTCGCGGCCAATCTCAACTACGTCAAAAGCGAACAGTTCCGCAAGTCCTCCGCCGAGCGAGAATTTTTCGACGAAGGCCAGCCCATTTCGCCGACCTCGACAAGCTGGTATCACCCGCTTGTCGATGATGAGCTCATCGCTCACACGGCGCCGAATTCCAGCCTTCTCACGGCAGCCCAGGAAAAGCATCTTTTTCTTCGTTACAACTTCGCACGCATGAAGGCGCAAAATGCGGTCAAGCATTTCAAGACCCACCCGGGCAAGGCGGTGGTTCGCGAGATCCTGACGTGGTACAGCCGCGTGAAGGTGACCCGCGAAGTCATCACGCAGGCAAACCTTGCCCTGGTGCTCGCGATGGCCAAGCGGACACGCATGAGCGATGTAGACTTCGGTGAGCTGGTGTCGGAAGGGAACATGGCGCTGCTGCGGGCGGTTGAGAAGTTTGATGTTGGACGCGGGTTTAAGTTCAGCACCTATGCGTGCCGGGCGATTCTCAAGGCGTTTTCGAGGATCGCGATGAAGACCAGTCGTTATCGGCAGGCGTTTCCCACGGAATTCGATCCAGCAATGGAGAAGTCGAACTATCAGGAGGTTCGGCGGGCGGACATCGAGCAGGATGCCGTCGAGGAACTCCAACGGATCATCGGCGAGAACCGCGCGCAGCTTTCGGATGTCGAAAAGACCGTGATTCAAGCGAGATTCGCGATTAACCGCGGACATGATACGCCGGCCATGACGCTGGAAGAAGTGGGGCAAGTCATCGGCGTGACCAAGGAACGCGTCCGACAAATTCAGAACAAAGCGCTGGAAAAGCTGCGTCAGACCATCGATAGCGAAGTGCTTGTGAAATAATCAACCCAAATAAGCCATCTATGAGCAAGCCATTAGGCCCGACAAAATAGCCTTGCGTGGCAACGCAAGGCTTAACGCCTCTTACGCGTCTCACATATACGATCCATAAGGGCCTCTGGCGTCCGAAGCCTTGCGATTCCTCGCAAGGCTATACTTTCACTCTTCGCGCTTTTCTCTTCGCTCTTTCACTGGTACAGTGACACTATCATCTGTCAGCCCCCGGCTCTGCCGGGGGTTTGTCCGAGCAAGTGGAGGCCTCATCGTGATCCTCACCGCCCTCATTGGAGTCTGCTTCTTCGCTGGCATCGTTGCAGTCCTCAGCATCCCCTGGATGTCCAGCACCAATGAACGTTTTAACGACTTGACGATTTAACGATTATTTCCGGAGCAGTCCGAGTGACCACCAATGCCTCCAATTCACCACTCATCTCTTCCTTGCACCAAGCGTTGGGCGAATCTGCCGTCATCGCCAATCCCGATGAACTTCTCGTCTACGAATGCGACGGTTTCACCATTTCGCGTGCCTGTCCCGTTGCCGTTGTCTTTCCCACCACGACTGAGCAGGTCGTGTCGGCCGTGAACATCTGCCGCGAACACCGCATCGCCATCACGCCCCGCGGTGCCGCCACCGGCCTCGCCGGCGGCATCGTCTCCGTCCTCCCCAGCGTACAACTCTCCACCGCCCGCATGACCAACATCCTGCAGCTCGACCTTCGCAACCGCTGTGCCCATGTCGAAGCCGGCGTCACGAATCTCGCACTCTCGCAAGCCGTCGCAAATTCCCCCTATCACTTCGCTCCCGACCCCAGCAGTCAGCGAGCCAGCACCATCGGCGGCAACGTCGCCACCAACGCCGGCGGACTCCACACCCTCAAGTACGGCGTCACCGTTAACCATATCTTGGGACTTGAATGTGTCACCTCGGACGGTTGCGTCCACACGGTAGGGGGGGCCACGGGTCACGACATCGGCCCTGATCTTGCGGGTCTCCTCTGCGGTACCGAGGGCACGCTCGGCATCATCACCAAAATCTGGTGCCGTCTTATTCCGCGTCCCACCGCCTTTCGCACTGCCTTGGCCGTCTTCGATTCGCCTCGCCTCGCCTGTCAGTCCGTCGCCGACATCATCGCCGCCGGCATCACGCCCGCCGCCCTGGAAATGCTCGACGGCCCGATGATCGCCGTGATCGAATCCGTCTTCCATCTCGGCCTCCCCGCAACCGCCCAAGCCGCCCTCGTCATCGAAGTCGACGGCCAGGACCTCGGCCTCGACGAAGACCTCGCCGCCATCGAAGCCATCTGCAAAAAGAACAACGCCACCTCTTTCGAAGGCGGCCGCGACCCCGCACGCCGCGCCGAACTCTGGAACGCCCGCAAACGCACCTTCGGCGCCATCGGCCGAATCTCCCCAAGCTACTGCACCCAAGACGCCTGCGTCCCCCGCAGCAAACTCCCCGAAGTCATTGATCACTGTGCCCGCGTCTGCAACCAATACCAGATCCGCATCTCGAACGTCTTCCACGCCGGCGACGGCAACGTCCACCCGATCCTGATGTTCGACGAGACCGACGAATCCGCCGTGAAAAACGCTCTCGCCGCCTCCGGCGAAATCCTCCGCTACTGCATCTCCATCGGCGGCACCCTCACCGGCGAACACGGCGTCGGCATCGAAAAACTCCCCTACATGTCCGACATGTTCTCTCCGATCGACCTGGCCATGATGCACAAAATCCGCACCACGCTCGACCCCACCGACACGATGAACCCTTTCAAAGTCCTCCCTCGCCCCGACCACCCTCCTCTCGACCTCCTCCGCCCCGCCCGCCACGCACCGCAGTAAGACCGGAGTTCACGCTTTAGCGTGCTCCTTCACGAAACACGCTGAAGCGTGAACTCCGTATTGCGTGTTATCATACCCACTCATGCGACCGCACCGCCTTCGCCTTTCGACTCTGATCCGCCTCGTCATCTGCGTGGCGACTTTATCCCTTTGGGCATGGAGTTTCCGCCCCCACTCCGCAACACTCGCCACCGGCTTCCGCCTTGGCCCCGCCTACATCGACCTCCACTCCGAAAACAGCGCCCTCCTGGCCACCTTCGCATGGACTAGCCAAACCAAGTTACTCTCCGGACAAACGCTCTCCATCGTGGGAGATCCCGGTTTTCGCTGGCCCTCGCTGGGCTTCGAGTGGTACGTCGGGAACGCCGAGTTCCTCCACAGAATGAAATTCCCCGTCGTCATGCTCGGTTTGCCGAAGTGGTTCATCATTTTGGCCTGCGTCGTTCCATGGACGGTTCTCTTCCGACGTCGCGTCAAAGTTTTCCATTCCAGCGATCCGAACGCCGTCCCCTGCCCTCACTGCGGCTACGACCTGCGAGCCACCCCGACCCGCTGCCCCGAATGCGGCAACGTTCCCTCCGACGGAAATCTGAGCCGCGACCGTGAGGGAGCGACAGGTACCGTTCCCGCATTGCCGCACGGTTGCTCCCTGACGGTCGCGGCTCAGATCCTCGCCCATCGCCGCCACTGGCGTTGGCCCGCCATTGCTTGTCTCCTCGCCGCGGCCTACTTCGCGTTCGCCGGGTGGGGGCCGAACCTGTGGCGCGACCATTACCGACGAGACTGGAACGATCACCTCTACTTCTTCGAAAGCGATCCTCCAGATCCCACCAACAACGCCACCATCGACCTGGACTCTCCCAACCTGCGATTCACCCTCACATCACGCGACGTGTGGGGCTACGGCATGATTCTGCAGATCGCCCACGACGGTCAGTGCCGCTATACCTTCGAAACGTATCTCGCGGACGATCTGGAAACCAATCTTGGCCGCCAAAGAATCAAACGCGCCATCTTCCGCATGGACCAGCAAACCCTCGACGAGTTCCGAGCACTCCTGAAACAAATCCGTTTCAACCAGCTCGCCAACCGCTACGTCCAGGTCGGCTGGGACGGCGGTCCATACTCACTAACCGTCTGGTCCGGCAACCATCCCCCCCAGAAAAAAGAAGTCTCCTGGATCCGCGGCCATCTCCCGGAAGCAGAATTGATCGGGAATTTCTTCGTCAAGCGGCTCCGTGGTCCCGACGCCACTTACGCCGCCGCCATTTGCGACGCCGAGGTCCTCGACGATTACAAGGATTGGCCCCAGCGTGGCGAACGAGCGGACAAGCAGCAGCAAGATCTGTATGACGAGCAGGTGCGAAAGCAGGGGCAAAAGCTGGACAAAATCTGGCAAGACGCCTTGTCCGACCACGAATAGGAGAGTCGGATAACCGCCCTTGCTTGTCTTTGCCATCTACTTCGACTTGACACTACTTCGACTTGACACCGTTCCTCGACTGCGATTTACTTACAATCGCTATGCCCACTCAAGTTTCTGACCTTCGTATTTGCCCCGCCGTTCCCGAGGACGCCGAGGCTCTGACCGCCTACATGCATCGCCTCACCGGCGAGCCGCACAACAATATCGTCCTCGATCCCGGCCAATGGTCCAGGACGCTCGAAGAGGAACGCGCCTACATCGCCCGCAACAACGCCAACCCCGACAACGGCATCTTCGTCGTCGCCACCATCGGCAACACAATCGCTGGCGTCGCCGGTTGGGATCGCGGTTCCAAACCCACCAAGCGCCACGCCGCCTCACTGTGGCTTTCCGTCGACGCGGCCTGGCGTCGCCAAGGCATCGCGACGGCCTTGATGCATTACATGATGGCCTGGGCTCGCCAGCACGCGCTTGTCCGTCTGGAACTAAAAGTTTTCGTCCGCAACATCGCCGCCATCCACCTCTACCAGAAATTCGGCTTCCGCGAGGAAGGCCGCCATCCCTACGCCTTCCGCAAACAAGGCATCTGGGTGGACGAACTCACCATGGCCCTTGTCTTTCCCCCTCCCTCATCCCTTGACGCCAAAGGTGGATGAATGACTCGCGATGAACTGACAGAGGCTCGTGAAAAGTTGCTGAACACGGTTGTGACTTTTTTTCGGCGGGATTCGTCGGTGCTGGGCATCCTCCTCGGCGGATCCTTGCCGACAGGTGCAGCGGATGCTTTTTCGGACATCGATTTGCGGGTCATCGTGGAACCCGGTTCGCACAAGCGTTTCGTCGCGGATCGGCTGAAGATGCCGGAGTCGTGGGGCCGGCTCATGTTCAACGAATGGGTTCCCGGCACCACGCACTGCGTTTCGCATTTTCGACCTTTTGGCAAGATCGACATTTTTTACATCGCCGCCGACGCGTTGGCGCCTTCGCCGTGGCTGGCCTTGCCGACGCGGATTCTCCATGATCCGCGGGGCCTCCTGGCGGATGTCATAGCCCGTTCGCAATACCTGAAGTTCGAAGTAGCTCCGGACGCAATCGAGAGGGTCATAGGGAAGGGACTGGCCAGCGCTCATGAAGCCGTACGCCGCCTTTGTCGAGGCGAGCTCTGCCATTCCCAAGCGTTATTGGAGGAACTGCGTACTTGGATGGCACATCTTGATGATTTGCTGAAGGGCCGCGCGCCGCAAGCGGTCGTTTTCACGCGGTTTGAAAAAAGGGCGAGTAAGGCTCTGCTCAATACTTTCGCCGCCTCGTATGTGTCGTTGGATCCTGTGCAGATCGAGCGAGCACTCCTCGACCTGGCCGCCATCTTCCGAACGCAGATGCTCACAGCCCACGACCAGTTCGGCTTGTCCTACAGACGCGACCGTGACCTGCACGCCATCGACATCGTCCTGAAACGCGAGATAAAATAACTATACCTTGATCAACTAGGTATAGTATTGGTTAATCAGCAAAAGTATAGTTGCGGGGAACGACTACTCCAGAGGCACTGTCAGGAGATGTCGGGAGACACTGTTAGGAGCGGCAATGGAATACACGCGTATTCAGGTCGGCTACAACGCCAGGACGACAGGGCGGCCTGCCGGCGTCTTCGCCGCTTGCCACCACCTGCGGCGAGACGGGCGGCTCGTTCCTCACGAGGATCAACTTTTTGAAGAGATTAACCAGTGGTTCAAGCGGAACCTGATTGAGCCGCAATTCTATAAGGTCGGCAATCCCGAAAAAGCGATCTCCTGGTTCAAGCCGGCCGGTAATCACTTCGTCGATCGCCTTCGCCCTCTGGTCGAATTGCTGGCGCTCAAGGGCGTAGCCGTCGAAATCATCCGCACCGAATTCCCCGGCCGAATCATCTACGAAGACGATTTCCAAGTAGGAGCCGTCTAGCTTGATCCCGTAGGACCATTGACAATAGCCCACCCATTGATGCAGTGGTATCTACACAAGTTACCCCGGTTTTGGTCTGGGCGGCAAGGGATCGACCGGCAAACCGGCGGCAAGAGCCATCGCATGCAATTCCTCCGGTGAATACTCACTCAAAAGGTGCAACGCCGACAAGAACACTTCCAGGCCCGCCACCAGCGACGAGACGGTAAACGTCGGCCTCCCGCGGCCACGTTTGATCTGACGACGACTCAATCGCACCAGCAACCGCCTCACCGCCTCCGCCTCAGGACTCGCCTCCGCTGCCAACTGCCAGGCCAGCGACACCGCCATTGCGCCCACAAACAAATGCTTGGCGAAGGCAGGCGCACTTCGCTGCAGCCACGCTTCGATCTGCAGGCCACCACTCTTGAGAAGCTAGTGATAGTCTTCGATCTTCCAGCGGTACAGATACCACGACGCAATGGTTTGTGCGGATACCGTTGGTGGCGTGTGTAGAGATGGCGGCAGTCGATGCCGGAGTTGAAGGCGACGAGCGAGTTGGGGTTGCCGCTCTTTGCGGCGGCGAAAAGCGATTCCCAGGGGAACTGCCAATCGTCCAGATCGGCGCTGATCTTGTTATCGCGGCCTCGCGGATCAAGGCTGTACGGGCTGTCGAACAACCAGCCGTCGATCAGCTTGCCGTAGTGGTGTGAAAGCCAATCGACACCTGCCTCCCCATGAGCGATGGGTGTATGAACTCTCTGTTCGCCCACGGTCGCGAATCTTAGAAAAGAGCATATTTTTATTTTGACTCAGCCATACCGCGTCCTACGATAAGGCATACGTGATTCGATATCAATTTTCGCGTCAGTGTTCCGCTTACATGGCCAGCGCGGATCGAACAGCCGTTCGAGACGCTCGCGAATGATCCATAATGGTATAATGATCGAGACATCTTTTCAAACACAAGTTATCCGTCAAATGTTGCTCATGCCGGCATATCTCAAATCAAGATTTAGTCGCGGAGATTAGGCACGTTCGGCGCGCATACGTGCGACGCGGCTGCGGTCGCATTCTCCGTGAAGATAGGGGAGAGAGAAAGCCTTTGCCACAGGCGGCTGGGTAACGGTGTTTGTTATCTGGTGAGAAAAAGTGGCAATCGTTTCGAAGGTTTTCTTTCCAGGAGAAAAGCAATGATTCCCCGCAGGTTTCCTAAATTTCCCAGGTTTTCCATGATCAACGCAATGGCCCTGGCAGTGCTGGGGGTGACGGCGGGGCCGCTCGCTGCCCAGCAGATCATCGTTGGCGGTGATGTCAACCACGCCCTGCCGTCCCCGCCGCCTACCGACTGGAACGTTGGCGGCTCGTTAGGGATCGGCACCGACGGCGCCGGCGAAATGCACATTTCCAGCGGAGGCTCGGTCGAAAGCTCCGGCACAAACATTTTAGGCTACTCGGGAGGATCCTCCGGAACGGTCACTGTCGACGGAAAAGACTCGACATGGACCACGACTGGGAACTCCTCTGACAGCTACTTCGCTGTCGGCATGATGGGCAACGGCACGATGATCATCACCAACGGCGGCGCCGTCTACTGTAACGGCCTTGGACCAGGTGAGTATTACGACCACAGCTATGTCGGCAGCGAGGCGGGCTCCACCGGCCTCGTCCTCGTCGACGGCGAAGGCTCCACCTGGGGCAATTCCGGAAACCTCTACGTCGGCAATGTCGGCAACGGCACTCTGACCATCACCGACGGCGGCAACGTTTACAACCAACACGGCATCATCGGCCAGTTTTATACCGATCTCGGCGGCGGCGTGATCGCGCACGGCGCCGGTATCGTCACCGTTGACGGAGACGGTTCCACCTGGACCAACAACGGCACTCTCACCGTCGGCTCGCTCGGTGAAGGCTCGCTCAACATCACAAACGGGGGCTCGGTTTTCAGCCTCAACGGCAACATCGGCAACCAGGCTTCGACTTCCCTCGGCCTGCGAGGTACCGGCATCGTCACCGTTGACGGAAAAAATTCTACTTGGACCAATTCCGGCACCCTCGTGATTGGCACGGATGGCGACGGTACGCTGATCATTTCCAACGGCGGCGCCGTTTCCAGTACCGACAGCCACATCGCACGCCATAGCGGCTCCACCGGCACGGTCACCGTCGACGGGAAAGACTCCACATGGACCAATTCCGGCACCCTCATTGTCGGTGAAATTGGCAATGCCACGCTGACCATCACAAATGGCGGCAACGTCTCCAATACCGATGGCACCATCGGCCAATTCCCGGGCGCCTCCGGCATCGTCACCGTCAGCGGAAAAAACTCCAAGTGGACCAACAACGGCACGCTCTCCGTCTGCACCGGTACGCTGACTATCACCAGCGGCGGCGCCGTCTCCAACACCACCGCCTACCTCGGCTACGGTTATAACGACCTCGCCAAAGCGACAGTCGACGGCAACGGTTCCACCTGGGACAACAGCGGTTCGCTCTATGTCGGAACCTACGGATCCGGCGAGCTTGCCATCACCAACGGCGGCAAGGTCAGCAGCACAACGGGTGTCATTGCCTATGATGCCGGTTCGACGGGCAAGGTCACGGTCAAGGGCGTTGGTTCCACATGGACCAATACCGGCAACCTCTATGTCGGATACGCCGGCGCTGGCGAACTTCACCTCAAGCAAAGCGGAATCGTCAATGTCGCGGGCAGCTACAGTCAGAAGAGCAACGGTTGGCTGGAACTCGATATCGGCAACCTCGGCTCATGCAGGGTCACCGTTGGCACTGACGTGTATCTCGACGGTATCCTGCAATTGACTCTCAACGGCTGGCTCGATGCC
>WQYP01000106.1 GCA_009781185.1 Phycisphaerales bacterium | reverse complement strand
TTCCAAATCCTCACGCTTCTCACACCCACGGACTTGTCCGCGACCGTGCCGCCGCCCCCTTTGCTCCAACAACTTCAAGACGCCTGGCACATCAGCCAGGGCTCATTGGATATCGTGCTGTATCGTAAAAACCCGCGCCACAACCTCACCAGCCATCGACAAATACGGGTCAAACTGGCATCATAACCCCTTTTAACTTTTACCTTGTACCTTTTAACTTTTACTCTTTTACTCTTTTAACTTCTTCCTCGCATCAATAAAGGATCCCTCATGACCACCCTGACTTCCCGCGAACGCCTACACCGCTGTTACACGCATCAGGAACTCGATCGGCCCGGCGTCTACATCCGCACGTTCTGGCCGTCCGATGCGAGCTATGAACCGGTTAAAGCGTGGGTCAACGAACATACCGATCGCAAAATCCCAATCGATCTGCACCGTCTCGAAAAGCCACACAAGATCACGGTGACCCGCCAGCCGTACTCGGACGATTTCGCGAAGGAGATCACCACGCTGCACACGCCCGAAGGCGATTTGCAGTCGGTGATGCTGGAGGGTCTGCGGCTGCTGCCGGGCTATTGTCAGGAACACTTCATTAAAACACCTGAAGATGCGAAGAAGTGGTTGTCGCTGCCGTTGCCGGAGTTTTGCGGCGATGGCTCGTTCTTCCACGAAGCCAACCGCCAAATCGGCGACCGCGGAATCGCCGACGCGATCCTAGGCGGTAACCCCGGCGGCACCGTGGCGTCCTTGATGGGATCTGAAACATTCGCCTATTTCACCGTGTCGGACCGCGACATTGTGCACGCCATGTGCCAGCGCCAGCAGGAAATCCTGCTTCGCCGCCTTCGCCACGCGCTCTCGCTTGGCATCGGGCCGTACTTTTCTTTTCTCGGTCAGGAGTGGATTGTGCCGCCGCTGCACGGGCCGGAGGATTTCAAGGACTTCAATGCGCGTTACGACAAGGCGATCATCGACGCCGTCCACGAAGCCTGTGGAGGAGGCGGACGAATCCACGTCCACTGCCACAGCAAAATCGGACAGGTATTCCAGCAATTCGTGGATTTAGGCGTAGATGTGCTGCATCCCTTCGAGCCGCCGCCGATGGGCGACATTACCGCAAAGGAAGCCAAGCGCCTGGCCCGCGGAAAAATGTGCCTGGAGGGCAACATTCAAATTGCACATATGTACGAACACACGCCTGAACAGATTTATGAGGAAGCGCGTCAGTTAATCGCGGACACCTTCGATGACCACCGCGACCTGATTGTCAGCCCGACCGCCAGTTGTTATCAGGTCGGAAAAGGCGCCGAATGCTTCGAGCAGATCAAGGCGATGGTGGCAGCCGCCACACGATCAGAGCCGCGAGCGTAAGCTCGCAGGGTCGTGCGATTGCGGTTACGACGAAGCGAGCTTACGCTCGCAGCTCTGATTGCGCGGGGGCGTTATGGCAAGCGGCCCTTGGCTTCGAGAGCTTCACAGACGGTTTTAACAGCCAGAACCATCGCGGCGTCACGGAGGGAGAGTTTGCGATCCCTGGCGGTCTGACAGACGGCGTCGAAACGTTCCTGCATACGACGGGTGAGGCGATCGCGAACAGCTTCTTCGCTCATCTGCTCCGCCTGCGTTTCCTGCGTGTATTCGAGGTAGGAGACGAACACGCCGCCGGCGTTGGCGAGAATGTCGGGATAAATCGGAATCTCGCGGCCGGCGAGAATTTCGTCCGCCGCGACACTGGTCGGCCCATTGGCGCCTTCAATAATCATCTTGGCGCGAATATTTTTAGCATTGTCGATGGTTATCTGATTGGCCGAGGCGGCGGGGATGAGCACGTCGCAAGGCAATTCAAGCATAGCTTGGCCGTCGATGGTCTTGACGCCGGGAGCTTTGTAGCCGTGGATGCCGCCGGCTGAGGAAGCGTGTTTGTGGAGAGCGGGCACGTTGAGTCCGTCGGCTTTGAACACGGCGCCGGTGATGTCGCTGGCGGCGATGACTTTCACGCCGGCTTCGGCGAAGAGCGTGGCACTTGCGGCGCCGACGTTCCCGAAACCTTGCACAATCGCCGTCGCTTTGCAGGGATCAATGCCATGCACCTGCAAAGCTTTCAGAGCGCACACGACCACACCACGGCCGGTAGCCTCACGGCGGCCGGGAATACCGCCAAGAATCACCGGCTTGCCCGTCACATAACACCCTCGCGTGGTGGCAACCCCCTGAGAAAACGCAATCGCATCCTTGAGATGTCCCATATCACGTTCATTCGTGCCCATATCTGGAGCCGGCACATAGACTTGCGGACTGATATGTCGATGAGCGTTACGGGCGAAGGAGCGGATGATCGTTTCTTTATCGAAGGGATTGATGCTCCGGGCATCTGCAACAATGCCGGACTTGCCGCCGCCGAAGGGCACGCCGATGAGAGCACATTTCCAGGTCATCTCCATCGCCAGCCCCGTGATGTCGTCGAGCGTGACAGCCTCCGACATGCGAATGCCGCCCTTGGAAGGCCCCAGAGCATCGTTATGTCGGACGATGAAGCCGCGAACACGGCGAAGCGAACCGTCCTTCCCCTGCGGCCCCATCGAAAGCTCGATACGCTCCTTGGGCTCACGAAGAACGGCAAGTAGGTCCGCGCCAAACTGCCCCTTGAGCAGATCGGCCGCACGATCAAAATTGGCCAGAGCATTGGTCAAAATCGTGGGAGATGCACCGGTCTTCATCGTGCGTATATCCTTCTTTCAGATTGTTCACTTGATGATTAACGCTAAAACTTTCGCGTCTGCCGACTGAATGTCCAAAGTCGATGATACCGCACGAACAATAAAGGTATAAAATGTATATTTCGTGGATGAGATCAGGTCCTCGATCGTCGCGGTGATATCGCTGCCGGACCAGATAAGCGTTTCTGTTTTGCCGTCCAAGCGGAACACTTCGTAGCCGGTGGTTTCTGGGAAGGGCGAGGCGTTCCAGGTCAATGTCACCGAAGACAACGAACTTGTGACCTTGATTTGCGTGACGGCAGCGTACTTGGCGGTTGACACGGACACTTTCGCGTCCGCTGAACTCACGCTATTGCCATCGCCCATGTCCGCAACGGCACGCACAACGAAAGTATACTTCGTTGATGCGGTTAAGCCGTCGATGATCGCGGTGGTGGCGCGTCCGGACCATACGAGCGTTTCTGTCTTACCGTCCAATCGGTAGACTTCGTAGCCGGTGGTTTCCGGGAGCGTCGAGGCGTTCCAGGTTAACGTTACAGAAGCCAACGAACCCGTCGCTTTGACGTTCTTAACGGCGGCGTAAGCCTGCGTTTTCACGCTGACATTCACGGCGGCGGCGGCTTTCCCCTCGGCATTCTTCGCCACGACGCTAAACTTGTAAGATGTCCCGGCCTGCAATCCGTCGAAGACCACCTGGTCGCCTGTCACCGTTTGCGACGCAATGCCCAAAGGCGAAGTACAGGTAACCACATATTCCGCGTTTTTGTCGCTGGCGTTCCAGGTGAGCGTTACGGTCGAGAGCGAAGAACTGCTCTTAACGCCATTGGCTTTCGTCGGATCGGCAATCGCCCCGGCCGAAACACCAATCGTGACCGGCGTCGTTTGCAGCGTCAAACCCGGGAACTTCGCATTGGTCATCGTACAGTAGATGGTGTCGCCATTCTTGAGGCCCAGGAACACGAATTTGCCGTTGGTTTCCATGTAATTGTTTTGGGGAACGACGGTTCCGTCGGCGTAATACCATGTGTACGCGGTCGCCGCTCCGTCGGTCTTGTACTCTTTAGAAAGGTCCAATGTCGAACCGAACACGAGCGATGACACGATGGGGATGTTGTTTTGCGGGTCATAATAGTAGCGACAGTCCGAAGGCAATGAACTGATCAGGGGCAATGTTGAAAAAGGCAATTGGTTGCCGAGGCAACAGAGTTCTTCCAGAGCCGTGCCGCCGGAAATGTTCAGGGACGTCAGTTGATTGAGGTAGCAATAGAGCCAGGTCAGAGCCTTGCAGTCAGAGACATCCAGGGATGTCAATTGGTTGTAGTCGCAAAAAAGAGTTTGCAGAGCCGTGCAACCGGAGAGATTCAGGGACGTCAATTGGTTGCCGTCGCAATTGAGAGATTGCAGGGCCGTGCAGCCGGAGACATTCAGGGATGTCAATTGGTTGGGGCCATAGTGGTCGGGGACGTTCGGAGGTGGCGGCACGCTGGTGTTGCCGCAATCGAGCGTTTGCAGAGCCGTGCAGCCGGACAAGTCGAGCGCACCGCTTAGACTGCTGTTAGTCGCATAGACTGTGGTGAGTCTCATTTCGCCATCGATTTCTGTCCATGCTACTTCGTCCGCGGCGAGTCCGTTGTTGGCGACGGCGGCGGAGTATTTCGCCCAGTCGTTGGCGTTGTAGCCATCGGGCGTGGCGGTAGCGGCGAGGGTGGCGGAACTGGCGACGGGAACGGAGGCGGCCTGAGCCTGAGGAGCGACGAGCGCAACGGAGAGGGCGTGATGGTTGGGAATCGAAATGCCCGGCAATAACGCAACGGCCGAGAGCAGGGTCCTGTTTTCGAAGGATTCCAAAACGTGCCGATGTTTGTAGGCCAGCCGGGCTTTGCTCTTGCCTTGCCTGGCTTCCACGAATTGAACAAATGGCTTGACATGCAACATATTCACGGTTCCCTTGGTACGGCTCCCTTTGGTACGGCTCCCTTGGTCAGAAAACTGTGAAAAGGGCAAACCCACCTATTTCACCGCCCCTTGCAGGGCCTCCACGCGGCAGAACGCCACATAGAGATGTACCACAAACTCCACCAAAATCAAGAGTTTTTTATTTTTGCGGAGGGCAAACGCACATGACGATCAGAGCCGCGGCCGTCAGGGAGCGACAGACACCGTTCCTCCCCCTCCATTGCCGCACGGTCGCTCCCTCACGGTCGCGGCTCTGATTTTCAGATGACGGACGTCCCGAAAAACGCAGATTCATGCAACAACACCGCCGTGGATGCGTTACATTTCTATTCTTCCTAATTATCAGTCCTTGGAGAAAGCTCATGACCGACTCATTTCGTAAGGTGATCTTGTCCCTGGCCAGTCTCGCCGCGATCGCCGGAACCACCAGCCTCACCCTGGCGGAGAATACCCCCGGCATCGTCTCCCACATCAACATCCTCTCCGACAAATCCGAAGACATCTCCTCGCCCGAGGCCTGGAAGAAAACCTACATCAAGGAGGGCATGAGCGACCAGGACAAAGCGATCGCCATTTGGAAAACCGTCACCAAGTACCGCCACCAGGCCGGCCCTCCGGGCGAAGGACTCCAGGATGCCAATGAAAACAACCCCTTGGGCAACGTCCACGAACCCTTCAAAACCTTCCACGTCTACGGCTATGGCATGTGCTGCTGCGCCGCCTCCAACATCGAAGGCCTCGCCCGTTACATCGGCATGCCCGCCCGCGGACGCAGCATCAACGCCCACTCCGTCCCCGAAGTCTGGTACAACGATTCCTGGCACCTGCTCGACGCATCCCTGACCTTCTTCCTCCAAAAGCCCGGCAAAGACGGTACCCCCGGCCAAGGCGACATCGCCTCCGTCGACGAAATGAAAGCCGACATCATGGCTTGGAAAAAAGACCACCCCGAAGTCGCCAACGATGCCGACCGCATGAACTTCGCCAAAGACTGGGGCTGGAAAAAAGGACCACCCCTCTTCGCTTCCGCCAACGACTCCCCCACCGGCAAACAATACCAGTTCTACAGCCAGGACGGCTTCTGCCGCGCCGAAGCTCCCGGCAAAGTTCACGGCACCACCAACCACGGTTTTGCCACCAACCTCGTCGAATACAACTACAAACACGAAGACGACAAATCCAAAATGACCTCCTCCCCCCCGGACCCCAAGCCCGCCTGGAAGGTCTACGACTACGGCTCGCTCATGGGCTACCAGCTCAATGTCCAGCTCCGCGAAGGCGAAAAAATCACCCGTAACTGGTTCGCCAAAGAAGTCGCCTCCGGGCTCAATCCCAACCCCAAAATCATCGCCAAATTCCTCGCCGGCGACATGACCAGCCTTTCCCTCCAGCAGGACCTGGGCGACAAGAACCCCGGCCGCGTCGGCAACGGCACCGACGAATACGACGCACTCGCCGACTCCAAGCTCGCACAAACCGCTCTCCAATGCGATAACCTCACCATCAACGACGGAAAAATCCGCATCACCGACCCCGCCAAACCCGCCACCCTCATCGTCCGCATGCCTTGCTCCTACGTCTATCTCGGCGGCGACCTCGACACCAACCTCGCCGGCGGCTCGATGAAAACCTCCATCTCCCTCAACAACGGTCTCGACTGGAAAGAAATCGCCTCCGCCGACAAAGCCGGCGAAGCCAAAACCGACCTCAAACCCTTCATCTTCGGCAAATACGACTACCGCGTGAAATTCGACTTCACCGGCGCCGGCGCAGGCCTTGACGCTCTCAAACTCGTCAACCGCTTCCAACACTCCCAAGCCCCACTCCCCGTGATCACCGAAGGCGACAATAAAATCACTTTCGCCGCCGGTGACCAGGAAGGCACCATCACCGTCCAAGGCAACATGAGCTCCGACACCAAATTCACCGACCTCAAGCAAGACCCCGAAAAACCCGTCCGCATCCAAGCCCTCTCCATCGCCGACTTCCATCCCACCGTCGACGGCTCCGCCTCCGTTAAACGCTTCGCCATCGGCAACACCGGCCAAGGCTCCGCCACGCTCCCCATCACCACCCCTGGCGACATCACACGCGTTCGCACCAGCATCCACTGGCGTGCCCGCGACCCCAACAGGGACACCTACACCATCACCGCCTCCTTCGACAACGGTCAAACCTGGAAAGACGTCGGCAAACTCGCACAAGCCAACCCCGGCTGCAGCACGCTCCTGGTCTTCTCTGACGTCCCCGCCAACTCCCGCAACGTCCAACTCAAATTCGCCGGTACCCAGAAAAACACCACCTGCATCTTCGACCTCCGCGTCGACGTCGACTACAAGGAACCCGCCGGCGGTTTCCGACCAGTCAAGGTGACCTATAACTGGGAAGAAGGCGACCAGGTAGACGTCCCCATCCCCGGCTACGTCCCCCCTCCCACCGCGGCCCCCGTCGAAGGCGCTAAAGGAAAGGCCAAAGGTGCCAAAAAAGCCCCGCCCATCCCCACCGAAAAGCACGGCACTCCCAAAACCGACTCGCACATCGTCAACAGCCCAACCGATTCTTGGACGATCAAATGCGGTCCCAAAACAATCGCCAAGAGTTTCACTATCGAGCTGGCGAAGTAAGTCTCCATCAGCCTCCGGCTCCGCCGAGGGTTTTTGTTATCAGAACCGCAATCGTAAGATTGCGGTCCCACGAAGCTTTGCGATTCCTCGCAAGGCTTTTTTTATTTCTTGGCGATCTTGATTATCTCGACTCTCCCCTTAGCCGATAGCAGGTATGCGCCTTGGCACGGATTCAACGGTGCCGTGCATTGGCCATACATTGGATACTCCTTCCTTCCCACTGCAACGCCCGTCGTCCGCCCGGACCGCGGGCGTTCGCTTATAATCCCCGCATGCCCACGCCGTTCCATTTCAACGCGATTCGCACACCGGCCCTCATGGGTATCGTGAACCTCACGCCCGATAGCTTTTCCGACACCGGCCGGCACATCGCACCAACCGCCGCAATGACGCATCTGGAAACCCTCGTCGCACAAGGCTCGCAGATCCTGGACCTGGGCGCCGAAGCATCCTCTTTCTTCCGCCCGGGCGTCCTGTCCACCGACACCAACGAGCAACTTCGCCGCCTCATGCCACTGCTTGCGCAACTGCCGCGGGAACGACCGTACTACCTCTCCATCGACACCCGCTCCGCCACAGTCGCACACCAGGCAATCCAGCACGGCGCGGACCTCATCAACGACATCTCCGCCGGCACGCACGATCCGGAAATGCTGCCCCTGATCGCCAAAAGCAACGCCGGTATCATTCTCATGCACATCAGTGCAAGCTATCCAAACAATCCTCCCCACGACGATCCCGACATTCTCACCACTGTCCGCACATTCCTAGCCAACCGTATCGCGGCTGCAAAGTTGGCCGGAATTCCACAAAACAAAATCGCCATCGATCCTGGCCTGGGCTTCGGCAAAACGCCGCACGACAACTGGCTACTGGCCCTGCGATCGCACGAATTACAATCCGCGTTACATGTACCGCTGGTGCTGGGAGCCTCACGCAAACGCTTCCTCGAAATCCCACCGCCACCACATCTGATCCCCCCCACCGAGTGGCAATCGCTGCTGGCAAAGTTCGCATCACTGGCAAACACGCATCCCCGCGACCCGGCGACAGCAGCTCTCACACATATCGCCATACAAAACGGTGTAGCCATCCATCGGCTGCACCGTCCGCTCACCCTCTAACTGGATCACGCCGTTTTCGTGGCCGTGAGTTTTAACGTCGCGACCGATACCTTCAGAATCGCCGATTCCACATCCAACACGGAATTCGTTCCGCGGATGGCAAATGCGTATTTCGTGCCGGGATTCAGGCCGGTGATCGTGACGCCGACGATTTTGTCGTTGCTGTCACGGATAAAGCTCGCGTTCCCGCCGTCGCTGAAATCCAGCACGATGGGCATCTTGTTCTGCAAGCACGTCACATCGAAGCCGTCGGCATCGGGACTCACCAGCCAACGAAGCGTGATACTTGTAGCATCTCGATCGCCGTCCATCGCTTTAACCAGTTTCGGCGCGAGAAATGCCGTCGTCTTCGCTTTCACCGTCACCGCCTTGCTCGATTCCACCATTGCGCCGCCGGACTTCGGCTGATAAACAGCGACAATTCTAAATGAATAAGTGCCATTCGGCTGCGACAAATCCGCCACCCGGAACGACGTATCGCCCGCCGCAGCCGTGCCGACCAGGTTGCCACTGGAATCATAAATCTTGTAACCGACCACATCCAGATCGCTCGGCACTGTCGTCGCCTTCGGAGCACTCCAAGAAATCACAATCGCATTCATCCCGTCGGCCTTGGCCTTCACAGACAACGGCGCCGGAGCCGCCTTGGTCTTTGCCGACACATTGACATACTTCGCGGAAATCTTCCCATCACTCGTCGTCGTGTAGATACGGAACGAGTACGCAACCCCCGGCTGCAAACCGTCAATCTCCGCCGAAGTGATGTCACTGCCCGCAACCGTCATACTGCCAACAAACGTTTTCTTGACATACCACTCGATTTGATACCCATTCATCCCCCCATCTCCCGCCGCGGCCACCCAGGACAACGTCACGCTTTGCGACCCCATCAAGCTCGCCTTCGGCTTCGTCGGTGCCTTCACCGACGCATCGGGCACCAGGCTCGCTGGACCGATTTGAGACGTGGTCGTCGCGGAAACGCTGGCGTAATCCGTTGAACTATCTCCATTCGCCGTGGTGTACACGCGGAACGTATACGCCGTTTCCGGTTGCAGCCCGGTGATCACGGTCGACAGCGTATTGCCACTCGTCACCATCTTGTAACCGACCAGCGTATCGCCGACATACCACTCGACCTTGTATCCGTCCGCCTCCTCTCCACCACTTCCCTCCGTCGCCTTCTCCCACGACAACGTAACGCTCTGCGAGCCGACGTTCGACACCGACGCCGACGCCGGGGCATTCAGTTCCTGCGTCGTGCTTCCTTGAAATTCAAACGCTCCGATATCGATCGTCCCATCGACAATTCGCGGATTTCCCGCCAGGTCCAACGAACTGCCTGTCAATCCCTGGGCCGCGGCCCGTGTATTGTCTCCCTTGTTAATCGCCTGTGAACCCGCGGCAAGCTGATAATCCCCGTTCGCCTCGTCCACGAACAATGCCCTGCCGGAGTCATACGACACATTGCCCTGCGAGTCGTCCCATTCCGTAAATGTGGTTAAATTATTATATCCGTTCATTTTTCCGTACGAACGGGATATATCTGAACCAGCCGCCGCCGAATTATGGACAACAATACTATTCACCAGCGTCACCGGGCTATACGAATTACTGATTCCCCCGCCGGCACTGGCGGCAGCATTCCCCGCAATGGTACTGTTTGTCACAGTAATGGACGCCGCATCGATATCGTATAGTCCGCCGCCATTGTTGGCCGTATTTCCCGTGATGGCCGAATTGGTCACCGTCAAAACGCCAAGAACATGATAGATTCCCCCGCCGCCGCTGCCGGCCGTATTGCCCGTGACGATTGAATTCGTCATCATCATATTGCCATAGTTATATATGCCGCCACCGTTGCCGTCCGCATGATTGCCCGTAATGGTCGAATCCGTCACCGTCAAGGTCCCGGAAGAGTAATTGCATATGCCGCCGCCATCGCTGCCGCTGATATTCCCATTTACAATCGTCAGTCCGCCCAGAGCGACATTACCGTCCCAGATACACATCACGCGGGACTGCTGACCCGCATCAATCGTCAACGGCGTATCGCCCAGCGAAACAATCGCAAGCGAACCTTGCGTCGCAGCGTCAATAGCAATATAGAGTTCGCCACCCGTCAGTGTGATGCTATTTTGCGAAGTGGTCGTTCGGCAGACGATCAGATCGTCGCCGGGAGTAGTGCCGGCCTCGGTGATGGCGGCGCGGATCGCCGCGTCAGAAAGATCCGCCGCATCGATTTCGATGACGTTATACGACGACATGTCCGACGAGAGGTTCAAGTCCGAATACATCGCTCGAATCTGTGCGTAATCCGCGGAGGAAACCGACAACAAAAGCCGACTCTCCAGATTCTCCAATTGCAACCTCCTGCCACACCCTCTGCGCAACCGCCTGCCTTGGCGTAGCGACGCTGAACTGTTGCGGAAAACTCCCTTGGAAGACAAAGACCCGAAAAGCATGGAAACCATAAAATGACCCCTCACAATTAAAAATGGAAAAGTGATACCACAGATCGGTCGCGTTGAAATACGCCGATGACTTGAACAATGCCCCGCACAACGATGCGAAGCTCCGAGATGTTTGTACGCAGACCACGGATGAGTGGATGCCCATTTTTGGGAAAGCGCCAATAGCCTTGCGTGGCAACGCATCAGGCTAAAGCACGCTCAGGATTTGTTGCAAACTTTGCGCGGGAGATTCTGCGGAGATGAGCTCGGGATGCGTGCTGACGAAATCACGGGCAAGAATCAGTGGCAGCCAGTTTTGGTCCTGAGCGATTAACGCCAGGGAAACCTTGGCGCTCAGCGGAAGCTGCGTCACCTTATCAGCGGTAGGATGTTGACAATGCTCAGCGGGACTGGTAACCAGGAATTCCCGGCAAGCGAGGGGCCGGTCAGGATAAATGCCGCAGGCACAATCTTCCAAAAACGGACAGGCAACGTCGGCAGCAAAATAGTCGCGATCCAACTGCCGCTGCTGATCGCTCGTGAGCACCTGCCGATCCTGCAGGCGACCCAGCAGACCAACATCCGCAAGCCTCTCACGTCCCCGATCAAAACCCTCGAGAATCGCAGCCACACGCCGCGGCGGCACCCTCTCCATCAAGGCAGCCAAAGCGTAAGCCTCCGTCGGACTGATGGGAACCATCTGCCGGCAGCACGCATCGCATCCCTTACGACACGACACTTTCGCCGCACAAGACTGCTCCGCAATGTGCACCACCGTATCAGCCAACCGCTGCAAAATCGGCAAAAGCAAACGCCGCGGACTCGGCTGCTCCGGCACTTCAACAGCAGCCTCCACCTCATACCCATCAATCGTAAGTTTCAAATGCAAAGTCTGCGGCATAAAAAAAGTGTCGCATATCGGACGCGACAAGTATAGCGACAAAACAACTGCGGTTCGAACGCCATTCTGACGCTGATAAATTTGGAAGTAACTGCCGTATTTGGAGGTGACTTATGATAGTCAGTGCTTGTCTGCTCGGAGGTGTGGTGCTCTCCGTTTGCGCGTTTCTTTTGCAGGTCCCTACCCATTTGGCAGTAGCCGTATTCGTCATCGTTTCCATATTAGTGACTCTCGCCCTCGCAACTCTTGCTTCCGGCAGATAATCGTATCTGTCACTACAAACACTTCTCCGGAAGTTGACCGAAGCGTTACCGGCTTGCAACATTAAGATGTCTGTTAGAAAGGGGAGAAGACACAGCCGACAGTCGGATTTGAACCGACGACCTAGGCTTTACGAAAGCCTCGCTCTACCGCTGAGCTATGTCGGCGAACTGACAAAACACTCTACGAATATCGGGCGTTTTTAGCAAGCTGGCATTGGGAAACTCTCTGTGCGTCTCTGAGCTCTCCGTTCATGTGGTTTTCTCTTGGTGGCGGGCAAGATGCCCGTGTCACGTCATTTGTTTTTCTTCTTCGAGGGCCTGATGCCGGGAGAATTTCCCCGTGACCACCCAGAACGCTCCCATTAAATTCCACAAGATCGGCAGGAATCGCACGGCCTGCGTCAAGGCAAACGCCTGTGAGTCCGTCGCCGTCCCGCGTGTCGAGAAATAATATCTCATGATAATTTCAACGTATCCGATTCCCTGCGGTAGCCCTGGCAGACTCGCCGCCAAAATCGCCACCGGAATGTACGCCAGGTAATAGCCGGGATTCATATCGATGCCGAGAGCCATTCCCGAGAACCACGCCGATATCGGCAAGGCCAACTGCGAAACCGCGGAGATTCCAAACGCCCACAGCAGCAGCCCGAAATGCCCGCGATACTGGTGCAGCGCTTCGTCGGCTCGCTTCACAAAATAGGGCGTCCTGGGATGATCGATGAGTTTTTGCATACCAGTCACCGCTCGCAACCGCCGCGAAAAGTAAACCACGCATCCGACGACCAGGGCACCCATCACCACGGCGATCACCAGCACGACTTCCTTCAGCGTCGCATCACGTCCTGCGCCCGCGAAAAACTGCCACACCGCGGAGATACCGCCGATCACCATCAACGCCACCAGACCGATCACCCGATCCAGAACGACGGTCACGATCGACTTGGTTTTCGAGCCGGTCAGCCGCGCCGCGTAGACAATCTTCACCAGGTCGCCGCCGGTGATCCCCGGCAGCAGGATCGAATAAAACTGCCCCACGAAAGTGATCTGCAAACTTTTCCAGAAGCCGACCTTGATGCCCTGCGGTCGCATGAGTGCCTGCCAGCGCTTCGCCGTCACGACAAACTGAATCACCAGGATAGCCCATGCAAAAACCAGCAGATACCATTTTTCCCGTGCCTCGATCAGAATCGACTTGAGCCCTGGTTCCCCCCCGGACGTATCTTCCCACGTGAGCGAATGCACGACCCACCACACCCCCGCCGCCGCGATCGCCACCTTCACCAGCAGCCAGATGATCCGCTTCACCGGACTCTTCCGAGGCGCAGGCTCATTTGTCTTTTCGACCCAATCCGTCATCACTCTTCCATGTCAAGGGCGTCACAGCCTAACGGATTTCACCCTCACTGACCATGCCCCCCTCGAATGCCGCGACTAAATGAGCCACAGACAGCCACAGACAAAGTTGGAAATTCAAATTTCAAAATCTGTCTGTGTTTGTCTATTTTTGTCTATGTTTGTCTGTTTTTGTCTGTGTCTGTCTGTGGCTCATTTACGTCCTCACGCCACCGCCGTCTCCGGCAGCCTCGCCACATACACGTTCACCCTGTCCTTCTCTCCGGCAAACACGTTGGTGATAAAGCCACGATGCATCGCCGTCCGAGAGACCAGCGACTGATCATCCGCCACGATGAACCGCACCCGCTGCCCCGTATGAAAACACGAAGTCCCCGAGAGTTCCACCTGCAGATACGTCGGCGTGCTTCGACGCAGGATCCCAAGGTGATAGCGATTGGTCAGCAGATCCAGCAACTTAATCGAAGACAATCCCGATGCAGCGCGAACGGACGTGAAAGCGGAGTAGGCAGCCAAGTGGCGTTCCTCCAGTGAACAACTTCGCGCGCCGAACAAACCGCGCGCAACCCGCACAGCCTATCCACATCATCGACCAATCACCTAACACTTCATTAGCCAATTACCCCAATTTTCCCAATTTCACCAATTCTCCCAACCGATCCAATCCGCCCAAGCCCCCCACGTCATCCACATCATCCCCTCTCAAGGCCATTGCATTGGACCTTCAGCCCCCGGCAAAAACGGGGGGCTAACGGCAATACGGTTCAGTTAAGTCGTCAAGTCGTTAAATCGTCAAGTCGATTTAACGATTTAACGACTTGACGATCGAACGATCGTACGCCTTCACTGAACCGTATCGGGGCTAACGGCCCCCCATCATGCCGATCAGGCAATCCATCGCCTGCTCCACCGACAGATGCGTCACATCCAGCACCACATCCGCTGCAATCTGATACAGCGACATACGAACCGCCAACACCTTTTGAATCTCTTCCACCCCCCCTCCCTTACCCGCGATCAAGTTCGGCCGATTCGCCAACGTCGACGGGTCCGCAACAATCCGCCGATGCAGCACCCCCGCCTCCGCCTGCAACCACACCAACCACCCATTCTTCTTCAGCACCGCCACATTCTCCACCCGCAGCACCGCCCCCCCACCAGCAGCGATCACCAAATGATCCCGCCCCGCCAATTCCGCCACCACCGCCGACTCTCGATCGCGAAAGCCCGCCTCGCCTTCCTCCTCAAAAATCTGTCTGATGCTCTTGCCGGCCCGTTCCACCAGCAGCGTATCGATATCCACAAAATCTCGCCGCAACCGGTCAGCCAGTTTCCTGCCGATGGTGCTCTTGCCCGTGCCGCGATAACCGATCAGGACGATGTTCATGCCTGGAGTATAAGAGACGCGGGAAAAAGAATAAAAGTTAAAAGTTAAAAGGTTCTCCATGCTCTGTCTCAATCCTCTATCAGAGCCGCGACCGTAAGGGAGCGACCCGTGCGACAATGCGGAGATAAAGCCTGTCGCTCCCTTACAGTCGCGGCTCTGATGGCCAAATGGTGGAGGATTGA
>WQYP01000105.1 GCA_009781185.1 Phycisphaerales bacterium | reverse complement strand
GGGGGGGAGGTCGGCGGGGCCCCCCCTCCCAAAAATCCTCTCCCCCCCCCCCCCCCCCCATTTAACACACATAATACTAATTTACATATGATGTGTATCAACGACACGGGCATTTTGCCCGTGTTTTGTCGTTGTATGGGCGTCTCTCCGAATAGGCGCGTAGTCGGCGGGCAGGGAGGACTTGCCCGCCGTTTCATGCGTGTTTGAACGGCTCGCTTGCGTAAGCGGGCCAAGAGAAGGGATCAGCAGAGAGAAAAAAGGGTTCGCAGAGAGGGGCTATTCGGGTGGCCTTTGTCCACATCCGTATTGAAAGGTATTTTTATGTCTCAGTCCAAGTCTCTCCTCACGTTCGCCGCCATTGCCGCACTGGCTTGCAGTGCCACGCAGCTTCGGGCCGCAGACCCCACTCCCCTCCTGAGCATCGACTTCTCGGGCGACACCGTGGGTCAGCAGCCGCAAATCAGCCGTCTCTCAGCTCCCAGCGGGCAGGCGTTTCCCATCACCCAGCCTTGGAGCATATACGGATGGTCCGCAACCAGTGGCGGCGCGCTCGACGCAAGCTGCGGCACGATCTTGGTCACAGACAATCCTACTAAAGGCGTCAACATGACCACCGCTCTCGGCAACAATTCTCAAGCCGCCGCCGCCATAGACACGCAATTCAAGCTCACCGTCCCCGTTTTGACGATGAACTTCGATCTGAACATTGCCTCTGCCAGCACCATCACCGGCGCCGGACGGGCTGCGGCCTCGGGCTATCACCCTGTGTTTGGCATTGATATTTGCAACACGATTAATCCTGGCCTATCCGCCAGCGGCAACAACATCGGCTACCCTCTGGCTTTTGTGGCCGCGGCCACGAGCGATACCGGCGGCATCTTCGGCCTCTGCGTCCCGGTTGACCCCAATCATATGAATTATGGCGATCCTATGCAGATCATCAAAATCTGCGATTACACCAATGGCGACGACTACGCCATCTCGTTCGACGCCAATTTCAACAATGGCAATTTCGGTATCAACGTCAACAATGATTATTACAACCTTGGCGACGTGCTTTCTGTTAATCCCGACATGCAACTCAACGAGATCAATTTCTACATGAACGGCAGCACGGACAACGCAAACAGTCTCTTCCTCGGCGGCATCACCGCCTCCGCGTCTGTCCCGGAACCGGCATCCCTTTCCGTTCTGGCTTTGGCGGCGGGCATCTCCCTCCTCCGCCGTCGTAGGAATTAAGGCTTGGGGATCGGAGAATCCCGGTGCGCCGGGCCAACCCCCGGCGCACCATTTTTTTAAAAAACGACAGTTTGATGTAACACTTGTCAGACGGAGAGATAGGGAATGGAAGTTGCTATGGCATTACAGATTGCAGAGAAATCCAAGTCGCGAAGAGTGGATTCGATGTTTGTGATGGTCTTCTCGGTGGTGGTGGTGGCGGTGATGGCGAGCATGACGCTCCAATGGACGGTGATTGGCATGAGGTCTTCCCAAAAGCCCATGACCATGCGGTGCTCCCCCTCTCCCACATCGTTTTCTTATCGATGACCGCATGACGTCGAACTCACGTTAATTTAGCAACGCTCGAATCGTCGTTTCGTGGACCGGTGAGATGACGCCTTTGTCGGTGACGATCGCGGCGATCAGATCTGCCGGCGTGACGTCGAAGGCGGGGTTGTAGGTTTTGATGCCAAGCGGGGCGATTTGCATCGGGGGGAAAAGGGGAGGGCCTGTCTGGGTGATTTCGTCGCTGCTGCGCTCTTCGATGGGGATGTGGTCGCCACTTGGCAGGGAGAGGTCGAAGGTGCTGGTGGGGGCGGCGATGAGGAAGGGGATGTTGTGGGCTTTGGCGAGCTGGGCGACGGAGTAAGTTCCGATCTTATTGGCGGTATCGCCGTTGGCGGCGATGCGGTCGGCGCCGACGATGACGATATCGACTTTTTTCTGCTTCATGACCAGGCCGGCCATGTTGTCGCAGATCAGTGTCGCATCGATATCACTCGATAGCAATTCCCATGCGGTAAGGCGTGCGCCCTGGAGCAGGGGACGGGTTTCGTCGATGAAGACGCGGAAGTGGATGCCGCGGCGTTGGGCTTCGTAGAGGATCGCCAAAGCGGTGCCGTGGTCGGAGGCGGCAAGGGCGCCGGCGTTGCAGTGCGTGAGCACGCCCATGCCGTTCTTGATGAACGACGCACCGTGGCGGCCGATGGCAAGGCACATGGCGGCGTCTTCAAACTGGATTTCCGCGGCTTCCAGCAGCAACCGTTGCCGCAACGGCCGCACGCCGATGCCTCGGTGACTTTGCGCAATGCGGATCATGCGATCGACGGCCCACGCCAGATTCACCGCCGTCGGACGAGCGGATTTCAGATAAGTCGCAGCTCTCGCCAAAGCCTCCATGAGCACGTTGGACTGGGAGGTGGCGGGCACGGATCGTCCGGCGAGGACCATCCCGTAGGCCGCCGCAACGCCGATCGCGGGAGCTCCTCGAACCGCCAGCGACTTGATGGCCTGCCAGAGGGACTCGGTCTCCTGAATGTGCAGATATTCCGTGCGGCCCGGCAGGAGCCGCTGGTCGAGCACTTCGAGATGCCCGTCAATGGAGCCGACCCATTGCAGGGTGGCCGGACGTTTGGGCGAGGTTTGATTCATCAACACACCAATTCATGAAAACAGTCGAAGAATTAGCCATAGACAGACCCGGCGCGGCAGAGCCGCAACCAAATCATGAAACGACTTAAGCACGAAGACACGAAGAAACGAAGGACACGAAGAAAAAATAAATAAAAAACTTCGTGTCCTTCGTCGCTACCTTCTGTAAAACGCCAGGACGGTGGTGGCGATGCGTTCGATTTGGGCGTCGGTTAGTTCGGGGTAGACGGGGAGGGCGAGGACTTCCTGGGTGGCTCGCTCGGCCATGGGGAACTGGCCCTTCTTGTAACCAAGGTCCGCGAAACACTGCTGCAAGTGCAGGCATTTGGGGTAAAAAATATTGCAGCCGATGCCTTGTTTGGTGAGGTGGTCACGCAGGTGGTCGCGGCGGGGGGCGCGGATGACATATTGATGGTAGACGTGTTTAGAACCGGCGATTTCGACGGGGGGCTTGACGTCGGTGCCTTTGAAGCGCCTGGTGTAATAGGCGGCGATCTGGCGGCGACGCTCGGTCCACTGCGGAAGATAGTCGAGTTTGGCGTTGAGCACGGCGGCCTGGAGGGCGTCCATGCGGAAGTTGCCGCCGACGAATTCGTGGTGGTAACGCGTCACTTCGCCATGTTGACGTGTCTGCATGAATCGAGTGGCAAGTTTTTCGTCGCGAGTGACCAGGGCACCGGCATCACCGGCTGCGCCAAGATTCTTCGTGGGATAAAAACTCAAACAGGCACAGCGGGCGTTCTCGGCGACTTGCTTGCCCTTGGGATCGACGGCCCCGATGCATTGGGCGGCGTCCTCGATAACGTCGAGATGATGAGCGTCGGCAAATTCGAGTAATGCAGCCGTGTCCATCATTTGGCCGAAGAGATGGACGGGGAGGATGGCGCGGGTGTTGCGGGTGACGGCTGGACCGATGGCGGCGAGGTTCATGAGGAAGGTGTTGGGGTCGATGTCGATGAAGACGGGTTTCGCGCCGGAGCGAGAAATGCAGCCGGCGGTAGCGAAGAAGGTAAAGGGCGTGGTAATGACCTCATGTCCGCGTTTGATGCCCAGTGCCATCAGGGCGGCGAGAATGGCGTCGGTGCCGGAGGAGAGGGCGATGGCGTGGGCGTTGAGGAATTTGCTGAGGTTCGCCTCGAAGCGGCCGATGAAGGGGCCAGAGACGGCGCCGGAGGTGTACTGCTGGGACTCGAGGACCTCCTTGATGGCGGACTCGACGTCGTTCTTAATGAGCTGCCATTGTGTGGCCAGTTCGAAGTGCGGAATGGCCGGTGCGACCGGCGAAGCTTCCTGTGACATGGGATGGTTCACTCCTTTGAAGACCCAATGGTACGGACAGGGTGACAAGGTGACAAGGTGACAGGGTGAGGAGCACCGCGTGGTAACACGGTGGTTTGTTCTCGCATTTTCAACCACCTCCGCATTACCATGCGGTGCTCCTTGTCACCTTGTCACCCCTTCACCTTGTCACCCTGTCCTATTCAGACGCGGGGGCGGGAGGGGAGACGAGTGGGCGAGTCGGCTTGGCGAGGTGGCGTGGCCGGCGGCGGTTGATGTTGGCCAGGTTGGCGAGGAAGTAGCGGGTCTTGCCGCAGGGGGTCTGCATGCAGATCGCTCGCCAGTCGTCGGGGATGTGGCCCATTTCGTCTTTCACGCGGAGCAGTTTCTGGTACTTGGCGACCTTGCCGGACCAGAGACCGATCAGACGTTCGAAACCGGTCTGTGACTTGTCACGCTGGAAAATCGCGCGGAACGTGTGATAAACAAAATCCATCGGCATCGCAAAGTTGATAATCAATTTCTCAATTGTCCATACCTTGTAAGCAGTGTGGAGTTCGCGGTCGAGAGGGGGAGAGGGGGAGAGAGGAAGAGAGGGAGAGAGGATCGTTGTCTTAGTGGCCGAATCGAGGCGGTAGGTGATGCCGCGCCATTGGATCGTGCGGCCAAAGGCGGATTTGAGCAGAACGAACAGATTGATGAAAAGAGCGAGCGGAAAGGCCCAGGTGTACCAGAACGCAACGGTCTGGAGTTTACCGGCGTGTTCGGGGAGGGCGGTTTTGGAGCCTTGGAGGAGGAAGAAGCCGCGGAGGAGGTTGGTGATATAGAGGGCGGCGAGCATGACCAGGAGCCAGTGATCGGGGGGACCGATGAAGAGGCGGAGGGTCCAGAGGATGAGCGGGTAGGTGAAGGCGAGGGCGTAGAGGGCGGAGCCGGCGAGGGCGGTCAGCCAGATCCAGGGGGAACAGACTTTGGTGATTTTGTATTGGCGTGGCGCGAACTCGAAGAAGGAGTGCCACGTGAAGGTGGCGGAACTGGGAACGAGGCAGGCGTGCGTGAAATGGATCTCTTTTTTGTGGACGCGTTTGATCTGGAGCGTCAGGACGTAGTCGTCGGAGAGGGCGTTTTGCCAGGCGCCGTGGATGCCCAGGTCGAAGAAGTTTTGGCGGGTGATGGCCATGGAGCCGCCCCAGGCCTGGTTGCGCTTGGCGGGGCCCAGCAGGGCGGCGATAGTGGCGTTGATGACGGAGACCTGGGCGCTCGCGAGGAGCGAAGAGGGTTGGCGGAGGGAGGGAACGTAGAGGCGATAGCCGGTGGAGGCACCGGCGTTGGGATAAGCGAGCGATTCGATGAGGGCGGGGAGCCAGCGGTCGTGAGGACGGGCGTCGGCGTCCATGAAAACGAGAATGTCATCGGCGGCGGTGGTGCGGGCAACGGCGGCAAGTTGGTTGTGAATCTTCTGCCCGCGGACGGTAGCGCGGCCGGCAATGACGATCTCGTACTTCTCTGAAGGAAGCTCGGCGGTAAGAGTGTTCAACAGAGAGACGACCGGGTCGGTTTGAGATTCGACGGCAAAGAGAATGCGGAGACGCGGATAGGTCAGCTTCAGCAGAGCACGGAGATTCTCGGCAGTATCTTCCTCGACGCTCTTGACGGGAAGGATCAGGGCAATGGAAGGAACGGGGTTGGGCAGGAGAACGGATAGATTTTTCGCTTTGGCACAGCGGCGAGCAAACATGCGCGCGGCTTCGAAGGCCCAAATGGAAAAGACCATGGCCAGAGCCCAGACGAAAAAGAGGATGAAGGTCAGTAAGCCCATGGCGTCCGTTTGGGTGCGAAAGTATGAGGAAGATATTCTAAACGATTTGAGTCGCAAAGTCGTTAAGTCGTCAAGTTGTTGAGTCGTTCAAGGGTGCATCCGCCAATAGTGGCAATTCCGAAAAAATGTCCGTAGCGACCCCGCTTTGCGGCAGCGGACGGATGGGGTGGAATTGAAGGAACAGAGTGATGGCGAGAATCAGAAACAAGGCGATGATGAGAAGCGTGTGTCGGCGCATGGCGACATTTTAATTGGAGAATCAACCACCGTGCTACCGCAGGGTGCTTTTATTTTTGAGATGTCCTGTGAGCTACCTTTGATTACGGGGTGTAGTCGGGATAGGGGTAATCGCCGAGTTTGGGGGTCGCGTGTTGGGATTTCCATTCGTCGCAGAGTTTCGCGAAATCTTCCATGAGGTCGAAGTTGGCGGTCCAGGTGGTGTACATGGAGCCGATCACGCCGGGGTAGTGGGAGGCGTTATCGAGGCGGCCGCGGAAGGGATCGATGGGTTTGTCGTAATAGCCGGAGAGGATCTGGCGATGGCCCAGGTCGGAAAAGAATTTGACCGCGGCGTTTTGGTTGCCGTCGAACGGGCCGTGCCAGTTCATGATGATCACATCGCGGTCGAGGCCGGTCCAGGCGCCGTACCAGGGCGAGACGCCTTTGACGAGGTAGTAGCGTTTGCCGTCGTTCTTGGCGTTGTGGAACGGGTCGAACAGATCGGACCAGGTGCAGATGTCCTTGCCAGGATCTTCCGCTTTGATCATTTTGGTGATGCGGCAGACATTGTCAGCGAGGAGTTCTTGCATCGATTTGCCGCTGTCCACGCAGGATTTATCGTAGCCTTGAGAGCGGAGTTCATCGTGTCCCATGAAGTAGCCGTCGGGGTTCATGATGCGGTGAATCTGCTGGATTTGCCATTTGATGATGTCGTAGGTTTTCGGTTCAGCCATGCAGCACATCACCTGGCCGTCATGGATGATAGCCGGGACGTAGTAGGAGGCGCGGAGGATATCGCCGGCGCGGAGACGTGATCCGGGGATGAGGTTGATGGCCGGCGGCGTGTGCCAGATGGTGTAGGTGCCGGCGCCAGGAGAGCGGCCAAGAAAAGAATCGACGACGGGAGTGATGTCCTTGCCTTCGACGACAGGGGGAACCTTGCCAAAGATGCCTTTGGTGAAGAAAGTTTGTGCACCGACGGTACGGTTGATGATTTTCAGCGGAGCCCCGTCGCGGCGGATGATGTTGACGAATTGGCCGGGCTCAATGGTGACATCAGCCCACCAGACGGTTTCGGATCCTTGACCGCCCGCTCCGCCACCGCCACCGCTTCGGCGGCCGGGAAGCGTGAGCTTCACACGCGAATACTCCAGCGAGTTGAACGTCATGTTGAATTCCTGCCAATCGGTGGTGGCCGGCAGCAGCGGCGTCTGATAGTTGAGAACAGTTTTTTCGCCGGGGTGTTTGGGATCGTCAGCGACGACAGCGATTTGCGTGCCGCGCTTGAGCGATTTGCCTTGAGTCTTAATCATCGCGTGGAGGTGGTAATAGTGGAACGGCTTAACGTCGATGGACTGCCAGACGCCGTTGGCGGGAGGCCTTTCGCCGGCGGCAAGCGCTTCAGCGGAGATTTCTTTCACCGGAGCAGGCTCAATGCGAAGAGATGGCTTGCCGCCCCAGGTGATGACGCTGTCGAGGAAGATCGATTGGTTGAAAAGGTCGGCGGACCAGCCGGTGGGGACGGATAACTGAGGCCGTGTTGTGGGTTCTAAGGTCCGAGTTCCCGAAAAATCGCCGTTGGCGAGTTTGAGGTCGGGATCGTAGGGCTTGAGCAGCAGCGACTGGTCAACAATAAAATCGCCTTCGACGGGCAGCCCCTCGGCAAGATTGGGATCACGCATCAAAAGGGCATTGGCGTAGCCCATGGGAGCGCAACCAGCCCAGACTTTCAAATGGGCCTTGTGACATGCGTCGACAAATCGATGAACGTTGTCGGCAAGTTTGTCGCCCATGAAGTCCCACTTCATGAACTTCACGTCGGAAACAAGCACGTGCGTGTAGCCCGCTTTGCCGGCACGCCGGGCGATGGCGATAAACTTGTCGGTCATGGCGTCGTCGAAAAAGTTGGTCATCATCCAGACCATTTTGATCTGGGTGGGATCGGAATAGACGCCGGCGGGGAGCGTGTTATCCGGCTGGATGTCGATGGGTTTGCTGGCGGATTGCGTGGTACAGGAGCAGGTCAGAGCGGCAAGCAGAGCGAGGGAAAGGCATTGACGAATGGAGGATTTCATACGTGTGATCCTTCGTGAGAGAATAGGAACGATCGGAGCCGCAATCGTAAGATTGCAGTTATTGCGTCGCAATCTTACGATTGCGACTCTGATATTTCAAAAACGAGTACACCCTGGAAGATGGCTTATGGCACCCTCACTGATGTCACCTTCACTCCATACCGCCAAAGCGGCAGACGTCGCATTGACTTGTGGTCCTATGTTGGCCATGGTATTCAAGCGGTTGGGAGATTTGGTGAGTATCATGCCGTCGCTGCGGTTCATGGCGCGTTTGAGCGGGCAGCCTGTTCAAATCATGTCCCCCTACGCCTGGACGCCCGATTTGTATCGTGGTCTCGATTATATCAGTCGTGTGTATGTGACCGGTTTCGTGCGCCTGCCATGGTGGCTGACGGGCATGGAACGGCGTATGGCTGCGGCGATTCGAGAAGAAGGCATCGGCCGCGTCTGCCTTTACAATCGCGAAGGCCGCAAATTTCGGGCGGTCATGGGCATTTGCAGGCGGGCAGGCATTCCCTTGGAGCGGATCACTTTGGGGATGCCGGAATGGGACAATCCAACCGCCGTCGAGGAAGAGCGTCGTCCGAGGCCCGAGGATGTTTACCCTGCCGTCTTGTCGATCACGGAAGCGGAGCGAGCTGACATCGCTGGTCGTTTGGCCCGTGAATGCGGCTGGCGAAGCGAGCCGATCGTGCTGGTGCATTACGGCAATGGTCGCACGGCCATGAACTGGATCGGCTCCCGGCACGGCGCCGGCAAATGGTGGCCGCTGGAGAATTGGCGAACGGTATTGGCCGGCGTACGGCGTCACATGCCCGAGGCGATGATTGTTCTCACGGGCACCGCTGCCGAGCATGACGTCGCCAACGATCTGGCCGCCTCGGTCGGTGGGCAGGCTTCGCACGTTCATTCGCTGGCCGGCAGAACCTGCATCCGGGAGTTGCTGGCCTTGCAGGCGTTGGCTCATTCCGCCATCACCATCGACACCGGCGTTGCCCACACCGCTTCGGCCGTCGGCTGTCCGCAAGTGGTGCTGTATGGCGCCGAAGATCCTCGTGTGCGCTTTTGTCCGGTCGGCTGGGGGCCGGTGATTACTTTGCGGGGCGGCAATGCGTATGAACTCGCTCACAAGCAAGAACGCTACCGGCTGATTCTCCGCCTTCGACCGAAAACGGTGTTGCAGCTCTGGCAATCCTTGCCGACTCGGCCGCCCGAGCCTTGCTCGCCCGCTCCGCAGCCGCGGCACTGTCTGGAAAATTAGCCCACAAACCATCAGAGCCGCAATCGTCAGATTGCCGTTACGATAGCGCACTCTTACGATGGCAGCTCTGATATTTTGAGAGGATCGTATCATTGCAGCGCCCACTTTTTTTCTCACCGCAGCGGAGCATTCCGGCGATGCGCTTGGCGAATCGCTGATCCACGCGCTGCGGCGAAAGTTCCCCGACGCACAATTCACCGGCGTCGGCGGCGAACGAATGGCACAGGCAGGTTGCCGCCTCATCGCCAATCCCGTCGGCCGTTCCGCCATGTTCCTGCGCGCCCTGGTCATGGAATCACACTACTGGATGAAAGTGCTCCGGCAAATCAGGCAGACGTTCGAAACGGCCCCGCCCGACGTCGTGATTCCGATCGATTCCTCCGCGATCAACCTGCAGATCGCGGCGGTGGCAAAAAAACACAAACTGCCCGTCTGTTATTACGTCGCCCCACAAATCTGGGCCTCGCGTCCGTGGCGGATCAAAAAGCTGCGACTGTGGGTGGATACCTTGTGCTGCGTACTACCGTTCGAGGAAGCATACTTCCGCGAACGCAACGTCAACGCTCTCTACGTGGGTCATCCGATGTTCGATGTTCCGGCGGATGCGGAAGGTAGCGACCCCGCTTTGCGGGGAGAAGGCGAGGGGGGGGGGGAAGCCCCGCATGGTAATGCGGGGCTTGAGCTCGCCCCGCGGATCGCGATTTTCCCAGGCAGCCGTCGCGCGGAGATCGACGCCCACATGCAACCGATGCTGGAAATCCTTTCGGAAATCAAGGGCCGATTTCCGACCGCCCACTTCATTGCCGTGGCGCCTTCCGAAGAGCGTGCCTGGCAGATTCGCCGTCATCTGCGAAATGCCAACACGCCGGTAGAGATTCGCGTGGCCGACAGCGCAGGGGGAGAGGGGGGAGGTGGAACAGCAACGACGGACGCGACGATTCGCTGGGCCGACCTGGTGCTGACCAAGTCCGGCACCGCGACGCTGCAGATCGCACGCCAACACAAACCGATGGTCGTGATCTTTTCCGTCGAATGGTGGAAGTGGCATCTCTTCGCCAAATTCTTCATCACCACGCGATTCATCGCCCTGGTCAACATCCTCGCCGGTCGGCAGATCGTGCCGGAGTTCATCCCCTTTTACGGCTCACCTTTGCCGGTCGCCCGCAAGTGCATCGAACTGCTCAATAACCCGGCGATGCGCGAAGATATCTCGCAGCAACTCGCGGACCTGGTCAAACCGCTCCATCCACGCGAAGGCATCCTCGCCGCCGACCGCGTGGCCGCAGAAGTCGCGAGACTGATGCAATAGCCTTGCGTGGAAACGCAAGGCTTAACGCCTCCTGCGCGGCTCACACATCCGTTTTATGAGAGCTTCTGGCATTCGCAGCCTTGCGTTTCCACGCAAGGCTATTGCGCGAATCGATCTTGACAGCAACCATCCAACATGCGCCAATATCGCAAAACTTAAAGCACGCCCCTTCGTGGAGGGTTTCTTATGTCCATACGAACGCTTCTTCTCGGTATGGTCATGGCCATCGCCGCGTCGCTGTGGGGCTGCCAGGCCGCCGGTCCGATCAAGGTCCCACTGGTCACCACCGCGATCCCCGCCGATACCTCCACTTACATGTCGCCGTCGGTTGTGGCTTTGGGTGGCGGTGACCCGAACCTGGGGCGGTTTCTCCTGGATGAGGATCATCCCACGACGAAACTCACGCTCGGCGGAATCGAATGCATCGTGAAAGCCCAAACGCCGGCCAAGGTCGACGATCACCACCTGCTGCACTGCAAACTGCTCATCAAAACTCCCACACAGGAACTCACCTTCGATACCCCGCCCTCCGGCTCAGACGCGACCGTGGAACTCACACTCAACCACGGACGAAAGTACCTGCTCACGGGCTGGGGCCACTGCTACTCTCAAACGGACCCCAAAACCGAAAAGAAAAGCGTGATCACAATTGGCGGATTCCAACCTGCCGGCACCCAAACCGGTAAGATCGGACAATCCACCGTTGCCCTCTTCGACGCCAACCTGGACGGTTTTTACACCAGCGGCCAAGACGGCATCGTCATCAGTTCGCCCTCAAAAGTTGTTGACGATCGGCTCCCCAAGTTCCGCCTGGTTCAGCCCCTCTCCAAATACATCAGTACATCCGACGGTATCTTCGAGGTCCAGCACCTTGCCAAAGACGGCAGTGAATTGACGCTCCTCCCCTACCGCGGCCCCACGGCAAGTCTCCAAGTCATCGCACCACAAAAATACCTCGGCCAAATCATCCTGACCTCCCCTGACGCCAATCTCAACGTGACCGTCAGCGGCAAAGTGGGAGAATTGGTAACAGTCATTCCGGGGAATTATACGATTCTTGTCGCGGAGCTGGGCATCTACCCACAATCGCTGCTTATCTATGGAGACGGGATGCCGTCGCTAAAAGTGGCGACCGGTGCCAAGCAAGTCCTGACCCTGAGCGGCCCAAAGATACTTGAATTCCAAGCGACGATGGTCTACGACAAAGTCAACATCAAGTCGGATACGTTCCACATCACGGGACAGGCCGGCGAAACCTATTCGCCCATCTGTTGCGACCAGGAGAACCCGCCGGAGGTCTATCTCAATGTCGATGGTAAATCGACACTCCTTGGCAAAATGGCATTTGGCTGAAGCAGCCCTTGCGAGTACTCCGGCGGAGTACCAGCCAGCATCGATCTCAAAACGGCCAAAGCAGTCACGGTCACACTCAAAGTGCATCTGACCGGTTTCGACGAGCTTTCTGCGACTGTGCCGCTGAAGGTGCCATAGACTGCGAAAAATCAGAGCCACAATCGTAAGGCGGTTCCGGTCCCTACGGGACCGGGTGCGTGGCAGGTTTTGCAGCCCCCATATGACATCACAGAGCGCTCGCCTGTCCGCTCGCGGCTAAACTTTGCGGGGATTTAACGACTTCCCCCAGTTGCGACAACGCCTCCCTCGCGATACCCTCGCCTTCATCACATGACTTGCGAGGATAATCATGAATCACGCCACACTTGGCTTTGCCGCCGCACTTCTCACCGCCGCTACCCTCACCGCCTCCCCTGCCCACGCCCAAACTCCCGCGTCTCCTCCGCAAAAAACCAATGTCATTCTCATCTTCGTCGACGACATGGGCTTCTCCGACCTCGGCTGCTACGGCGGCGAAATCAACACGCCAAACCTCGACCGCCTTGCCAACAGCGGTATGAAGTTCAAACAGTTCTACAACGTGGCACGCTGCTGCCCTGCCCGCGCCTGTCTCCTCACTGGCCTCTATCCGCATCAGGCCGGCATTGGCAACATGGTCGGTGCTAAGGCGCAAAACGAAAAGCTCGGCGGACCGGCATATACCGATCAGTTGAACAGTTCGTGCGTCACCATTGCTGAAGCTATCAAGCCCGCGGGCTACAAAACGCTCATGTCCGGCAAATGGCATGTCGGCGCCGAACGCCCCTTCTGGCCCTGCGACCGCGGATTCGATGACTCCTTCGTCCTCCTCGGCGGCGGCATGAACTACTTCGGTCACAACTTCCATGAAGTCGGCGGCCTGAGAGCGAGCGAGATGGTTCGCAACGATCAGCCTTACGTGCCGCCGATGGAAGGTTTTTATTCCACCGACGCCTTCGCCGACAATGCGAACATTTTCATCAAGTCCGCCGCCGCTGAACATCAAGCTTTCTTCCTTTACCTTCCCTTCAACGCTCCGCACTTTCCGCTTCAAGCAAAACCTGAAGATATTGCCAAGTATGAAGGAAAATATGCGATGGGCTGGGAGAAGCTCCGCGATTCTCGCCACAAGCGGCAAGTGGAACTGGGCATCGTCGATCCGAAATGGGATATGCAGCCCGTCGATCCCAAGGCGCCTACATGGGAATCGCTTGGCTCCGATGCACAAAAAGCATGGTCTCATCGCATGGCCGTTTACGCGGCACAGGTCGATTGTCTTGATCAAAACATCGGCAAGGTGATGGCTACCGTGAAAGCCGCCGGCATCGAGCAAAACACTCTGATTATGTTTATGTCTGACAACGGTGCGAGTGCCGAATCCATCGATCGCGGCGTCAAGGGCGCCCAGCCGGGGACGAAGGAGTCGTGGTGTTCCTATCACATTGGCTGGGCGAATGCTTCGGATACGCCGTTTCGGTTGTACAAGCATTGGGATCATGAAGGGGGGATTTCTTCGCCATTTATTGCGTATTGGCCGGGCACGATCAAGGCCGGAACGGTGTCGAATCAGGTGGGGCATCTGATCGACATGATGCCCACGGTGCTCGATGTGGCCGGCGGGAGTTATCCCAGGGAATACAAAGGGCAGGCGATTTTGCCGATGGAGGGCAAGAGCCTGCTGCCGATTTTCAAGGGGATCGAGCGGCCCGTGCATGACATGCTGTTCTGGGAGCATGAAGGAAATAAGGCCGTGCGTGAGATAAAGGGAGGAGAGGATTTGAAATTGGTGCAGGAATTTGGGGGGCCGTGGGAGTTGTTCGATATGACCGCGGACCGCACCGAAATGCACGACCTGTCCAAAGCCCGCCCGGAAGATGTGAAGCGATTAAGCACCGCCTGGCAAGCCTGGGCCGATCGGATTCACGTGCGCGACTGGTCCGCAATCAAAGGGCCGGCGTCAAAATAGTTATTTAGCCGGCAGGCTTGCATGCCGCTTCGCGAGCCGGTGTTGGGGACAGGATGACGGGGAAGCCATGTGCGGATTTTGGGCGGCGACGGAAGCGGGTGAGGAGGTACACCGCGGGATAGAGCAGCAAGAGGGTAAGGAGGCATTGCCAGGGAATGACGTAAATGGTAGCGACTTTTGTGATGGGCATACGGGCGGCGGCGGCTGAGCCGATGACGGCGTAGGTGAAGCCGTGCCAGTTGTGCAGACTGTAAGCCCATTCGTTCCCTTCGTAGACGCCGGGCCTGGCAGGCCGGGTGGCGGGCCAAGGACGAGGGGTGGGGAGGTGGTAGGTCCAGAAGAAGGTGAAGCCAGCGAAGTCGTTGATGCCAATGGAGAAATCGTAGCGACCGATAGAGGGTTCCATCCAAGAATGACGCCAGATGCCATTGGGGATGATATTCCGGCGTTTGGCGACAACGTAAATCGCCAGAACCAGACAGAGCGAGAGTATGATGTAATGCAGGATGGAGCGGATCATCATAGGATTGTCGGCAAAGGAGGAAATAGGACTTCATTTTCTGTGCCCGCCTTTTTCGTGGTTGCCGGGCGAAACGGACGATATAATGCAAGGTATGACGATCATATTGGACAATTTACCGGCGAATGTGGACAAGACGCTGCATCAGAAAGCCGCGGTGGAGGGGCGGAGTGTACAAGAAGTGGCGGCAGAGGCGGTGGCACGGGGACTTGGAGTGACTGGGGGAAAAGACGAGTCGCCTGTGCAAAGAGATTTGAGCGATATCGTCGGAACATGGGTGGACGATTCGGAGTTCGACGCTGCCATGAGAGATTTTGAACGAATCGATCCGGAGTAGTGGCAGTGAACATCGCCTTGGATACCAACGCCTACAGTGAAATCGTGAAGGGGTCGTTACGGGTGACACAAATTGACGCTTTGTAGCGATGACTCTCATTTTGATCATCTGCCGCAGATTGTCCGGGTTTAGACGTTTGGCAACCAGATGAAGATGTGTGTGTGTGTGAGGGGGGGGGGGGGCCACAAAAAATCACAAAAGGGGCCCCCGCTCGCCCCACAAAAACACTCAAAAACCCCACTCCTCCCCCCCCCCCCAAACGTTCCCCCCCCCTTCCC